>BJHT01000005.1 GCA_014193395.1 Verrucomicrobiota bacterium
GGGGGGGGGGGGGGTGGGGGGGGTGGCGGTAGAAGGCGGCGGCCCGGTAGGGGAAAAAGTTTGGGACGCGCGCAACGCGTCCCTACCGAGGTGTGGGCATCGTGGTAGGGCTGCGCTGCGCGCGGCCGTGCAATTTTCCGGTCGGGCGCGTGAGGGAAGATGAGGGCGTTGGTTTGCAAACGGGCGTCGCGGTGGGGCAGAAGTTAGGGACGCGCGCAACGCGTCCCTACCGAGGAAGGGGCGCGTGGGGATTGGCGGGGACGGTGGTTTGCAAGCGGGCGTCGCGGTGGGAGGGAAATGGTTGGGGACGCGCGCAGCGGATCCCTACCAAATATTACCACCGGATTTCGTGGACGCGGCCGAAGAAGGGCCAGTCCTCGGGTGTGGTCGCGAGGCCGGCGCGGACGGGGTTTTCGCGGACGTATTGCCATTTCTCGGCGTAGCTTTCGCCGTCGCGAAGGCGGTGGTGCATTCCGCCGCGTTGGAAGGTGCCGGTGTCGGGATGGGTTTTGGCGAAGCGGTCTTTCCAGAAGGCCATCCATTTCTCGATGGTGAATTTCAGGTCGCGCGGCGCGCAGAAGAGGTGGAGGTGGTCGGGCATGAGCACGTAGTCGCTGACGAGCCACGCGGTGGCGGTGTGTTCCCAGATTTGATGCAGGGCGCGTTGGACGGAGGGTTGCGCGAGCCAGCGTTCGCGTTTGTCGGTGCAGACGGTGAGGAAGACCCAGTTGGGGCCGCTGAGGGAGAGGTGGACGCCCTTGGCGGGTGTGTGGCGTCCGGGTTCGCGATAGGGATCATCGCTCATGGGGCGGGAGGTTATTGGTGGCGGTGAGGGGGTGGCAATGGTGTTTTTTGCGGAGGGCGCGGTGGGTCGGTGGACGCGGTGGGGAAGGGGGAAAGGTCACGGACGCGCGGCAGCGCGTCCCTACCGAATCGCGGTAGGGCCGCGTTGCGCGCGGCCCTGCAAATTCCGGATTCGGGCACGTTGGAAAGAAGCGGGCGTCGGTTGCAGGCGGACGTCGCGGCGGGGGGAAAGGTCACGGACGCGCGCAGCGCGTCCTTACCAGCTCAAGCGTTGCGGCGAATGCCGCTCGGGCACGGGCCGTCCGGGACTGACCACTTATGCTGGCATTCCATGATTCTTCTGGCGCGCGTTCTTTGCTCAATCGCCGCGCGTTTCTGCGCGTTGGCGGGCTGGGGCTGGGCGGGTTGACGTTGAGCGATCTGTTCGCGGCGAAGGCGCTGGCGCGCGCGCGGCGGCTGCCGTTGAAGGACAAGTCGGTGATTTTTCTCTTCATGCACGGCGGGCCGTCGCAGTTCGAGACGTTCGATCCGAAGATGGACGCGCCGCGCGAAATCCGCAGCGCGACGGGCGAGATTCCCACGACAATCCCCGGCATCCGGTTCGGGAGCACGATGGAGAAATTGGCGCGGCTGGCGCACAAGTTCAGCACGGTGCGGTCGTTTGCCACGGGCGATGCGAATCACGACATCAAGCCGATCGTGAGCCGCGAGACGCAGCGGGCGAACCTGGGGTCCCTCTATTCGCGCATCGCCGGGCCGCTGCGGTCGGACACGGGGATGCCGACGAATGTGGCGTTGTTTCCGCGCGCGGTGCAGCCGGCGGCGGGGCCGGCGATCACGCAGTTCGGCGACTTCAGCGCGACGGGGGATTTGGGGACGGCGTATGCGCCGTTCGTCCCGGGCGCGGGTGGCGGCTTGCAGCAGGACATGAAGCTGAATCTGCCGACGGACCGGCTGAACGACCGGCGCGCGCTGCTGGCGGGGATCGATCAGTGGAAGCGCTGGGTGGACACGAGCGGCGTGGTCGAGGGGTTGAGCGCGTTTCAGGAGCAAGCGTTCGAGGCGCTGATGGGCGGGGTGTCCGACGCGTTCGATATTTCCAAGGAAGACCCGCGCTTGGTCGCGCGCTACGACACAGCGCCGCTGGTGCCGCCGGACCGGATCAATCCGAAGTGGAATAATCGCAAGCATTACGCGGATCACGGCGCGACGCTGGGCAAGCTGCTGCTGATGGCGCGGCGGCTGTGCGAGCGCGGCGCGGGCTTTGTCACGGTGAACACGAGCTTCGTCTGGGACATGCACGCGGACGCGAACAACGCGACGATCACAGAGGGCATGGGGTATGTCGGCACGCCGTTCGACCATGCGGTGGCGGCGTTCATCGAGGACGTCGAGGCGCGCGGGCTGCGCGACAAGATTCTGCTCGTGTGTTGCGGCGAGATGGGCCGCACGCCGCGCATCAACAAGAACGGCGGGCGGGATCACTGGGGCGGCCTCGCGCCGTTGCTGCTCTACGGCGGCGGCCTGCGGATGGGCGCGGTGATCGGGCAATCCACGCGCGACGGCGGCGAACCGGCCGAGGATCGCGTGACGATGGCGGACCTGATGGCGACGATCATGCACACGATCCTGGACGTGGGCGAAGTGCGGCTGACGGACGGGCTGCCGAACAACCTGCTCGAGCTGGTCACGCGCGGGGGACCGATCAAGGGGCTGGTGTGAGGGGCGCGCTGGGGTGTCGGGGTGAGAGAGTGTGAGTGTGAGGGAGGAGCGGCAAAGACCGCAAACCATCACGCTTGCTGACGGGCGCGTTCCATCGCCGCGGCGATTTCGCGTTCCATCACGGGCAAGGGATTGAGCCAGGTCAGCGGGTCGCTGACGGCGGTGACGCGGTTCGTTTTGGGATCCCAATGCACCGGGCCGAAACGCGCGGGCGCAGGCCGGTCGCGCAGCAGGTGGCCCATCGCGTCGTCCTTGTTGAAATGCCAGAACTCGAAGGGGAAATGGATGAAGCCGTGAGCCTCGACCATGGCGGTGATTTCCAGGCGATTGCGGAGCGCGTCGGGTGTGATGAACGGCGAGCGCATGGGCGTGTTCTCGCTCATCTCCAGATAGGGAAATCCGCGCCAGACCTCGGAGCCGTCGTCGCGGCGGAACACGGAAACGTCGATGGCTGACCCGGACATGTGCGTGCCGATCTTGGGGATGTTGGCGACGAGCACGAGCGCGCGGCGCGCGACCATCTCGACCGGCGGCAGGGTGCCGCCATTTTCCCAGATGCACTTGCGGACGATGGCATCGAAAACCTCAGGCTTGCGCACCAACTGGCCCTGCATCTCGAGCGACCGAAAGGCGTCCTCGATTTTCAAAATCCACCCGCGCGCATTCATGTCGCGGCCCACGTTCACCACGTCACGCACCAGGCTTTCGCGCATGTAAAACACGCGGTCGAGTCCACCGGCGATCTTGGTCGTGGAGAAAAGCATCTCGACGCCGGCGGCACGCGCGGCGTCCGGCAGCGAGGCGAAACCTTCCCCACACTCGCGCACCTCGAAGGGCAGGATTCTCTGCACAAAGTCATAACCGAGCTGCATCTGCTCGGCCCAGTAGGCGCGGCGCGCGGCTTCGTCGTGGGGGATTTGAGTGGTGTTCATAGGGTGGGTTTTTGGGAAATAAGCAACAGACTGCTTGAAAACCCGGTTTGGAGTTCCGCGTTTACGCGGCTCGGGCCTCGTGCGACAAGCGGGCCGCGCAAACGCGGAACTCCAAACTCAGTCCACCGCAGCTCAAAGGATTTTTCCAAACGGTTCATAGATTGCTTTGGTGTCACGGCTTCAACTTCAGCTCCACCAGATAGATGGCCGTAATAGCCTTCCCCGCCGCATCCTTCTCATGACTTGAATAGTAGGAAACGAGAGCGCGCGTAGGAGAGAGGGTTACGAAGCCGGGATAGGAGTTGTCGCCTTCGCTGGGGAATTCGGCGAACTCTTGTAACCCATCACCCACGAGCCAGCAGAGCGAGGTCTTCGGGCCGCGGTCGGTCGTGGTCTTGCGCCCGCCGACGATGGTGTGTTCGCCCCAGCGCGCGAGCAGGGGACCGCCGATGTGGCGGTCGAGGTCTTTGCGATCCCATTCGAGGTAGGGCGGGCGGGAGCGGTAGAGACGCGCGTTTTTGCGTCCGCCGTGCCGACCGACGGCGAGGACAGAACCGTCTTTCTCGAAGAGGAACGCGGTCTCGTCACCGGCGGACTCCGCGAAGAAGGCACGCTTTTTCCAGATCAGGCCGTCGTCGCTTTCGAGCATGAGCGCCTGAACCTTTTCACCTTCGCCCCGGGCATTGATGTCGAAGTCAGGGTAGCGACGACCGCAGAGATAAGCTCGGTCGCCGAAAGTTGCCGCACGCCAGATGTAATGACCGAAGGTGCCTTCGAGCAGCACGGGGCTATTCCACGCGGTGCCGTCATCGGACCACGCGGCGTAGCCGAGATGCTTGTTTACGTCCCATTCCGTCCGCGGGAGAGGTTTCCCGCCGGTCCACCAAGTGCCGGAGTAAACGAAGAGCCGGTCGCGGAAGATGAGAAAGTGCGGATCGCGCGTGTCGCGGTCCTTCACGGCGAAACGATGCGCCGGCTCCCAAGTGGCGCCTTCGTCCTTGCTGCGGAGAATGATCACCGAGGCGGTCGAAAAGACGCCGTGGCCGTCCGGGCAACTGCGGAAGGTGAGGTAGAGATGGCCTCGAAACCGGCAGAGGTCGGTGAAGGCGTTGTGCTCGCCATTGTGAAAGGCGCGCCGCACTGGACTGACAGTGACCTGCGGGGGCGGGGCGGCGACGGCAGTCAGGGCCACAGCCGCGAAAACCAGCAGCGCCGAAGAGAGCCGCACCAAGGAAGCAATGGAGAGCATACGCATAGGATTCATGGGGTGAGTCTGACTCAAGGTTGCTTTGGTGTCATGCCAATACACTCGCAGAGGAGGCGCATTCCAGGAGATACCAATCTCTGCGAAAGTCCGTGCCGTACGCACCGGGACCTCTGGCTCCCTCTCCTCCGTTCGGAACGGAGGAGAGGGTTGGGGAGAGGAGGGACTTCGCCATGACGAGACCGCACCGAAGAGTGGGGCACCCCTCTCCCCGGCCGTCCCCCCGTTCGTGCCTCACGGGCCGAGCGAGATGGACGCGTTTCTCGTGTTGGCGACTCCGGCACGAACTTTTGCAGCGGTTGATAGCTACCGCGCAGGCTTGCCATCACCCACCAACTCGCGAATCCGCACCACCGCTTCATTTATCAGCCTCTCGCCCGCGTCCGCGGCCAGGAAGCTACACTCGGCTGCGCCGTAGCCGCCCTCTTTCACAGCCTGCGCGGTCGGAATGTACACCACGAACGGCGTGCCCCGTCCGTGATACGCAAGGCCAAGGATGAACGTGTTGGGAATGGGTGACTTAGCAGTAAGATCAAGCTGGTGTTGGATGAAAGGTTCGCCGGGGATGGCCACCAAGGCAAGGTCCTGATTGATGACAACGGTCAGCAACCCAACATCGGTAGTCTGGGTGCCATTTCGGTGCGGGAGGGCCAGGAGACTCTCTTTCACCCGGAGGCTGGGACGGAGAGTATCGGACTGTGGCTTGAGAGTTGCGGCCACGCGCAGCGCACCTTTGGCCAGGGAAATACCGGCCTGTCGGGAGATATTGAAGCGATTTTCACCGCGGAGATTGTGCAGGTCATAGGGATCAAGGTCGCCCGACGCGCCTTGCAGAAACATGGCCATGCAGTCACTGCCGAGTTCCTGTTCGAGATAGTCCACCATGGCTCCGGGATAGTCTCGCGAGACTACTCCGGCACCCATGAGCGCGACCGGGTGACACGCATACTGCACGGCGAAGGCGCGTGGCTTGCCCGACAAGTCATCGACCCGCAGCACGCCGACAGTCGGATCGACGGGTTGGGTTGGCCGGCGGTCGGGGTTTTCCCACAACGGCAGGACACGGTCGGGTCGGACCAGCCGCCGGTTGTGGGCCATGTAGGCGCTCTCCAACGATCCCTTCCCGGAGACCAGGCGCGCAGGGAAGAGACTCTTCATCGCCTTGCCGATGGCGGCGACCACCTTGTCCTCAGTCGCGGCATACCACGGGTCCGCCGAGAGACCGGGCCAATCGACGGCGACGCCCGGGCCTTTGGGGCTGCGCGTCCAGTCCGGCGCGGCGGGCGGCTTGATATAAAGTCCTCGTGGTGCCATGGCGGCATGGGTGTGGGTGGCGCAGAGGATCACCTGATCGACGCCCCATCTGGCCTTCGCCTCGGCGATCACCTTCTGCGACGCAAAGACTATTAAATCCAGCGAGACAATCGCCACGGACTGAGTCTCACTCTTGAGGATAAGCACGCGCGCATAGAGCGGGTCACGCAGGCGCAGCGGCTGGCCCAGGAGATTCACCGCCTCCTGTTCCGTCGGAGTTATCTCAACCTTGGCAGTTCCGGCTAAGAAGGTAGGTGCCGAGGCGGGGGCGGCGGAAATACTGAGCACTGAAATCAGCGAGAATAGGATAATAGAAAGAGCGGTAACTGGTAGGTGTGTTGTCAGTTGAGACTTCATGCGGGTGTTGTGGTCACCGGTGTGCTCGGGATATGTCATAGGTGCTAGCGGAAACTTGGGTGGCACAGGCTACCAGCCTGTGCCGTCTGGCGACTCGCCGGACGGAATGGGTGTGACGATGTTTTGGCGCAAGCGCGCCGGATCGTATGAACATCTCCCTCCATTCCACCGGGCCAGTGGCCCGGCGGCACAGGCGGGTCGCCCGTGCCACCCGCCGACTATGATATGTCTGCCCTGATAAGTCATAGCTGCCTCACTTCTTCAAAGCCGCGGCTGTCTCTTGATGCTGCGCCCACGAGGCCTGCTGCAATTCCCTGGCGACCTCGGCGGGAATAGCGGCGGGTGCGGCGAGTCCGATGGGACTGCGCCCGGTCAACACACTGTAAATCCCACAGGCGTAGAGATAGGAACCTCGAAGACCGGGGTGCATTTTATCCTGGGCAAAGAGACTCTCCATTCGCTCGGCAGATGGTTGAGCGCCGAAGTATTTCGTGTAGGCCGGACTGGCATCCACGATGGGGACCGTGAGTTCCCTGCCCATGTCCAAGTGCAGGCGATGCTGTCGCTCGAACCCCGCCGGATAGTCTCTGAGAATCGAAGCCGTCCCGAACAGCAGCGTCCGGGCACCGCTGCTTTTGATCAGTTCATGAAACTGCCGTGCGTACGGTTGAAAGGCGGCGGACTCGACATAGTAAATGTCCTGCAACACCACGAAATCCCAGCCGCCGCCGGCAATCATCCCGCGCGCCGTATTGGTCCCGACCCCCAGCTCCCAATGACTGCGCAAGGTGGCACCGCCTTTGATGCAGCCGGTGATATGAATGGCCGGGGCACTCCGGTCCGACTCCGCGAGGTTTTCGATCAGGCGGTTGCTCACGAGGAGCGGGCATTGGCTGTTGCCGATCATCAGTACGCGCAGCGGTTTCTTCGGCACCGGGAGCAGCGTCTCGATGGCTTGCGCCACCTGCTTCGACTGCAAGGCCGTGCCCTCGGCGGTGTAATGCACGCCGCCGCCGTCCCACAGCGGCTTGGAATGCTTCGCGACCAGGGAGTAAAGATCGTTCACCGCGATGCCCGCTCGGGCGATGTGTTCGGCGGCAATCTGGTTGCGCTCGATCACGTTCCGGTCCGGCGCGCCGTCCTTTTGCTGGCAGGGCGTGGTGGTGGCCCAGACCAGTTTCGCTCCCGGCGCATAGCGTTGCAGGGTGGCGAGGACATCTGCGAAGCCGGATCGGAAACCCGCCACGCCGCCGTGCAGGCCGTAGTTGAAATGGACCACGGCGTAGGCGTTTTGCCGGAGCACCAGTTTGATCTCATCCAGCAACGCCGGATCGCCCACCGCCTTCGAGGTGCCCAGCACCGAAACGTAGGCGCGATCCTTGAGCGCGGCACCCACCTCGGCAGCGTAGCGGACGGTAATCGAATCGCCGATCAACAACACCAGCGGCAGCACCGGACCGTTGGGCGGCCGGGTCTTGATGGTGATGGTACACCAGTCGTGCGCCTCGCGTGGGAGGGGGTAGTCGTAGCGGTCCTCGGCAGGGAAGGGTGCGGCGGCGGAAACAAACGTAAGCAACCCGACGAAAAGGAGCAGGCACCGGATCATGGTTTGGATATTTTGAAGTTTCGGCAACTTGCCACATGACTGCGTTGGGTCAGCGGGTTGTCCGCGGAGAGTGTCCGTGATGGCATGATGCTTCAATTCCTACTTTTGCCCATTGGCAATCTTCGCGAATGCTGCGGGGTCGGCGGGTTGGCCTACTTCAGCACCTCCGCCAGCCATTCGTAGGCGGCCGTCCGCTCGGCTTCGGGGAAATCGTGCGGCGCGTCGGGGGTGGCGAGCCGCAGGCGCCCGGGCGCGTCAAACAGCGCATAGACTTCCGCGGCCTTTGCAAACGCCTTGCGCACGCCGCGGATGTCGAAGTTGCTGTCCCGAAGCGGCGAGTTGGAAAAGAAGCCACGCGGCGCAAGCGCTCCGAGGACTTCGTAAAAATCAAACGGCAGGTTGTCGGCATTGTTCCCGAACACGTCCCGAATCCGCGGCATGTAGCGGTCGCTGGTCCATCCGGCAACGCGCCCGCCGTAGTAATCGTGGAACGGAGTGAAACCGCAGCTCGAAACGACGGCCTTAAGCCGCTCGTCGAACACGGCGGTGAACAGCGAGTTGTGCCCGCCAAGGGAATGGCCGATCACGCCGAGACGGCGCGGGTCCACCTCGGGCAGCGATTCGAGCAGATCGACCGCGCGAATATTATTCCAGATCGCCTTCATGGAGCCGCTGCCGTAATGCGCGCCCTGCTTCTTGAAATCATAGGGATACTCGCCGAAGGACGGATAATCGGGCACGAGGCAGACGAAGCCGCGCTCGGCCAGTTCGTGCGCGTAGTGCAGCGACGGCAGGCCGCCGAGGCCCGCCGGCTCGTTCTTCCCGATGCCGGTGGTCTGGTGGAGACAGAGCATGCCCGGAGCTTTGCCGCCATCCGCGAGGGCATCGGGAATCAGCAACCACGCCGGCACGCGGTCCCCGGTCTCGGGCGTGAACCGCACCTTGCGCCGCCGGTATTTCTCCATGCACTCCTCGAACACAGTCTCGACGCCGAGCGGCACGCGGCGCGCGGCCTCGGGCAACGGCCCCATGGCCTGCTGCATCCCGGCGCGAATCTGCGCGACCCGCTCCGCCCACTCGGCCTTGGTTTTCACCGTCCGTGGCAGGCCATTTGCGTCCTCGAACTCGAGCAGCTGCGAACGATCCAGACAGCGCCCCCAGGGTCCCGGCTCGAACGACCCGACGGGAAACCCGGCCGCATACGAAATCACCCACTCCCCGTTCGGCGTGCGATACCGAATCTGTTCGCCCCGTTCAAAATCCGTGGCCCCGACCCGTCGGCGCGCCGTCGGACCATCAGGCCGCAGATACTTCTCTGCCGCCGCCAAGACGATGTCCGTAGTGCCAAAGAAGTGACCGGCGGTCTTGTGAACCTTGCCGTCCACGTCGGCCTTCGTGATGTACTTCGCCTCCACGTCGAGCCCCACGCGCTTCATCGCTTCCACCATTTCCACCGCGTCGGCGTAAGGGCAGACCGTGTCTTCGGCCCCGTGAATCACGACCACTTTGGCGCGCGCCCCGAGCTGTCTCATGGTGGCAAGATGGACGGGATGCCCGACAAACCGAAGCTCCTGCTCGTCGGCGGTAAGATAGTTCCGGCTGCGCGGATCACGGCTCCAGCGGGCATTGAGCGAACTGCCGCCCGGGAGATTGAAAGCAATGTCATCCGAGAGCTTTTTCATCCCGCACATGTCCACCACGCAGGCGAAGGTGCGGGGCGCGAGCTTGTTCGCCATCAGTGTCACATTGCCGCCGCCGGAACCGCCGGTGCAAAAAATCCGGTCGTCGGCAAACGGCCTGCCCTGCGCGGCGAGCCGGTCGCGCACCCACCACAAGGCGCGCAAGGCATCCAGCGCCTGCAGGTAGCCGAAATCATACGGCTCCGGCGCGTCAATCGAGTCCGCCTTGCCGCTCTGGAGGTAGTTCACGCAGACCGCGACCACGTTCAGCCGCTGCGCCAGCACCCGCGGATCGGCCGTCCCCACGCAATCGCTGCCGCCCCAATTGTGCAGCGTAAGCATGAGACCCGTCGCCGCATTCACGCCGTCCAGCGCGCCACCGGGATAATGCACCAGCACCCGCACGCGCCGCGGCCCAGGCCGTTGCGGCCACTCCTGCGCCGGTAACTCGGCCGCAGCATCCTTTGCGGGAAGCTCCGGCCATTCCGCCGCAGCGAGCGCCCCCGACGCGAGCAAGACCGAAAGACAGAAGGACAGTGACAAGGCGGAATAGCGTAGAAGTGTCATGGTAAGGATGCCGGCACCGGCCGTGCAAAAGGCGCGACTTAGTCGTGACTGTTCATTCGAGCGGCTTCAGATGAACCACGGAGCGCGGGGGAGGGCAAGAGTGGCTGCAATACTTTGCCAGCCTCCGGAGTGAGTACGCGGAGGGTGCGCATCCCCCCTGCCCTCTCTGCGTCTCTTCCCATCTCTGCGGTGTAATCAGGAAACGCTCCGATCGTAGGGGCGCGGAGTGGAACACCGCAGAGATCGGAAGGGACGCAGAGAGGGCAGGAGCCGATGGGAGCGCCCCACAATCGCACGGCAGACGGCCACGCTCCTGAGATACCCCCGGCATGACTCCCGCATAGGTTATTGACTGCCCTAACCACCCGCCGTGCGCTGCAAACGTGCCTCATGGTCGTGGGACTTTCGCAGGCTTGCTGAAAGGGAACTCCTTGAAGGCCTCCGGCTGCAGGCCGATGCCCCGTTTGATGAGTTCGGGGTTGGTGGCGAAGAAGGTGTCAAAGTCCGCCTTAAACCCGGCGTCCATCATCCGATCCGGACTAAAACCCGATCTGTCCTTGGGATTACCGGCCACCCCCGGATCGCCGGCGAACTGGGGGTCGGCGAAGAGCGGTTCGAGAACGTGCCCGCCCAAGTGTTTGAGGGTCCTGGTTCCATCCAGCGCCCGCTGTTCCAGCGGAATGCAATCGCGCAGGAAGAAGGCGCTGTTCCGCACGAAGAATGACTCGAGCTCCCCGTCACAACACAGCACCCCGATGTTCAGTCTCGCCTTCTTGTCCAGCATGTCGGTGAAGATGCAGTTCTCCATGGTGGCTAGCTGCTTCTTTTGATTGCGATGCACAAACGCCATGATCATCGGCTCGGCGAAGACCGTGTTGCGGATGACCAGGTTCGGGCAGCGCCAGAAATACATGCCGCCGAATTTGTAGGTGTTGACACAGTTCTGGATCAGCAGGCCGTCGATGTGAAACGCCGTCACCGGATTCGCCGAGTACCCGCCGCGACCCTCGGAAAAACAGCGGGTGATCGCGATGTCCTTGCCCGAGTAGAGATGAAACTCGCCACAGTGCTGCAAGCTCCAGCCGTCGTTCGGGAAGAGATTGAAGTGGGCAAGGTAGAAGCCATCGAAACGCAGATGACTCTTGCCACCCACGACGAAAGCGGTGTGAAGGGCCATGTTGTTACCGTCGAGGTCCACCCGCTCTCCCGGCAGCGAACGGAAGGTGATGGGACTCCCCTCCTCGCCGGTGGCGCGAATACGGATGCGCTCGGAGTATTTCCCGCCAGCAATGAGCACAGTATCGCCGACATTCACCCGCGTGGCGGCGTGATGAATGGTCTGCCACGCGTTTTGTCGGTCCAGGCCGCTGCTGGCATTGTTTCCGTTGGTTGCGACGTAATAAGTCGTGGGCGGAGGATTCTCTCTCAGCGTGGTGAAGGTGATAGGTGCGTCGGTCAGTTTGAGCGGCGTGGTTTCCACCTTGGGAAGCAGGTCCGCGGGCCGGTCGATGGACCGGAGCGCGAAGTAATAGCGCTGCCCCGGTTTCAATCCAGTCAGGCTGTAAATGCCAAAACAATTGACATTGAAGCTCGCCGAACGCTCGCACGCCGGCGTCTCGCCCCAGGCCAGTTGGCAGGTAGCGGGCAGCGAGGTCGTCCATTCCAGGTTGGCCGTGGTCGCACTGACGGAATGCACCACCGGTTTGCCAACCAGACTAAGTTCCGTGCGTCGCGCCCTGACTTCATGCCGCCCGATCGCGCTGCCCAACGGACCGCCCGCGGAAAACAAGCTGGCATTCTTCAGAGCTAAGACGCCCTCACTGACGGCGAACTCCGGCCTCAGCTCCTGCGAGTGCCGATCGTGTTTCGCCTGCACCTCAGTCAACGTGCGATTCCTACCACCGACTTCCCACGCCGTGGCTGCGTTACGGTAGCTATTGTAGTCCGAATAGATCACCGCGCCCGCGTCGGTGAGCTTCAGCGCCGCGCCGCGGGCATTGCCGAAGAGATTCCCGCGCAGGTCCACCTGTCCGCAATCCTTCAATGAGAGCGATGCCTCTTGGTCGCTGGTGAAGACGCAGTGCGATAGCATCAGTCCGGCGACGTCCACCGCAGCCAAGGCATTACCTTTCGCCGCCAATTCACAGTTATCGAAAGCAATCCCACTGCTCTTGCTCACCTCCACTCCGCCATCGAAATACAGCCGCTCGAATCGCAAACCCCGGCTGTTGCCCGCGCTCACGGCTCCGCGGATCAACACCCGCCCTTTGCCGCGGCCACGAATCGCCACCGCCGCGTCCGCTCTCCCTGATATCGCAATGCCGAGATTCCCCACATACACGCCAGGTTCAAGGTCGAGCGTATCACCCGCACGGAGTTTGCCTACGGCGAGACTCAGGGTTTTCCACGCGCCGGCCACAGAGAGTCCGTCCGCCCGGTCGTCACCGTCAGGCTTCACATAGAAGATATTAGTCAAGTATGGGAACGGCCCCAGATCCTTCCCGTTGAGTCCCCTGCCCCGGTAGCGAGAAGTCGCTTGCAGGCGATAGTCGTGATGATCGGGATCAGCGAACTCCTGTTGCGGGACAATCCCGGCGTCACTGCTAAGATCGATGTTGTCAATCAAGCTGGCCTGCGCCTTCGCGGCCCCGCGACCGAGGAGACTGTTCGTGACATTGATTACACTCCACAAACCGGCTCCCACACAGTTCACCGCTGCGTGATGGTATTCGTAGCCCGTCTTGATCTTGATGTCCGCCGTCTCATTGCCCCACGCCAAATTGTTGGCCAGCAGGCTCCGGTTCTTTGGTTCGTTACCGCCGTCGTCCTTGTAGTTAGGGGCCGCACCGCCCGTGCCGTAGATGTTGATACCATACATGCCGTTGAGAAAGGCGGTCGAGTTACGGATGACATCGCGGCGGGCCGCGAAGACGGTGATGCCACCCATGTCACCATTTGCGAACGGCGACTTGTTGGCCCAGGAGACACAGTGCTCGATGAGATTGTCACCGCTGCCCGGCGGCCCCGAGTGCAGGCCGATGCCCCACGCGTTCAGATAGGCGTGGCAATGGCGGATGACACAGCCTTTGCCCGATACGAGATAGATGCCCCACACCCCACCCGCGGTTTCCTCGCGATAGTGCTGCAGTTCCATCGCACAGAAGCCCGTGACGGCGATGCCCTCGATCACCACCCGTCGCGGGCGCAACAGCCGCACGCCGTGAGTCGGTAGCGTGGAGACACTGTACTTATGGGTCGTCGCGGGCTGTAAGTCGGAGGTGGAGACGTAGAGTTTCCCGGCGCGATGATCGTGGTGGAACGTGCCGGGAATGAAATCCAGTTCGGTGTAGTTCGGCATGCGCCGCAGAATGGTGAGAGTATCTATCTCATTCACCGCGGGAACCTCGCCTTTGAAATCAAAGTCCGCGACCGAGACAAAACGGTGGCCGGCCAGCGGACGAAACACCGGTGCCGGCACATCGCCCCGCAGCAGCACCGTGCCCGCGATCTCAGCGCGAATGGTTGTCTCTTTGTCGAGGCTGCCGAGGTCACTGCGTTGGATTGTCTCATGGTATTCGCCCGGCCCGATGGTGAGTGTGTCGCCGGGCTGTAGCGCGTTGACTCCATGTTGAATGGTCGCGAAGGCTGCGGCTCGCGAAGTTCCCGCGTTATTATCCCGGCCCTGCTTGGTGACGAAGTAGTCTGCCGCCGATGAGTGGGTAACTGCACCGGCCAGCGCCACCAGCAGCACCAAGGCCCGCTCCAGGCCGAAGGTGCAGAGGTTCGTCAACCGTGCGGTAAGATCTGAAGTCGCTTTGGTATTCACGGTGGTTTCTTAGCTGCGGGTGGAGTTTAGGTAACTAGCGCGGAGCCGTCGCCTTGTTGATTAACTGGCGGAGTTTTGTTGCAGGACCTGGCTTGCCCGCGGTGATGTCCGCTTCGTTGGTGATGGCGAACAGTATCTCCCGCGCTCCAGCGCGTTCGCGGTCGTAGATGATGTAGAGCTTGCCCGCGTCTGTCTCGATGGCATCGGGATAAGACACCTGGCTGCGGTCATCTAACAAGAGCCGGTGCGGCCAGGTCTTACCCTCATCTTCCGATAGCATGGCGGTGAGATGGCTGCGTTGCGCGAGGAGCGAGCCTGTACGGGCGAAGCCCACATGATTCACCATCAGCAAGCGTCCCGACCGCAGGCGTCGCACATGAAACCGGGAGCCAGGCCCTTCAATGGATGAGCGCACGGGAGCACTCCAGGTGACGCCGCCGTCTTTCGAGGTCGTTTCTGCGAGACCGTCCTTGATCCGCATGGGCATCCAGAGCGAGCCGTCGTTTCGCTCAATGATGATGTGTTCCATGCCGCCGCCGGTAGTCTTGCCATCCCAGTCGGCGTTGCGCCCCGGAGCGCCGCCGATCCAAGTGTAACTCCGACCCTGGTCACGAGACCGCACGATTCCCGCACCATGGGCACGGTCATACCAATGCGCCACGGGCAACAGCCAGGTGCCATCGCGCAGCACGGTCGGCTTGTTCAACATGATGCCGTCGCAGATACGGACCGGCCTGGTCCAGGTGGAGTCAGCGCGTCCGGGTTGCTCGCACGCCGTGAACCACACGCCCCAGCGACCGTCGTGGAGCTGCTTCGCCGCCTCGTTTTGCGTGTAGAACACCAGCAAGCGTTCGTCGGGTGTGGTCCAGAGACAGGAGTCGGAGGTGCGCACCGTGTTGGGTGGATCGATCACCAACACCGGCTCGGTCCAAGTGACCCCGTCATCGCCGCTCGTGACCACCACGACATAGTTCTCCTTAGATTCGCCGCGTCCGCCGGAATACCAGGTCGCCCAGAGCCGCCCAGACTTTGCGTCCCGCGCCAGTCCCGGCACGCCCTGATAGAGACGGGCCGCCGACTGATACTCGGGGCCTGGATTCGTGTTGAGCGGCACGGGGGCGAGCGCTTCTTCCTTGATAGCCTCGGCCGCCCGTGTCGTGACTGGGATCACGAGTAAAAGCGCGGCAGTGAGAACTGTGATTGGGACGGACAGGCAGCGCACGGCAGCGAAGGAATTCGAGCTAGACCTCATGGCTTGCCTTCGAGTTGCAAAGCCTCACGGAAGCTAGCGAGTGACTCGGCTTCCTTGCCTTGGGCGGCGTAAGCGTGGCCGTAAGCGCGGAGGAGCCTGACGCGCCAGGAGGTTGCCATGCCTGCCAGATTGCCATAGGTCTGGAGCAAGGCGAGGGCTTCATCGGGCTTCACTTGATTGGTGAGGATGCGGGCGATGGAAACGGTGGCAGTGAGTGGTTGCCAGCCATTGCCTTTGCCGGTGATAGCCAAGGCCTCACGATACGCGGCCAGCGCCTGAGTGTCGTCGTTCAGGTTATTGGTGTAGTTATCGGCAAGCGTGAGCCAGAGGGTTTCGTTGCGGGGAGTTAGTTTGAGAGCGGCCTTGAGGTCAGTCTCGGCATGGCTGCCATCTTTCAGGAAAGAATAGGTCTGGCCGCGCAGGTGGAGTGACTCGGCGGCTTGGCGGGATAGTTCCGCAGGCCAGGTGCTGAAGTCTTCGGTGGCAAACTGTTCGATGAGTTCCTTCCAGCGGCGCTCTTGTAACAGGGCCTGCATACGCTGGGGGACTAACTCCCGGGACGAGGTATAGTCACGGTAACGGACGGCAACGCTGGCCGCCTGCGAGTCACCGTGATGAAAATAGAGACGGTGCCGCAGGGTGAGACTTTTGCTGGCGGGCAGGGTGTAGTCGCCGGAGTGAGAGTTGCAGGCGGGGCAGTTGGTGCCGGCCGGGGAACAGATCACGGTTTTGTGGTCGTTGTAGTTGGCTTTGAAGTGATCGGTGCCGAAGCGGTTGGCGGTGATGAGTCCATAGGTTCGCGCGTGCCAGGGCGTGGGGAAACGGAGGTTCGCGGGATGATCGAACAGGGCAATGCCGACGGTCTTCCCGCTGGCGTCAGGGCCGGAGTAGTCGGCCCACTCGGCGCGTTTGCCCCACGCGGCTTCGTTGCGGTCGCCGCGACTGTTGAGGATCGTGCCGCTGCCTTTCTCACCTTTCTCGGACTCGACTTTCATGGTGTTCGCGACGCGCACCAAGAGGCCGCCGTCGCGTTTGTCACCGAACCGCACGGGGGCGCCGGCGGGGGCGTGGAGAGTGACATCGTAGTCGAGCAGCAGTTCGCGGTTCGGCAACGGCGTGAAGGCGAGACGCACCTGTTCGCGGAGGACGAGCTTGCCGTCGCCAAGCCATTGGTTCCAGAGGATGACTTCGCCGGATTTGCCGGAAGTCATCTTTTCTATCTTTTCGAGACGGACTTCCGCCTTGTGTTTGGCGCGTTCCTTGCCGGGCGCCCACCAGAAGTTGAAACCGTTCACGTCGCTATGGGAGAAACGGATGGAGCGATGATGGGGATGATCCTGCTCCTCGCCAGGCACGCCGGGTTTCATGGGGAAGTGTCGGGTGACACTCTCACCGTTTGGACCGATGACCGGGTAGAGAAATGGCCCGGCCCATTCCTGATGCCGCCATTCGGTGAAGAGTGTGCCGTCGATGGTGACGCGGATACGATCGGGGAGTTCGGTGATGGTGACTTCGGCGGTGAGTCGGTGGGTGAATAGCTGGGTAAGGAGGATGACACTGAAGAGGAATTGTTTCATGGGTTGGGCAGGGGAAAATTCTAGTTCTGGGCGAAGGCTTCGATCAGGTACCACTCGCGGATGACGGCTTCCTCGACGCGGGGCAGGGTGCGGTAATGGGTCGCGCTCAATTCGGAACGCAGTGCGTTCCAATTTGGGAAGGCGTTATAGAAGAGCCGCATGTAACGCAGGTTCGAGGCATCAAACCTATCCCCGAATTCGGTCGTCAGTTGCCGGTCCAGGCGGTCGAGCAGCCCGTGTTCATACGCGGCGCGGATGACTTCCCGCAGATCGTGGAACAGCGTCTCGACGACCGGCACGTTGTTGGCGGCGGCGGGGGCTTGAGCCGCGGGCTTGCGTTGCGGCTTGGGCTTTGGTTTGGCGGGCATTGGAGGAGTCTAGGTTGTGCGGGGAGTGAGGCAAGGCGGCGTTCAATTCGCAGTTTGGAAGAGGCGCAACTCGCGGCCGGCTGCGGTACCGGGATGCGGAATGGGCAGTCCACGAATGCGCCTGTTCCTATTCCAGCAGCAGCATCCGGGTCTGCACGGCTTCTAGCTCCAGAGTTACTTCGCGCACATCTTTGCCAAGCACCACGCCGGTCATGGCGTCGCGCACGGTGGCGGGGCGGGGCAGGCGCAGGGTGCGTTTGCCGGCCTTGACGGCGTGGAGGGAGACGAAGCTGTCGCTGGCGTAGATGACGTCGTTTTCTTCGGACCAGATGTTGCAGCCGGCCTGGCGCGCGGTGGCGCGGAGCAGTTCGGCGGGCAGTGGAATGGCGCAGGACCAGAGGACGGCGTAATCGTCCGCGCCGCGCGGGCCGGGCTGGCCGTTGCCCGCGCCGCCGCGGCCGTTTTCGCGTAGGAAGAGGCCGGGGCGGTTGATGAAGAAGGAGGTGTTCGACCAACCCAGCGACGCGGCTTTGGCCTCGGCGACGGCTTTGTCGGCGGGGATGAGGGTCGGGCCGTAGGCATAGGTGTCGCCGTAGATATGACCGGCGGACAGTTCCCGGACGATAGGATGATTTTGTCCGCGCGGTTCCTGCACGATGACACGGCGCTGGGTGGTGCGCGGGACGAGTTCCATTTTCACACCGAGGAGGCGGGTGGCGGGTTCGGCAGTGAGATGCTGTCCGTCGGTGATGCCGGTGCCGGGACCGAAAATAGCGACGTGACCATCTCGCAATACTTTCTTGCGCAGCAAAGCCATCACGTCGTCATCCACGCGGAATAGGTTGGGGAAGAAGAATACCTTGTAGTTTGGGAAGTTATCTTTGCGCAGGTCGCTAAGGAGATAGATGCGGTAAGGAACGCCGCAGTGCGCGAGGCCCTGGATACGCTGCCAGATGACGGCGAGCGACTGGAAACCGCTGGTGAAGTCCTCATACATCGGGCTGGTGTCATCGATGATGAAGGCGATGGCGTCGGTAGTCTCGCGGTGTGGCGCGGCGGCAACGCGGCCGAGCATGGGTATGATGCGGGCGATGACTTCCTGGATTTTAGGATCGTGAAAATAGGAGGAGCCGACATTGCACCAATAGGAGTGGAAATTGCGCGAGAGAGCCATGCCTTCGTTGCGGAGGAGGCCGGCTTCCAACTCGATGGGAGTGAGGAAGGCACCTTGATTTTCCGCGCCCTGACCTACCCACGAGCGGGCGTCATTTTCAGCGAGCAGAGTCTTGCCCCGGAGGACCATCGAGTCGGCGGGGCCTTCGGGTTCCCATGCGAAGCCGACGGTGCGCGCGTGGTAGTCGGCGGGCGTCCAGAGTGCGTCGAGCGTGGGATCGTCGAGGAGTTCGCCCTGATCCCACGAGCCGGAGAGTTGGAGGACGTTGGGGAAATCGCGCGGTTCGCCGACGCCATCGAACGCGGAGAGAATCTGCCAGCCCATCAGGGGTTGCTTGGCGACATCGGCGGCGACGAGGCGCGTGCGGCCGAGCGCGGCGGACTGTTCCTTGAGCGCGGTGGTGATGGTGCGGAGCCAGCGGAGGAACATCGCGCGCTCGAAGCGGCAGTAGTCGAGTTCGCGGGCGGCATCGACGGGTTCGATCCAATGGAAGAGGCCGCGGTCGCGCGTGCCGGAATTGGACTCGAGCCGGCCGGCACCGAAGGGCTTGCCACCGACGGTCGGTGTGCCGGTGGTGCGTTTCAGTTTCCACTCTTGGTCGCGCGGGACGGCGACGGTGTCGAAGGTGACGTTGGTATTGCCCCACGCCTTGCGCAGTGCGGCTTCGTCGGGGTATTGGCGTTTCACCCAAAGGCGAAACTCCTGCTGATTGACCGCCGAGCAATCGAACATCTTGCCGGTGAGCGTGAGCGGCAGGAGGCCCTCGCCGTAGGGCAGCGCAAGATAGCCGATGATGCGGTCACTCCACGGCTGCGCTTCGCAGTAGGAGACGACGTTGCGCAGCGAGCGGTTGAGGCCGTCGAGATACGAGGGCGAGGAGATGCTGGCGTGGCGGAGGCGGTTGCCTTCGTCGTCGGTCTGGACTTCGCCGGGGCGTTTTTTCGTCCACGCCAGCGGGGCGGAGACCGTGGCGCGAACATAGAAACGCGCGGTGGGACAGCGTTCGATAATGAAGCGGGCCTGGTTGGTGACGGAGCCGGTGACGGCGGGTTCGGCGGTCGGGAACACGCCGTCGTCGGGCCAGAAGGGCGAGTCGAAATAATCCGAGGGCGGATGGCGGATGTTGAGGAAAAAGACCGTCTCGCCGCTGCGGACGAATTCATTGATGCGCTCCTTCCACTTGTCGGTCATGGGCGCGATGTAGTCGTTGTAGGCGTGGAGCGGGAGGGGCTTGCCGTTTTGCAGGATGAAGGCGCGGCCGCGGTCGGTTTTCAGCAGCGGTGCGGGAGCGGCGTCGGCGGACGGGATGAGGGCGAGCAAGAGGGTGAGGAGGAGGGAGAGGGACGCTATAAGATGTGCAGGTAGGCGGAGGCGGCGCGAGATGGGAAGCGCCGCAACCCCCTGGGGAGCGCACGCCGCTGGCGTGCTGTTTTCGGCGGCTCGCCGAAAACCTCGTGCCACTAACTTCTCCCCGCCGAAGTGATGGCAGAACGGGGAACGACGGTTTGGGCGGGCCGCCCAAACCGGCACGCGGGCCGCGTGCGCTCCCCATTCGGTTGCGGCGCTCGGAATCAACGGACGGTGGGCGTTTTGCATAGGAAACGGATAGCGGTACGGCATTGGCGAAGACAGCTTCAGAACGGTTTTCCACCAATCGTCTGCCCCCTGGCCTTGAGCGTGCCGAGTGCGCCGAGGGTGAGCTGGGCTTTGCCGCCGCGGATTTGCGCCACGCCGACGGTGCCTCCGAATTCGAGGTCGTCCTGCTTGAAACTGAACGGCGTGGCGCTGAGAAAAATCCAGTCGTCGCCTTTGGGCGTCTGCACGCGCAGGACGCGGCCCTCGGCGAGCGTGGTCACGTTCATGGGCGCCTCGGTTTTCAGGCGGGGAAGCAGCAGCGCGGTCACGACGGGCGCGCCGGTCATCGGCACGATGATGCCGTTCTGCGTGTAGGGAAACGTCACTTGCGCGCCGTCGGGACGCAGGGCTGCGCCGGCACGGCGAGAGATGGCTTCCTGCTTCAATGCGGGTTTTTGCGGTAGGGCGAAGAACACATCCATGTCCACGTCTTCGAGGCCGGTGACGCCGACGCTGCGTTCGTGCAGGTCGAGTTTGGCGGACGAGGTCCAGAGCCGCCAGATGGCCGAGGGGTCGGGCTGTTTCAAGGTGTCGCACAACACGGCGTAGTTGGGGCCGAGCGGGTCGGTGTCTTTCACGAAGAGAATCTGCCGGGTCCAGGCTTCCTTCACGCCGCTCACGTAGTCGGCGTGCGGTGCGGGGGCGAATCCATCGACAGTCATCATGTCCGAGGCCGCGGAGGCGGCGGTGACCATGCTGTGATCCTCGGCGGGCGCGCGGCCGTAGTAGCCGAAATCATCGCAGAGAATGCGGCCCTTGCCCCAGAAGGTGATCGAGCCGGAATCGTAGTCGTAATGCTGACGATGCTTGCCGACGATGAAGTGGAGCGCGGTCTCGCGCGGGCCGGGGAAGCCGGTGCGCAGGATCGCGCCGGTCTGCGGGAACAGCTCGCTGCCGTAGGCCGGGACCTCCTCGGGAAGCGTGGCGTCGAGCAAGAGGGCGCGATAACCCGTGAGCGACGGATAGCTGCCGCCGATGCCCGGCTCCGGGAAGGAGCGCTGCTGGCGGAACATCCACTGCATCTGCCGCGCGAACGCCGGATCCTTCTCGCGCCACAGGCGGGCAATGATTCCGAACTCGCCGGTCGGCTCGATCATGTAGGTGTTGCCGATGGGCGGGAGATGGCGGAAGCCGCCGAAGCGCGAATCCGGCGGCGTCGAGATTTTCGCGAGCCATTCCATGACTTTCTTCATCTTCGGATGGAAGAGGTCGCCGCCGAGGCCGGCGTTGTGGGCCATGAGCGAGACGCCGAGGAGCGCGTCGTAGGAGACGAGCGCGTAGTGCGGGGCCTCGAGCCAGCCGCCGTTGTCATCGGACCACGTTTCGAGTTCCTCGTGGGCCTCGCGCTGGGCATCGGCAATCCAAGCTTTGGCCTCCGGATGCGTGGGAAGAAAACAAGCGGCGGTGGCTTTGTAGCCGTAGTGGGAGGTCGTCATGTTCGGATTCGCCGCGTAGCCGCGCGCGGGCGACCAGACATCGGCGCGGTTCAACGTGTAGCCGATAAACGCCGCCTGCGCCTTGATGCGGCGGCGCACTTCGGGGGCGATGTGCCCGCCATCCATCACCGCGTCCGCGAGCAGCAGGCTCACGGCGGTCCCCTGTCGCATGTGGGGCGCGAAGCCCGGCGTCGCGAGGCGGACCTGGTTGAAATAAGTGTCCACCACGGCCTGCACGCGCGCGGCGGCGAGGTCGGACAGATATTTTCCCAGCGCGGCGTCGCCCGTGACGAGATAGGCCTCGATGCTCGCGCTCATCGTGTGGTCGTAGAGCGGCGTGGTGGTGAGCTGCTGTTTTTTGATCTTCTGGCGCAGGGCCTCGGCGTCGGCGTTTTTGCGCAGGGCGGCGACATCGGCGGCGTTGAGAATCAGGCGCGGATGTTGGCCCGGCTCGTTGGTGACTTCGAACTGATAGTCCTTCATGAGATCGAGCGGGAAGTCGCCGTGCTTGATGAGCAAGTGCTGCGGCAACGGCGCCGAGTGGCGCTCGATCGTCTGCGGTGACTTGGTGACATCGGCGAGGCTGCGGTCGCGGTCGGGCGTGCCGAGCATCCAGAGCCGGCGGCCCCAGAGCAGCGGGAAGTCCGCGCCGAACCCGCCGCCCGCCGTGGTGAAATGCAGCATCGCGGGCGACTGCGGCAGCTTTGCTTCGAGGCGACTCACATCGAGCCAGCTTCCGGCGCGGATGGCGCCGACCATGAGCAGGTCGGCGGTGGTTTCGCTGTAAAGGGAGAACCAGTTGCCCTGCCGCGCCCGATGATTCCAATGCAGCCACGGCTCGAGCACAAAGGCAGGTTGTCCGTCCGCGGCGGGACCGAGCGGCCACGTTTCCTGCTGGCCGAAATTCGAGCCGGCGATGGCTTTCTGATTGCGATACAACATCCGCGTCGGCTGCCAACCCGGCGCGAGCGAGAGGTGCCAGACGGCGGCGGCGGGGACGTCGCACGTCTCGTCCACCAACACGACGGGTTCCCCGCGGACGATGCGAAACCGCAGCCGCCACGAGCCATTCTCACCGAAGCGATAGGTCGCGGTGGCCTCGAGAAACACCGGCCCCTGCGCGGTGATCTGCGCTTCGTGTGCCGTCGGGCGCGGGCCGGTTTTCATTTCGCCGCCGCCTGCCCACGCGCCCGAGCTGAGGCGCACGCCGGCGAACGGCCCGTCGCTCAGGGCCTGCGCGCCGCGATGAAGACGCAGGGCGATCTGGGGATTTCCGAGTTCGACGAGAGTTGCGGATTCGGTGACGCGCAGCTCGTTGTTCGGCGCGGGCGCGGGCGCGGCCGCGGCGCGCGTCACGAGGGAATAAGTGGCCTTGGTGAACTCCGGGACGTTGGCGAGGAAGGCCACGCTCGGCTTGGCGATCGGCGATTGTTCGGCGGTGGCCCACTGGTGCGGCGCGGGCTGGCCGTCGGGGCCGAGCAGAGCGAGATCCTTGCGGCCCCAGACGGCGGCGTCCACGGGGTAGAAGACGAGTTCGTTGGTCCACGCGCGCTTGAGATGGTCCTCGAAGGAAAAGGTCGCGACCGCCTGCTGCGCGCGGGCAGCGCCCGGCAGCGTGAGGATGAGGGCGAGCAGGGCGGCGTGGAGCGGGACGAGGATTCTCATATTGCTGGGGCGTTCGGCTTGGGACGACAGACGAGCTTGCGCCGGTCGTCGTCGAGTTTGGTGATTGCGCTGCCGATAGTTTCAGTTGCCGGCCGATTTCTGGGGCGCGCCGGGAACGATTGAGCGGTCATTCCTTCGTGGCGGGATTGCCCGCGGTGAGTTCCTGGCCGCCCGCGCGGATTTTGCCGGCCGCGCCCAGGGTCAGCGTCGTCTTGCCGCCGCGGATGCGGACCGCGCCCGCGGTGCCCTGGAAGGAAATATTGCCGTCGGGGGTCGCGAAGGTTTCGGGCACCGGGGGCAACAGGGCCTTCGGGTCGAACTTTTGGGCATCGCCCGAGCAGACCCACCAGATCGCCTGCTCCCAGCCACGGGCCAACTGGTTGCCCAACGGTTCTCCGCGCAGGAGCGACTCGCGCACGTTCCACTGTTTGCCGGTGCCGTCCCGCACGGTCAGCTCGGTGAGCGTGGTGTCCCACCAGTTGGCGTTTTCGCCTTCGCCCGGAAGCACGACGAGACGAAGCAGGTCGCCCCGGGCCACGGCGGCGTTTTCGGCGCGCAGCACGAGATTCGTGCCGCCGTTGGCGAGCGCGCCCCGGGCCAGCACGGTCGAGCCGTGCCGCAGTTCGGCGAGAATGCCGTTGCCGCCGCCGTTGTTGCCGTCGTGCAGGCGGGCTTCCACGCTGACAGTTCCGGCCACGGGGCTTTGCCAGATGACGGTCACGGGATTTGTTGGCCCGGGATGCACGGCGATGGAACCGGCGGGAATGGTGAGGGTGCGATCAACCATCGCGTTGGCGGTGGGGTTTACCGTGAGGGTCAGTTGCGGGTCGCCGGACATGGACAGGACGGTGATGCCGTCCTTGGTCGCGAGATCGCGCAACGGCTCGAGCGTTTTGCCGTCACCGACGGGCTTGGGCGGCGCGTCGGGCGCGACGAGGACGTAGTCGGTGCCGACAGCAGATTTCACCGCCGCGATGCGACCCTCGGCGAACCAAGACACGGCGGGCGGCGGCTCGGTTTTGAGCCGGGGATAAAGCAGCGCCACCACGGCACCGCGGCCCTTCAGCGTGGCGATCAGGGCGGTCTGCGAATTCGAGACCGGCTCGATGCTGCCGAGCCAGTTGCCGGTGCTGACGCGCAAAGTGGCTGGCTCCAGTTGCAGGCCGAGCGCGGCGGCGTTGGGGAAGAAGATGTCCATGTCCACGTCGTCCATGCCCGAGAGCGTGGTGCCGGTGGCGTTGAGCGTCACCGCGCCCGGCGTGGGCCACTTTTTCTTGTCGCCATCGCCCGCGATGCCGGTCGTGAGCCACAAGCGCCAGGTCGCGGCGGTGTCCGCCGCATGGGAGTCGCGCACGAGGAAGAAGGCCGGGCCGTTGGGATCGGCGTCCTTCACGAAACCGATCTGCCGCCGCCACGCATCCTTTTTCCCGCTGACGTAATCGAAGGCCGCGGCGGGCGCGAAGGCGTCGAGGTGCATGAGGCCGCCACCACCCGCGGCGCCCGAGGTAAGCATGCTGTGCCATTTGTCGGGATGGCGGCCGAGGTAGCCCCAGTCATCAGCGAGCACGCGGCCCTTGCCGTAAATCATGATGCTGCCCGAATCGTGGTCGTAATGCTCATGATGCCGGCCGGCGATGAGGTGGAGATAAGTCTCGCGCGCGGAACCCATGCCGGCGCGCAGCACCGCGCCGTTCTGGGCGAAGGCCGTGCTGCCATAGGGCGCGGATTTGGGCGGCACGCCGTGGCGGGTGAGCAGGAAGCGGTAGCCGGACATGGTGGGAAAATCCCAGCCGGTGCCGAGATTGCCGAACGATCCGCCCTCCTCGTGCAATGCCTGCATGCGCGCGGCGAAGGCCGGGTCGCGATCCTTCCAGAGGCCCGCGACCACGCCGAACACGCCGGTCGGCTCGCCGTGATAGGTGTTGCCAATCGGCGGCTGATGCCGGAAGCCGCCGGTGCGCGAATCGCGCGGCGTGCTGATCGAGGCGAACCATTCGATCACCTTGCGCATGCGGTCGGCATGCACGTCGTCGCCGAAGCCGGCGTTGGCGGCCATCAGAAACGAGCCGAGCATGAAATCGAACGAGGTCATCGCGTAATGCGGAGCCTCGAGCCAGCCGCCGTCTTCGGCCGACCATTCCCGCAGTTGCCGCCGGAGTTCGGTCAGGCCGCGTTCGCTCCATTCCTTCGCGCGCGGATGGGACGGGATCATGCAGCCGATCGCCGCCTGAAAGTTGGCCACCGTGGTGGTCATGTTGGGATTGGCGGAGAAGCCGCGGGCGGGCGACCAGAAGTCGTGGCTGTTGACCACGTATCCGAGGAAGGCGATCTGCGCGAGCAGGCGCCGGCGTTCCGCGGGTGACACGACGTCGGTGCCGAGAACGGCGTCGAGCAAGTTGAGCGTCGAGATGATCAACGTCTGTGTGTGCGGCGCGGCACCGATCATCACCTGCGAATCCTGCGCGACATAACGGTCCACGCAGAACTGGAGGAACTCCGCGCCCTTGGCGGCCATGAGCTTGCCGAGCTGCGCATTGCCCGAGGCGATGAACTCCTGGATGGGCTCGTCGAGGTAATACTTGTTGATCGGCTGCTCGACCGTCCATTTCCGCAGCATGACGGGATTGGGGGTAAGCCGGGCCTTGAGCGCGGGCAGGTCCTGTTTGCGGAGATAGAGCCGCGGGTGGTTGTCGTGGTCCCCAGTCCAGTCGAGCACCATGTCCTTGACCTCATCGAGCGGGAAGATGCCGTGCTTGATGAGCAACTGCTGTGCGGGCGGCGCAACGCGGCGATCCTTCAACAGCAGCGCGGCCGCGCTGGCCTGCTTGTCGATCGCGCCGAGCAACCAGTGCCGTGCGCCGCCGAGGACCGGCAGGTGCAGCGTGGTCACGCCCGCCTTGGTCGTGGCCGACACGCTGCCACCGGCCTGCCTCGCCTTGCCGCGCCACTCGTGGCCGGGCGTCACCCAGAGGCTCGGGCGCAGGACCCCGACCACGAGCATGTCCGACAAGGGATCGCGCGGCTGGGCGGGCACGCGGGACGCGGGTTTCGCCGGGGCGCTGTCGAGTTTGAGCTCGGCGAGCGGGTCGGTTTTGCGCCCATCGGCGGGACCGCCGGCGGGCGGCGTCAGCGGGCTGGGGGTGAAGAGGCCGAACCAGTTGCCCTGCCGCTCGGCGCTCCACCAGTGCAGCCAGGGCTCGAGCGTGTAGGCATGACCGGCGGCCGGCAGATTGGCGACGCTGACCATCCCGATGTTCGGATACATGCCGGCGCGGTAAAGGAGTTGCGTCGGGCGAAACGTCTCGCCGCCCAGCGTCACGCCAAACGTGCCGCCGCCCGGGGCATCAAAATCTTCGGCCACCAGAATCACCGGCTCGCCGCCTTTCATGCGGAAGCGCAGCGACCAGCGGCCGTCGTCGGCGAAAACAATCCGGCACACGAGGTCCGCGAACAGCGGCCCGCGCGCGGCAATTTCCGCCGAATAGCTCTTGATGGCGGGGGCCTCGGTGAGCGTGGAATCGCCGGTCCACGTGCCCGAGCCGAGGCGGATGCCCGCGAGGGGGCCTTCGCCGGCCTTGAGAGATTTGCGCAGGCGCAGTCCGAGGTGGGCGTTGACCAGCTCGAGAGTGTGCGGCGTTTCCGAAATGCGCGGTTCATCGAGCGGTGCGGGCGGCGTGCCGGTCACGAGGGAATAACGGGCCGTCCCGAATTCCGGGACGCTGGCGTAAAATGCGACGCTGGCTTTTCCGTTCGGCGCTTGTTCGGCGGTGGCCCATTGGACCGGAGCGGTCCGGCCATCAGGGCCTTGCAGCGCGAGGTCCTTGCGACCCCAGACGGCGGCGTCCACGGGGAAGAAAACGAGTTCGTTGGTCCAGGAGTGCTTGAGGTGATCGGCGAAAGAAAATGTCGCGACGGCATTCTGCGCGCGGGCGGGGCTGGCCAGCGCGAGAAGGAGGCAGACCAGAAAGGCGAGGGAATGCGGATGGATTTTCATGTTGGGCTAAGAGGTCGGGAGCGGGAAGTCAGGGCTTCAACCACTCGTCGCGATGTTGCGCGACAAAGGCGTCGTCGTGGAGATGCGGATAGGCGCGATAGACGCGGTCGATCTCGGCGAGCTGGCCGGGGCTGAGGGTTTCGTGTTCGTCGAGGCACCAGAGGCCTTCGAGCAGGCCCTGGCGGCGCAGCACTTCATGCAGGCCGGCGATGCAACCGCGGAAACCATTCGCGGCATCGAAGAAGGCGGCGTTGCTGTCGGTGACTTCGACGCCGAGGCGGAGGAGGTCGGGTGTGGCGTCGGCGCGGCGGCAGCGGTCGAGGAGTTCGACGGCGCGGCGGGTCCAGACGGACCAGTGACCGAGCAGCCCGCCGACGATGCGGCGCTCCTGGCCGGCGACGCGGTAGGGCGTGAGAAAATCGGCGACAATGTTGTCGTCGTTGCCCGTGTAGAGCGCGAGGTCGTCGCGGCCGGCTTCGATCACGGCGCGGACGACGTCGAGCGTTTGGTAGCGGTTGAACGGGGCGATCTTGATGGCGACGACGTTTTCAATTTCCGCAAAGCGTCGCCAGAACGCGTAGGGCAGCACGCGTCCGCCGACGCTGGGCTGGAGGTAAAAACCAACGACCGGGATGATTTCCGCGACGGCACGGCAGTGGGCGACGAGGGCGTCTTCATCTGCGTCGCGCAACGCGCCGAGGCTGAGGAGCGCGGCGTGGTAGCCGAGTTCGCGCACGAGTTGCGCTTCGGCCACGGCTTGCGCAGTGCGGCCGCAGACGCCGGCGATGCGGACGAGCGGCTGGCGGGCGCGGGACATTTCCTCGGCGGCCAGCGCGAGAACGGGATGGAAGAGGCCGACCTTGGGATCGCGGATGGCGAATTGCGTGGTGTGAACGCCGACCGCGAGGCCGCCCACGCCCGCGGCGAGATAGTAGCGCGTGAGCGCGCGCTGGCGGCGCTCGTCGAGACGACGCGCGGCGGTGAGCGCGAGGGGATGGGCGGGGATGACGAGGCCGTGCTGGAGGCGGGAGCGCAGGTCGGGGGTCATAGTTTCATCGCGTAGTGAATCTGCCGGCCGGCCTCGACGAAGCCGCAGGACGGGTAAAGATGTTGGCCCACCGGATTGTTGACCATGGTCTCGATCATCGCGAAGGCCATGCCTTCGCGGCGGAAGTACTCGAGGGCGTGTTCGATGAGCTGGCGGCCGACGCCTTGACCGCGTGCGGCCTTGTCCACGGCGAGGTTGGGGATGCGCCCCTTGCGGCCCTCGCGGTCGAGGCGCGTGGAGATGTAACCGAGCACTTTCCCATCTTCCTCGGCGACCGCGACGAAAACGCCGGTGGGATTGGCTTCGCAGTCTTCGTCCACATGGCGCGCCTTGCGCCAGCGCCAGTCGTGGCCGCCGACGATGCCGAGCTGCCGCTCGACGTTTTGATCAATGGCAATGCCCTCGAAACCTTCGACGGTGATGCGGCGGAGTTCGGGGAGGTCAGCGGGTTGATAGAGTCGGATTTGCATGGTCAGGGCGAAGGCTGGCGAAGTTGGATGGGATCAGATGGGAGAAATTGAACCACGGATAAACACGGATGAAACCGGCACGGCGATGTCCGTCGCCGAACGCGCGGTGTTTGGAGTGCGGGGACTTGTCACCGCTTTGTCGAGGCGACTTGTCGCCGTCGAACAGCGGGAGGCGCGGATTTGGAATGGGGCGTTCACGGCTCGCGCCAGCGGTGGCGCGCCGGCAAGAAGGGAGCCGGTCGGCAAGTTTGACGGCGACAAGTCGCCTGCGCAAAAGCGGTGACAAGTCACCGCACTCCAAAACGACCGGGCAGGCGCGCTGTGCGACATAGTCGTCGGCGACCCGGCTTGTGTTGCGGAACGGAAGGTCGGCGTCGCGCACCCTCTTTCCCATCCGTGTGCATCCGTGCACATCCGTGGTTTTCCAATTCCCATTCCCATTTTCATTTCGGAGTTCGCGATCAGAAGCGGCCGTCGGTGGTTTCAAAATGCGTGGGCTTGCCAAGGGTCGCGCCGCCTTGGCGGACCCATTGGGCGGTGGCGTCGATCATTTCTTCGAGCGAGACAATGGGCGGGCCGAAGAGCGCGTAAGAGCGCGTCGCATCCCAGCTCCACACGGTCGCGCCTTCGTGCTCGGCGATGATCGGCGCGCGCCCGAACAGATCGCCGAAGCGCTGCGCGAGCCAGCGGATGGACACGCGCTGGAGGCCGGTGACGTTCAACGCGAGCGGCGGCGTGGCGGCGTGCGCGAGGCACTGGATGGCGCGGGCGTTCGCATCGCCCTGCCAGATGACATTGGCCGCACCCATCGTGACATCGACGGGCTGGCCGCGGGCGACCTTGTTCGCCACGTCGCAGAGCACGCCGTAGCGGAGATCAATCGCGTAGCAGAGGCGGAAGAGGAGCGTGGGCGTGCCGTTCTGTTTGGCGAAATGGGTGAAGACACGCTCGCGGCCGACACACGAGTTGGCGTATTCGCCGGGCGGACCGAGCGCGTCATTTTCATGCGAGCCGGGGCCATCCGCGCGGACGAGGGGATAAACGCAGCCGGTGGAAAACACGACGATGCGCGAGCGGGCGAAGCGCTCGGCCACGATGGCGGGGACGAGCGTGTTCATCACCCACGTCAGTTCGGGCGCCTCGCTGGTGCCGAATTTTTGACCGGCCATGAAAATGACATTGGGCGCGTCGGGGAGCGCCTGGACGGCGGCGCGATCGAGCAGGTCGCACGCGATGGTTTGCACGCCGTGGCGCTGGAGTTCCGCGGCGGCGGCGGCTGATGAAAAGCGCGAGACGGCGAAGACGCGCCGGTCGCGGCGGCCGATTTCATCAAGGCCGCGGCGCACCATGCGGGCGAGCGTCGGACCCATCTTGCCGCCCGCGCCGAGAACCAGCACATCGCCGTCGAGCGCGCGGAGCGTGGCGAGCACGCCGGGCGTGGGGAGGCTGAGCTGGTCGTCGAGATCGGCGAGGGTCAGGAGCGGTTTCATGCAGTGGCAGTCGTGTCGGTGATGGCGGTGATGGCGACGAGATTACTTGGCCGCGCGCACGGGACGCAACGGCGGCAGCGCGATCAGCTTCTTTTCATCCGCCGCCTCACGCGCCCGCAGCACGACCTCGGTGATGTAGAAGCTGTCGTCCGCCGTGATGCGCGGGGGGCGGCCGCCGCGGAGGAATTTCACGAACTCGACGAAGATGTTCTCGGTAGTCTCAAACGGAATGCGTTCGGTCCCGGCCTCGGTGACGAGCGTGATGGCGTCGTCGCCTTCATTCACTTCGACCACGCCCTTGGTGCCGGTGACCCGCAGGCGGTCATCGCCGTGCGTGGCAGCCTGGACGGGGCGCAGATAATCCAAACGGGCCGTGACGGACGCGCCGTTGGATAACTCCGCGAGGATCGACGCCTGATCCTCGGTCTCGCCGAATTCGGGCCGGCCACTGCGCCCATGGAACGCCGCGACGTGCGTGAAATCGAGGCCCGTGACCCAGCGGATGATGTCGAGCGAATGAATGCCGATGTAAGGGATCGTGCCGCCGAGCCGCGCGCGGCTCTGCAGCCACGCGGGTCGCTCGCCCCATTTGTAAGACTTCTGCGTCGCCACCTGCGAGACCGTGCCGATGCCACCGCGCTGGATGATTTCGCGGACGCGCGCGTATTTGGGCTGATGACGCAGTTCGAGGAGCATGGTGAGCTGCGACTTGGATTTCGCGAACGCGGCGCGCAGACGCTCGAGATCGGCCAGCGTGGTGACGAGGGGCTTTTCGGAAATGATGTGAACGCCGCGTTCGAGCAGCGCGAGCAACTGCTCGAGGCGCATCCCGCTCTCGTCGGCGACGCAGCAGACATCGGGCAACGTATGTTCGAGGACGTGTCGCCATTCCGCGTAGGCCTGCGCGGCGTGGGACTGCGGGAGGCGTTTCAGGAAGGCCTCGGCGGCTTTGAGATTGTTGTCGGACACCGCGACAACCTCGACATCGCCGAGCAGCTTCGCCCCCGCGACGATGGCGGTGACGTGGCCTTTGAGTCCGAGCAATGCGAGTTTCATCGGTGGGTGACAGGTTTCATGCGGCGGTTTTTGTGGTGCGATGGATAAGACACGGACGCGCGTTGGTTTTCAACCGCGCGACGGGCGGGGGAAAATGGCAGAAAAATAGGGGGCAGAAAAATGGCGTGGGGAGCGGGTTGTTCGTCCGCGGGGACCGGCGTGAGTTCTTCGGGCTGTCTGGAAACGTCGGCCCGCGCAACAACCACCGGGCACCCAAGCCCCCGCCTCCGGCGGCTACCGCGACCGGGCCAACGCGTGTTTGCCAACCTGAATCTGACCCCCAATCCCCGAAGCGGAATGGGCAAAGGAATGGAGGCAAAGGAATGAAGACAAGAAGTCGCCACGTCCCCATTCCTTTGCCTCCATTCCTTTGCCCACAATTCCGCTGCCCCATTCCCGTGCGCCCATCGGCAGCGCGCCGCGGGGGTTTTTCCAGAGCGCGGCTATGTGCGGAGCGCCAGCCGCAGCAAGTGGTCCGCACTGGACGCCGCGGAATCCAACGGGTGCCCGCGAGGTTCCGGGGCCGCTGCGGCTGGTCCTCGGCGGACACAGCCGCGCTCCTCGGGTTGCGGCTCACGCGTGCATCACCTGGCCGCCGCCGAGGTTGAGGGTCTGGCCGGTGATGTTTTGCGCGTGATCGGAGGCGAGGAAGACCGCCATGGCGGCCATTTCCGCCGGCGTCTGCCAGCGGCCGAGCGGGGACACTTTGCGGATTTTTTCCTCGGCCCAGGTCGCGTAGTCCTGCCGCTCGGCGGGCGCGAGGCGCGCCTGACCGGCCTGCCAGACGGATTGATTCAACTCGGTTTTTACCATGCCCGGCGAGAGCGCGTTCACGCGGATGCCGTGGGGCGCGAGGTCTTTGGCGGCGCACTGCATGAAGTTGATGAGTCCCGCCTTGGCCGCACTGTAGGGCGGGTCGGTCTGCGAGCCGATCTGGCCGGCGACGGAGACGAGAAACAGAAGCGAACCTTTCCGTCGCGTGATGAGTTTCGGGGCGAAGGCGTGCGCCACATTCACCGCGCCGAGGAGATTGATCTCCAACACGCGCGGCCAGTCGCCCGGCTCGAGATTCCAGAAGGGAAAACCGAATTTCCCCGAGCCAACACCGACCGAATAAACAACGTGATCAACCTCACCGAGCCCCGCGGCGAACGCGCGCACCTGCTCATACGAGGTGACATCGCCCGTCACGATGGTCGTGCCCGCGGACGGCGTGGCGGGGTCGGGCTTGCGGTCGAAGCCGTGGACGCGGCAGCCCTCGGCGACAAACTCGTCCGCGATCGCCCGCCCGATGCCGCGCGCTGCGCCGAACACGGCGACCGTTTGATTGGCGAGATTCAGTTGCATGGCGCGGGACTGTCACAGTCGCGCGGCAGGCAGGCAAGGCGCGCGGCGTTGACGCCCCTTGTAGGAGTCGAGGTAACGAGACTCTAACCTCCTTCCGCGAACGGTCCGCCCAGACGCACCCCACGCCCGTCTTGAAACCAGGTTCCGGTCCCACGCGCCTTACCCAAGTCAGTCTTCGAGACTCAGTCCGCCGCTCGCACAGAAAAGGTCAGAGTCTCGTTACCTCGACTCCTACAAGGGTGGGCGGGGAGCGCGGTGCGAACGGAATGCGGTGGTGACTTTGGCGAGAGGCCCCGGGAAGATCGGCAGCACTCGATTCCACTGTTGCTCCGCTTTCCAACACATGAACTGCCGCGCCTTCCTCGCCACGCTGCCCGTGCTGACCGCGCTCATGGCGGCGCGCCAGGCGCTCGCCGCGTAGGGGGATAAACGGAACGCGTAACCATCCGAACTCCACTGGAAATAACCGCCCCGCCACCATCCCCTGCCCTGCCGAAAAAACCATGAGCGCCATCTCCCCATCGCAACCAGTTCACGCCCGGATTTCCGGCGCATCGTGGGCCATCCTCGCCCTGATGGTCGTGTCGGTGGCGATCAACTACATCGACCGCACGAGCCTCTCGACAGCCGCGCCGTTGCTGGTGCGCGAGCCGGAGATGGAGATTTCGGCTGCGAAGCTGGGCGTGCTGCTGTCCGCGTTTTTCTGGACCTACTCGTTTCTGCAACTCGCTTCCGGCTGGCTGGTGGATCGCTACGGCGTGCGCTGGGTGATGGCGATCGGCTTCATCGTCTGGTCGCTGGCCACGGCGGCGACGGGTTTGGTGTACGGGTTCTCCGCGTTGCTCGCGCTGCGCCTGCTGCTCGGGGCCGGCGAATCCGTGGCGTATCCGTGTTACTCAAAAATCATCGCCGGCAATTTCGCCGAGCATCAGCGCGGACTCGCGAACTCGCTGATCGACGCGGGCACCAAATTCGGCCCGGCGCTGGGCATTCTCGGCGGCGGAATACTCATGGATCGCTACGGCTGGCGGCCGGTCTTCCTCGTGCTGGGACTGGGCAGCCTGCTGTGGCTGCCGGCGTGGTTTAAGTGGATGCCGAGCGGCCACGCGGCGACGCAGACGACCCCGAGCGGCGGCCCCGGCTTCGCGGAAATCTGCGCGCAACGGCAGGCGTGGGCGACGTTCATCGGGCACTTCAGCGGCAATTATCTCTGGTATTTTCTGATCACCTGGCTGCCCTCCTATCTGGTGAAAGAGCGCGGTTTCACCATGTCCCACATGGCTTACGTCGGCGCGCTGGCGTTTTGCGTGACGGGCATCTCGACCATCATCACGGGCACGATCGCGGACCGGGCGATCACACGCGGCGCGACGCCCACGCGGGTGCGCAAGACCTGCGTGATCCTCGGCCTCGGGCTGGCGACCTCGGTGGTGACGGTGACGATGGTGGAAGGCACGCAGGCGTCGATGGCGTGCCTGATGTTTGCGTGCATCGCGCACGGAATCTTCGCCTCCAGCCACTGGGCGATTGCGCAGACCATCGCGGGGCCGGTGGCGGCGGGGAAATGGACGGGGATGCAGAACTGTCTCGCCAACATGGCGGGCGTGGCGGCCCCGGCGATCACGGGCTTCGTGGTGGACCGCACCGGCCAGTTTTTCTGGGCCTTCGCCGTGTGCTCGGCGGTGGTGCTGACCGGTGCCGCGGCTTACGCGTTCCTGCTGGGGCCGGTGGTGCAACGGGTGTGGGCGTCGCAGGAGAGCAGCGAGCCGCGGCGTTTCGAGGCCGGAAACGAACAAACGGAAAATGGCAAATTATGAACCGAAAATGGGCGGGGGAGGTAAACCACGAAAAACACGAAAGACACGAAAACAAAGAGCGTCGGCGTGTCTGATTCCGCTCCACACATCGCGCCTGCTCGAAACAAAATCTCGATACCGAGAAGCTTTCCCCTTTTCGTGTCGTTCGTGTCTTTCGTGGTTCCAACTCCGTTTTTGAAAAAATGAAAATTACAACCCACTCCAAGTCCCCGTCCGCGGCAGTCGTCGCCTCAACGTTTCGACGCCGCTTTCTGAATTTCGCTTTTGTTTTCGGTCTCGCCGCCGTCTTCGCCGCCGTGGCGATCGGCCGTGCCCAGGAGGCCAAGTTGCTCCTGCACGAGCGTCCGCTGCCGGCGATTGCCGCGCCGGATTTCAAGGGGCCGCTCGACGCGAGCTTCAGCGTCGCCAAAGGGAAATGGACGCCGCAGGACGGCGTGCTGCGCGTGCTCGATCTCCCGGAGGAAAAGCACATCCCGGTCCTGCATCACAACGTCGGGCTGGCGGCCGCGGTGATCGAAGTGGAGTTCCTGATCGAGGGTCCCGGCAGTTTCCTGGTGGGTTGCGATGCGGACAAACACGTCGGCCGCGTGGTCGTGACGCCGACGGCCCTGGGCATCGCGGAAGATTCCGTGAAGCCCTCGCACACCATCGCGCGGCTGCCGCTGCCAGTGAAACCCGGCGAGTGGCATCGCCTGCGCGTGGAGTGGAAGGGCGACCAGATGGCGGCGAATCTCGACGGCCACGAACTGCGCGCCCAGCACGCGTTCCTCGCCACGCCCAAGGCCCGGAGCTGGCTGGCCGCCGGCAAATCCGTCCAGGTGCGCAATCTCAAGATCAGTGGCGAAAAGACACCCGCGAAACCGTAGGCGGAGGTTTCACCAAGAACCGACACGGATGGACACGGATAGGGCCGAGGATTCGTACCATCCAGTGTTCGCCGGCCGAGTGACGGACTGGAGGCTGGTTTCCTCCCGTTTTTATCGCGTCGTGCCGGAGGCGCGAAGCGGAGTTAGCCGCGGGCTGAGCACCACTGGCTGCCAGCCTGCGCTTCGGCGAAAAGCGCCACGCCCCGCGCTTCTTTTCACTTCCCCTTCAGCGGCAGCGCCACGACGGCCTTGCGCCGGTGGGATTCGTAGATCGCGGAAAACATCTCGACCACGGCGCGCCCGTCTTCGCCGGTCACCAGCGGCGGGCGGGCCTCGCGGATGGCGCATAGAAAATCCTGAATTTGCAGCGCGTGATAATGCGCGACGGCGTCGATGACTCCGAAGTGCGCGCGGTCGGTGGCCTGAAATTCCGACAGCAGATGCTCCTCACCGGGGATGGTCCAGAGGTCGTTGAGGGGCGGCTCGGCGATTTTGGAAACGCCCGCGATGAAGGTCGCACCGCGGTCGGTCTCGACGCCGACGGACGCGCCGTTCGCCCCGTGGATATGAACTTTGGTGAAGATCCCCGGCCGCTGCGACAAGCTGGTGACAATCGAGCCGAGGCCGCCGTTGCGGAAGGTGAGCGTCGCCACCGCGGTGTCATCCACCTCGATGGAGGGATGATTCAGATTGCTCCAGCGGCCGCTGATTTCCGCCACGTCGCCCATGAACCAGCGCAGCAGATCGAGCTGATGCGGGGACTGATTGACCAGCACGCCGCCGCCTTCGGTCGCCCATTTTCCGCGCCACGGATCGGACTCGTAATAGGCCTGGTCGCGCCAGCTAAACATCTGAAACACGCCGAGCACCGGACGGCCAATCTTCCCGGCGGCGATGGCGGCCTTCATGCGCAGCACCGGCTCGTAGAAACGCCGCTGGCTCATCACGCCGAGGGTCACGCCGGATTTTTGCGCCGCACCGAGCATCGCATCGCAGTCGGCGAGGCTCGCGGCCATCGGTTTCTCCACCATCACATGCAGTCCTGCCTGTGCGGCCAGCACGGCGCTCTCGGCGTGCAGCGGGTGCGGCGTGCAGATGAACACGGCCTCCGCGCCGGATTCCCGGAGCATCGTCGGCGGGTCGCGAAAGGCGCGTCCGCCATGCCGTGCGGCGAAAGCTTCCGCGCGGTCGAGACTCGGATCGCACACCGCGACCAGCTTCGACTCGGGCAACGCCGCCAGTGCGGCCGCGTGGAGGCCGCCGACTTTTCCGCAACCCACCAGTGCGGTGCGAACGGGTTTCATCTTTGTGGAGCGGGAAGGTCGCCGAAGTAGCGGTCCACCATGCGATGCAGATAGGCCAGTGACTCCGCCATTTCCTCCATGCCGTTCATGCCGTCCTCGATGCTAATCCACCCGCGATAGTGGTTTTTCGCGAGCAAGGTGAAGATCGCGGGATAGTCATTCAGGCCCTTGCCCACGACGCCGTGTTTCAGTTTGGGCGAATAGCCGAGCGTGCCGTCGCTTTGACGCAGTTCGTCGAGCGTCGCGCCCGCGGTGAGTGAGCGGTCGCTCGCGTGCATGCTCACCACGCGGTCCTGCACGGCCACGAGCCAATCGAGGGGATCGTCGCCGGCGACGATGGCGTTCGAGGGATCGTACTGCACCCCGAAATGGATGCGGTCGGGAATGGCGGCGAGAATTTTCAGGAACACGTCTTTCTTCTGCGCGAACTCGGGGAATTTCCAGAAGCCGTCTTTGTAATGATTTTCGATCCCGAGAATCACATCGCACTCGCGGGCCACCGGCAGCAACTCGTGGATGCACTCGACCACCCATTCAATGCCGTCCTCGATGCGAACCTCCGGCCGCCGCTGCCCGCTGAGCACGCGACACACCGCGCGCGGGCCGCCCAGACGCCGGGTGACGTGGATCATCTTGGCCTCGTGCTCGACGGCCCGCTGACGCGCTGCGCGCTCCGGTTGCGTGAAGTCCGGCGAGCAGCAGAGCATCGGCATCGCAAAGCCAGCGGCATGAATGGCCTCGCCGACCGAGTCGATGTAGCCATCCTCAAGGCTGGTGAAAAAGCCCTCATACATTTCCAGACCGTCCGCCTCCAGCGTTCGGGCCATGGCGATCCAGTCGAACACGGACATCGTCCGTTCGCCGGCGATTTTCTCGAGATAGCATTTGGGAAAGGCGGAGATTTTCGGTTTCATGAAAGCGACGGCATCCTGCCGATGGCGCCGGTGAGGGCAAGGGGGTTCCCGCCACGCGGGGCGGTGCGCGGTGGCCGCGGAGTGCGGCCGTCCCCGGCCGCAGCAACGTCCGCACGCACGGGCGCTGTTGGATCACCCGACGTCCCGCTGCGCGCCAACTTTCTGCCGCCATTGCCAACGCTAATCATGCGGTTCCACACCCACCCACCTCAAATTTTGGAGCCGTAATTCCGCCACGGACCGCTGAGTTTTGGCTGACGAATGGGGACTGACGAATCGGGGCCGAGTTCGCCGGTCCCCATTCGTCAGTCACAATTCCAGGCCGGTTCTGGAAAGGCCGTTTCGGCACCGTCGCGGAACGACAATGGAAACGAAGCTACGGTGATGGAGATTGAGAGTCGGCCTGCTCGCCGCCAGCACCGCTCTGCGGTCTTTCCCAACTCTGCGGTGTTCTGTGTTTGCTTCCGGGCGACCGGCCGCGGCGGGAGGGGAGGCTGATCAGAACACCGCAGAGATTGGAAGGAACGCAGAGGGAGGTGGGCAAAATCCGACGTCCTCGGTGAAGGATCACAACCAGTTGCACGCCCCGCACCCACAGCTTTCCGGAAAAAACGCGCTGAACTGCGCACCGGCCAAAAGAGGCTTTTAGAATTGGTGGTAGGAGCTGGATTCGAACCAGCGAAGGCGTAAGCCAGCAGATTTACAGTCTGCCCCCGTTGGCCACTTGGGTATCCTACCGATCACCGGCCCGGCGATGAAGGCGCAGACTAGGCCAGACGTGCATCGCCTTGTCAAACGTCCTCTCGCTCCCTAGCGTCCCGCCATGTTTGATTCACTTTCCGGCAAGCTCCAGAACGTTTTCCGCAACCTCCGCGGCCTTGGAAAAATCTCCGAAAGCAACGTCAGCGACTCCCTCCGCGAGGTCCGCATGGCCCTCCTCGATGCCGACGTCAATTTCAAGGTCGCCCGCGATTTCATCGAGACCGTCAAGACCAAGGCCATCGGCGAACACGTCGTCCAGAGCATCCAGCCCGGCCAGCAGATCATCAAAATCATCCACGACGAACTCGTCGCCCTCCTCGGTGCCACCCACGCCGGCCTGACGCTCAGCGGCAACCCCGCCTGCCTCATGATGGTCGGCCTCCACGGCTCCGGTAAAACCACCTCCAGCGGCAAGCTCGCCCGTCTCCTCCTCAAGCAAGGCCGCACGCCCCTGCTCGTCGCCGCCGACGTCTATCGCCCCGCCGCCATGGACCAGCTCGAGACCCTCGGCAAGCAACTCGAAATCCCCGTCTTCACCCTCAAGGGCGAAACCGACGTCCTCAAAATTGCCCGCCAGGCCCTCGACACCGCCCGCGCCACCAACCGCAACACCCTCCTCTTCGACACCGCCGGCCGCCTCCAGATCGACGAACCCCTCGTCCAGGAACTCGTCCGCCTCCGCGACCTCATCAAACCCCAGGAAATCCTCCTCGTCCTCGACGCCGCCACCGGCCAGGAAGCCGTCAACGTCGCTACCCATTTCGACAAGGCGCTCAACATCACCGGCGCCATCCTCACCAAGCTCGACGGCGACGCCCGCGGCGGTTCCGCCCTCAGTTTCAAATCCGTTACCGGCAAGCCCATCAAGTTCATCGGCACCGGCGAAAAACTCGACGACTTCGAACCCTTCCACCCCGAGCGCATGGCCTCGCGCATCCTCGGCATGGGCGACGTCGTGAGCCTCGTCGAGCGCGCCACCGAAGCCATCAGCATGGACGACGCCCAGCGCATGGAAGAAAAGATGCGCAAAGGCGAGTTCACCCTCGATGACTTCCTCGAACAGCTCCGCCAGATGAAGAACATGGGTTCCCTCGAAAAACTCGTCGGCATGTTGCCCGGCGTCGGCGACCAGATGAAAGGCATCGACTTCAACAAGAGCGAACGGGAATTCCGCCGCATGGAAGGCATGATCTGCGCCATGACCCGCGGCGAGCGCGCCAAGCCCGCCATCCTCAACGCCAAGCGCCGCATCCGCATCGCCAAAGGCAGCGGCGTCACCGTCGCCGAACTCAACAACCTCCTCAACCGCTTCAATCAAATGCAGCAGATGATGAAGAAGATGGGCAAGTTCTCGAAAATGATGGCCAAGATGGGCGGTGCCATGCCGGGGATGATGCGGTGAGAAGGGGCGGACGCAATCATTGCATTCGCAGACACTCCCAGTTAGCACCACTAACCGGCACTAACTGGCACTAATAAAATGCTCGGAGCGACTTAATTTCGTGGATGCGGCTCAGCCCGGTTCTCTTTAGTGCGGGTTAGTGCCGGTTAGTGGTTTCCAGTCCCTACCTCAGAATTTCCGCCTAACTCAGTCAGTATCCGGCTGCTGTTGTTGCGCCATCCCGGTTTGCGTCAATTTCCATCCGTGACGGCGATCCGATTTGCCCGTGGTCTGCGGGCTTCTTCACCAACGCCTTGCTGCAGAAGCGGGCCGCGACCGGTGGTCCTGAACTTCGATGAAAACAATTTCCAATTCGATGTGGGCTGCCAGCATCGCGGCTTGAAAATGCAAACAAAGCTCGGGAGCAGAAACGTGGGGCGCCCCAGTCAGTGGGCGGTACAGCTATTGGTTGGGATTGCGTTGTGGCTGGCGCGCGCAGCGGACCTGACAGCCGAAACGCTGAAGTTTGAGCCAGAGCGCAAGGGGGTCGCTGCGGTGATCGACCCGGCGGCATCCGGCAAAAGGGCGGTGGCCATCAATGTCGAGGCGGAGTCAGGGAAGGTGGTGCTCGGCATGGTGAAGAAGCCGCTGGCTCCGGGGTTGTATCGCTTCACTCCGCGGGTGCGATGGCATCTGCCGGCGGATTATGATCAGTCGCGGCTCCGACTGACACTTAACTTTGTCGTGGAGGGCAAGCTGGTCACACAGATACCGATGCTGTGGCCACACTTCAATTCGCGTCCCGGAGTTTACACGGAGTTTCCCATGCAACTCTCCTTCACCAGACCCACCACACCGACCATTGAGCTAGCGTGGTCTGTCGCCGCCGTGCCCGCCGGAGAGCGCCCGCGGCTCGTGCGGCCGATGAAGGGGCCGTCCATTGATGAGACTGGCACTAAGTCGCCTCCGAAGATCAAAGGTTCACCGGACCTCGGCGATCTGGTGGGTGAGCTTCAGGCCGATGTGGCGGTGTCACTGGCGGGCATTACTTACCCGGCCGTGCTGGCGGACCAACTCACCATCACTCCTGAGACTACCACCCTCTCGGTCGAGAAGGTCTGGCCTGAGAAGGTCCATGTTTATCCCGGAGAAGCCAACCCCGTAGAAGTAACTCTTCGTAACTACCAAAGCCGTCCCGAGACGGCGCTGGTGCGGCTGGAAATCCGCACTGGACTCGCCGAAATCTCGGCACCGCAGGAAACGCAAGTCACCGTTCCCGCCGGCGGCACGGCACAGCATAGCTTCCAGTGGAAATCAGGGAAACGAGAGTACGGGCACGAGGCGCATGTCACGATCGTGGCGGGCGGCAAGACCGTGCATGAGGCGGCGGAGTATTTCTCGGTCGGCGCTCCCATCTGGAAGACAGCCGTGCAAGGCAGTGGCTTTCTTACTTGGTTCGGGCGGGAGTTCCAGTTTCCCGAGCATGTGGAATCCAACCGTCGCGCCTATATCAACGTGGAGGAGGCCTTTAGCTGGCAGCCGAGCAGTTGGACTGACCTGAATCCCACCGGGGAAGACTGGTGGACCGGACAGGGCAACGCCCACAACAGTCTCAAGGGTCTGCGTCAGTGGATGGGTCTGAGTCACTCCAATGGGATCAAACTGATCACCTACTCCTGGCCCAGCGCCAGCGGCCCGGCGGGGATCGAGTGGGGACGGAGGCATCCGGACTTGGTCACTCATGCCCAGATCGGTCTGGCGAGTGAGTTTCACGATGTCGAGGACCTCCGGCTCTATGACCTGCTGCATACAAACCTGATCTACAAAGGCTACCAATACGGGGTGTGGCACGGGTTTGGCATCAATCGCGGCTATCTCAAGACCATTGATCTGGGAGCCGAAGAAATCATCAAATCCGCGCGCAACTTCGGCTGGGATGGCGTGCGGTTCGACTCACCCCCCGGCTGGAGTGCGATGGGTGCGGAGGATGTGCATGAGGAATTCAAGCGGATGAAAGTCGCCGATAAGATCGCCGGACTCCTGCCGGAGTTCATGGGGGTGAAGACGGGCGACTGGGATGACCTGGCCATCTCGACCCGCAACGTGCGCTGGCTGCGGCATAGGTTTCAAACCGAAGTCGGCAAACCTTTCGCCATCTCCTATAACTACGGTGTGGACGTGGGTGCCGACGGAAAGGCAGGACGGCCGCTGGACTTCTTCCGCGAGTGCTGCAAGGACGGTGGCCAAATCATGCACGAGGCGATCCGGCTCTCGGGAAGCTGGGAGTCCTATCGTAAGACGGTTCTTCAGCAGGCCGAGGTGGCGCGGCAGAATGGCGGCTTCCACACTGTCTTCCACCCTGACCGGGCGGCGGACTGGGGCCGCAACTTCTCGGCGATCTTCACCTTTGCCTCCGGTTCCCATCCGTATGGGAACTACGGCTGGGGACCGAAGCTGGTCGGGGCATACAGTCAGTTGATGACCCGCTACGGTGAGTACTGCTGGGATCTCGCGCTCACACCAATTCCGGCCGATAAGTCGGGAGTTACCGTCCAAAGTCAGTCACCGCTGCTGTGGCAAGACTATGTTCGGCAGCGCACCATGTCGGATGGATCAATCCAGACCGTCGCGCATCTGATTACCCCGCCACCTATGGATGCCGTGGTCCCCGGCGGCAAGCTCGGCGCTTTCGCACCGTGGCAAAAGGACGTGATGGTGAAAAGGAAAGGCACGACCAAGCCGTCCGTCTGGCTGCTAAGCGCGGAGCCGTCAACCCGCGCTGAACTGCTGACCGTGCGACAGGACGGTGATGCTTTCGCCGTGACCGTGCCCGAGCATCGGCTCTGGAGCATGCTGGTTTGGACGGAGGCGAAGTAGAAAGTGCCAATCATGAAACTGAACCTCATACGGACCGCGGTGTTGGGCTTTGCGCTAGCCCGATTGATACTCGATGTGAACCCGGCCGTGGCGGCGGAGGCGGGTAAGGAGGCATGGGTTTGGAAGCCTTCGCTCCTGCCCAAGGCGCTCGTCCTTGAAGGTCTCTGGACAGACTACTTTCGCGTGACTCCCGCCTTGCACGATGCGGGAATTCGTTACCACCAGAGTTATGTCTCGCGCAGTCCGTATTTTGGTGGCTACACGCGGTTCTATCATCTGCCGGCGATCGATGAGTTGAAGAGTTACTCGGTCATCGTCATCGCCAATCTGGATGCACCCTCGCTCAATGCGGAGAGATTGAAGGCCTATCGCGAGTTTGTCGCGCAGGGCGGTGGGCTTGTGGTGCTGGGAGGTTACTGGGCCTTTAGTCGCGGAGCTTACGCCGGGACGCCGCTGGAAGAGATGCTGCCGGCGACCTTTGCACCGGAACATCGTATTCCAGAGACTCCCGAAGGTCTGCCGCTGCATCCCGGTGCGCAGGCGACTTGGAAGCCACCGATCGAGTTGAAGTCCAAGCCGGTGGCTTTCTATGTGCAGACTCTCACTCCCAAGCCGGATAGCACGGTGCAATGGCTCGCGGGAGACAAGCCCGCACTCGTATCGGGAAGCTTCGGCAAGGGTCGGGTGGTGGCCTGTGCTTTGACTGCCAATGGGGAGACACCGGCGGGAGTTATGCCGTTCTGGGACTGGCCGGAGTGGCCGAAGCTACTGGGTCAGGCATTGGACTGGGCGGCGGGCGCGCGCCCGACGGTTCGTCCCGCAACGGGCGCGGTGAAGCCACATCTGACCGACGACGAGATGAGTGCGCTGACTTTGGGCGGGGTAGTTACTCCTGACATGGTCCGCCGCATTAGTGAGCGTCCGAATTCGGAGACAGTCGAGGCATTGTTCCAGCATGTCATGCGTCCAGAGGGTGGCGGCAAGGTGGATCTCGCGATGGTTGTGCCAACTTTGTTGCCATTTGTCCGAGTGGAATGGGGCGTGAAACTCAAAGAGTCACTCAAACAGTTCAGTCCCGATCTCAAGAGCCGGCAGGCCGCGCTGATTCTGCTGGGCGCCTCGCGTGATCCCGGGGCTTACCCGTTGCTCGTGCAAGCGCTGCAGAGTGAGGAGACTAGGGAGGCGGCGATGAATGGTCTGGGTCGGTTGGGCAGGGCGGAGGCGGTGCCACTTATCCTTAAGTTGCTAAGCCGGGCGGAGGCGGCGTGCAAGGTCGCCGCCAGTGCGGACACTCCCGGCCCCAGCGTTTTCGCGTCCGATCAGGGGAGCACGATTGTGGAGGCGGCGATTGCACTCTACCGGCTCGGCGAGCCGGAGGCCGTGCCGCGGATGCTGGAAGTCTATGCGCAGGTGCATTTACTCACTCGGATTTTTGAGAATGCGGTAAAACGGAGAGTCTCGGACACGGACCCGCAAGGGATCGGAATTCTGAAGCGCCTGCATCAAGGTTTGGAGAAGCTGGTGCTGATGCGGGAGAAACTCCGCGCCGAGGCCGGGCCGCTGCCCGAGACACAGCGCGCCGCCTTTCTCAAAGCGGCGGCGGAGGCGAAGGACCCGGTGGCCGTGGAATGGCTGTGTCTCGCAATGGAACAGTCCGCCGGGTCACTGCCCGCGACTACTTGGGAGCCACTCATCATGGCGCGCGACGGAATTATCGCGCGGATGAGCCGGGCACTTGCAGGTGGCAGGTAGAAAGGCAAGGGAGCGACAAAACTCTGACGCTCCGTAAGCAGGATACCCGCTACGCGCGCGTTCGTCGGCGCTCTCTCTGGTTTCTTCCGATTGCTGCGGTGTTTTGAGAAAACGCACTGAGGGTGGGGGCGTGGAGTGGAACACCGCAAGAGATCGGAAGAAACGCAGAGAAGGGAAGGGAAAACCAACCGCGGTCGCCGGCAGGCGTCAGCACATTCGAAGCGATGCACGCGAGGCGGCCGAGTCGGGCAGGGGAATTTGGGCCAAGGAATGGGAGGGAACGATGTGGGGACGGGCCGTCCCCACCCCACTCAGAGTTTGACCACCCGGTAGAAGCGGCGGCGCATCGACGGGGACGAAGGATCGGTGAAGGTGGACTGGCCGTTGAGGTTGTTGGTCACGGTGGCCACCACGGTCCAGGTCACGAAGTCGGTCGTGGCTTCAATGCGGTAGTTGCCGAGCGGCAGGCCCTGAAGGTTGAGCTGGAATGGCCCGGTGCGGGTGGCGGTGAGGGGCGCGAGGGCGGCGACGTTCGGGGTGCCGTTCAGGCGGGCGACGTGGTTGCGGGGGACGCCGTCGAAGTGCGTGAAGTCGCCGCCGAGGAAGACCTTGCCATCCAGGCCGAGTGTCACCGAGTAAACGATGCCGTCGGCACCGGCACCGGGGTCGAAGGTCAGGTCCACCAGGCCATCGGGAGTCAACCGGGCGATGCGCGACCGGGGCACGCCGGTGACGCGGCTGAAGTCGCCGGCGACGATGATCTGACCGTTGGGCTGGAGCACCGCCGTGAGGACCGAGCCGTCAATCGATGGGGCAAAGCCGGTGTCCAATGCACCGTTGGTTTCGAAGCGGGCAACGAAGCTGCGGACGGCGAGATTGGTGATCGGGAAGGGCGACGGCGGCAGCGACTGCCCGAAGACACCCACCGCGATGATCCGGCCATCGAAGGGTTGGATCGTCACCCCCAGCGCGGCCGCATCCAGCACGGTGCCGGGGTTGAAGTTGGTGTCGAGCGAGCCGTTGGCGTTCAGCCGGGCGAGGTAGTTGCGGTTGGTGCCGTTGTAGCGGGTGAACGCGCCGGCGATGACGATCTTCCCGTCCGGCTGCACCGCGATGTCGAACACGGACTGATCGGCGGCGGCGAGGAACCGGTTCGGCCCGTTGGAGGCCCCGAAGGTCGTGTCGAACGAGCCGCTGGAGTTGAGCCGCGCGATGTTGGTCAGCGCGTAGCGGTTGGTGATCGCGACGGAATTGCTCACCACGACGTTGGTGACCACCATGCTGAACATGCCGCCAATAAGCACCTTGCCGTCGGGCTGCCGCGCCAGGGCGATCACGGGGCCGCCCGCGCCGGTGTTCGGGGTGAAGCTCGTGTCGAGCGAGCCATCCGCGTTCAGGCGGGCGACGTGATTACGGATGTAGCCGGTCTGGGAGACGTAGGTGAAGTCGCCGCCGATGAGCACCTTGCCGTCGGCCTGGAGGACCATCGCGCGCACGGCGTCGTTCGGTCCGGCTCCGGGGTTGAAGGTGGCATCCAGCGAGCCATCGCTGTTCAACCGGGCGATGTTGTTCAGCACCGGGTAATTCGTGACCGGGACGCCGCCGACCACCACGACGTTGGTGAAGACGACGCGGAAGGAACCGCCGACGAGCAGTTTTCCATCCGGCTGCGCGACGACCGAGAAGACCGAGCCGTTGGTGATCCACGTCGTGGGATCGAAGCGGTAGTCGTTCCCCGACGGCGTGTCGTTGTCGAGGATGCTGACGGTCGCATTGCTGAACGCGCCCAGTTTCGCCCCGGTGGTCGGGTCAATGATGCGGAGGGTGACCGTGAAGGTTTCGGTCGGTTCGATCAGGCGGTCGTCGATGATCGGGACCACGATGAAGCTCGCGAGCACGCCCGGCGCGAAGACGAGCGTGCCGCTGGCCGCAACATAATCGGAGCCGCCGATGGCGGTGCCATCCACCGTTTGATAAGTGAGGCTGACGGTCCCGGCGGCTCCGGAGGTGCGCACGACGGTGAGCACGGCATTGGTCGCGTCTTCGAGCACGATGTACGCGGCGGCGGTGAAGGCGAAGGTGCCGGCGTTGTCGGAAATGGTGAGGGTCGCCGTCGTGATCGGCCCGAGGGTGACGCCCGCGCTGGGCAGCGAAAGGATGAGCGGCACGGTCTCAGAACCCTCGACGACATTGTCGAGCACGACGGTCACATTGAAAACATTGGTGAGAATGCCGGGGCCGAAGACGACCGGACCGTTGGTGGCCACGTAATCCGCGCCCGCGGTGGCGGTGCCGACGCCGGTGGAGACATTCACGGACACGGCGCGATTCGTGGCCCCGAGGCGCACGAGGGAGATGTTCGCGATGCCGGCGGCCTCGCTCACCGCGTAGTTGGCGAGCGCAAAGCCGACCTGCGCGTCGTTGTCGAGGATGGTCACGGTGGCGTTGCTGAGCGCGCCAAGGAAGGCGAGGCCGGCGGGCTGCGGGTTGCTCAACTGCACGGTGAAGGTCTCGTCGCTCTCGGGCAACGCATCATCGCTGATGACCACGCTGAAGGACTTGGAGGTATCACCGGCGTCGAAACGCAAAACACCGTTGGTCGCCTGATAGTCGCTCGAACTCAGCGCCGTACCGTCCATCGTCTGGAAAACCACCGAGTTCGTTCCCGTCAAAGAGCCCGTCCGTAACACGGTGATGATCGCCGAACCGGCGGCCTCGCCGACCGAGAAGTTCGCCGCCGAGAAGAGGAAGCCGCTGTCGTTGTCGAGAATGGTCAACACGGCGGTGTTGGTGACGCCCAACTGCACGCTGTTGGTCGGGAACGGATTGAGCAGGCGCAGATTCACGGTGCGACTGCCATCCACGCGGGTGTTGCCGAGGACCGGCACGGGGACGTCGCGGAAGATTTCGCCGGGGCCAAACGCAAATGAATTGGTGAAGCCGGTGTAGTCGATGCCGTTGGTGCCCGATCCGTCGCGGGTGGCGACCTGGAAGGTGACCGCCGAGTTCGTGTTGCCAGTCCGCACGACGAGCACATGGCCGTTGCCCGCGTCCTCGTCCACGGCGAAGCGGTTGGTGCTGAAGGCGAGGACGACGTCATTGTCCACGATGGTGAGAACCGCACTGGACAAGGCTCCGAGCGCCGAGCCGAGGCTCGGGTTGGAGAGCGTCAGGCGGATCTGTTCGTCCACCTCGAGCAGCGAATCGTCAATGATGGGCACCAGGAAGTTCGTGGTCTGCACCTTCGGAACATTGCCCGGACCGGCGTCAGGGAACACGAGCGAACCGTTGGTGACGAGGTAGTCAAGGCCCGCGACCGCAGTGATGTCCGAGACCGCGAAGGCCACCGTAGCCCGCCCGGCATTCAAGCCCGTGCGGCGGACGGTGATGACGGCGTTGGTCTCGCCTTCGCCGACGCGGAAGGCGTCCGATGTAAATTCGAAACGTCCGCCGAAGACCACGTCGTCCACGATGGTGAGCGTCGCTGCCGCCAGCCCGAGCGCCGCGCCGCCGGTCGGATTCGCGAGCGTTAGGCTCAGCGGTTCGTCGCCTTCGATCAATTGATCGGCGAAAATCGGCACGGTGAAGGTCTTCACGATTTCGCCATCGGCGAACGCCAGCGTGCCCTGCGTGAGGAGGAAGTCCACATTCGGCCCGCCGACCACGCCGCCGATGGCGCCGTTGGGCACCGCGACCGTGGCGTAATTCACCGAGACCGCGCCCGAACGGCCGAGCGTGCGCACGACCGTGATGGTCGCGGACCCGCCGGTCTCGAGCACCGAGAACGCGTTGGTGGCGAAGCCGAGCGTGCCGCTGCCGCCGTCGTTATCAATGATGACGAGGGTCGCGTTGGTGAACTGGCCCGGAGCGGCGAAGCTGCCGAATGCGGCGGGAATGGACAGCGTGAGGGGAATCGTCTCGTTGCCCTCGACCAAGCCGTCGTCGGTGATCGACACGGTGAAGGTGGCGTTGCTCTGGCCGCTGGTGAACGAGACCGTGGTCACAACCGCCGTGAAATCGGTCCCGGCGAGGGCGGTGCCGTTGGTGCCGGTGGCGACATCGACGGTCAGGTTTTCGACCACGCCGCCGGTGCGAACGACGGTGATGACGGCGTTGCCGACGTTCTCGGCGACGTTGTAAACCGCGGCGCTGAAGCTCACGAGGCAGTCCTTTTCCTGAATCGAAACCGTGGTGTCCGTAATGGCGTCGAGGACCGCGCCGCCGCCCGCACTGCTCAGGTTCAGCACAATGGTCTGGTCGGGCCGGATGAGGTGGTCGTCGAGCAGCCGGATCGCAAAATCGGCGGTGGCCTGGCCCTCGGCGAAGACGAGGATGTTGGTGGTGAGCGGGACGTAATTAATGTTCGGAACCGCCGTCCCGCCGGTGACGTTCAGCGCGACGGTGACCTGGCCGAACGTGCCGCCCGAGCGGGTGACGGTGACCACCGCGTTCGAGGCGCTCTCGCTGACCTGATAGAGCGGCGCGCTGAACGCCAGCGTGCCGCTGCCGACATTGTCGCCGCCGAACAGCCGCGCGAGGTAGTTGTTCGTCGCACCGTTGAACCGGGTGAAAGCGCCGCCCAGCAGAATTTTCCCGTCGCCCTGCAGGGCGAGGGAGGTGACGAGATTGTTCGCACCCAAGCCCACATTTAGCGACGCGTCGAGCGAACCATCCGCATTCAGGCGGGCGATGCGGCTGCGACCGATGCTGTTCACGTTCGCAAAAGAACCGCCGAGGAGCACCTTGCCATCCGGCTGCACGGCGACGGCGGAGACGGAATCATCCGCACCGGTGCCGGCGAAGAACGTGGTGTCGAGCGAGCCGTCGGCATTGAGCCGCACGACGCCGCCCATGTTGGTCTGGAGGCCCGGCCCGCCGGCAGCGAGGAACTGGCCACCGACGAGCACCTTGCCATCCGTCTGAATCGCGACGGAGTACACCGAGCCGGTGATCGACAGGCCGAACGGAACGAAGCTCGCATCGAGCGAGCCGTCGGTGTTGAGGCGGGCGAGGTGATTCCAATTGCTCAGGCTGTTCACCGAGGTGAAGTCGCCGCCGATGATGACCTTGCCATCGTTCTGAATCGCGACCGCGCGCACCGGTCCGTCGGGACCGACCTGCGGATCGAAGCTGGCATCAACGCCGCCGGTGGCTGTCAGGCGCGCCACGAAACTGCGATTGGTGGTGTTCACGGTCGTGAAGGTGCCGCCAATCACGACGCGGCCGTCGGCCTGCACGGCGACGGCGTAAACGCCATTGTTGGGACCGGCCAGCGAGTTCGTGAACGAGGCATCGACCGCGCCGTTGACATCCAGCCGTGCGACGTGGTTCAGCGCGCGTCCGCCGATGGAATTGAAGAAGCCGGCCACGACCACCTGGCCCGCGTAGAAGCCGTTGGTGTGCGGTGCAACCGCGCGAATCGAGGCCACGCCGGACGCGAACGAAACCGCCCCCGCGTTGAAGCTTTGGTCCAGCGTGCCATCGTCATTCACCCGCGCCACGCGGGAACGAGTGATGCCGTCGAAGGAATTGAACTCACCGCCGATGATCAACTGCCCGTTCCCTTGCAGGCCGAGCGAGTAAACGATCGCGTCCGGCCCGAGGCCGTTGGTGTAGGAGGAATCAATCGATCCGGCCGCGCCTTCGTCGTCGGCGATCCGCACCAGCGCGTTGGTCAGGCCCGGGACCGCGCCGACGAAGCCAGAGAGGCGGACCTGGAAGAAACGCGAGCCGTCCAGAATCGCATTGTCGAGGAGCGGCACCGCGAAGGTCTGCGTGGTCTGGCCGTTGGTGAACGTCAGCACGCCGTTCGTCGCCGTGTAGTGGCTACCCGCGAACGCGGTGGCATCAGCAGTGTTGAAGCTCACCGACACAGGCCCGGTGATGCCATTGGTCCGCACGACGGTGACGGTGGCGTTAGTGCCGTTCTCGACGGCGGCGAACACCGTCTGCGCAAACCCGAGCGCGCCCGGCAGGGCGTCCTCGTTGGTGATCGTGATGAAGGCACGCCCCGGCGTGCCAACGCTCGCGCCACCCGTGACATTCGTCAGCACGACCTCGAGCGCCCGCGAGCCGTCCACGAGTGCGTTGTTGAGCAACGGCACCGCAATGAAGCGGCTGCTCCCGTCGAGATTCCCCCACACCAGAATGCCGCTCACAGGGACGTAGTCGTTGGTGGTCGCAACGGTTTCGTTGGTCGTCGGCGTCGCGCCGGCGAGCGTCGTGAAAAACACCGTCACCGCGTTGGTCAGGCCGCCGATGCGCCGGACTTCAAGCACCGCGTTGCCCGCCGCTTCGCTCACCACGTAGTTCGTGGCCGTGAAGACCAGGCTGCCGAAGCTCAACTGGTTGTTGTTCACGATGGTCAGGATCGAACGGTTGGTCGCGCCGAGCACCGCACCGCCGCTCGGGTTGGAGAGGACCAGATTCACGAATTCATTCGTCTCGACCAGCGCGTCCAGAATGACGGGCACCAGGAAACTCTTCACCGTTTCCCCGTCGGCGAACGAGATCACGCCCGACGAGCTGGTGTAATCCAGACCCGCCAGCGCCGAGCCGTCCGCCGTCGCATACTGCACCGAGACCAAGCCCAACGAACCGCCGCTGCGCACCAGCGTGATGACCGCGTCGCCCACTGCTTCGTCCACCACGAAATTGGTGCTCGCGAAGTTCAGCGCGCCCGCCGAGTTGAGGCTCTCGATGATCGTCAGCGTGGCGTTGGTCAGCGTACCCAGCGTGACGAAATTGGTCGGCACCGCGTTGCTCAACACGAGGCCGACAGTCAGGTTCCCCAGCACCAGCCCATCGTCGAACACTCCCACCGCCACAGTCATCTCGTTGGTCCCCGCCGGGAAGGTCACAACCTGGGTGGTCGGCTGATAGTTCACCCCGGCCACCGCGGTGCCGTTGGTGGTCGTCGCAAAATTCACCGACACCGCGCCCACCAGGCCGCCACTGCGCACCAGCGTGATCAGCGCGTTGGTCGTGCTCTCGCCGACGCTGTAGCTCGCCGTGGCGAAACTGATCAGGCTGTCGTCATCCAGAATCGTCAGCACTGCCGTCGGCGGCACTTCCAGCGCGGCCCCGCCGGTCACGCTGGTCAACGCCAAGCCCACGGTCCGGTCGCCCCGGTTGGTGAAATCATTGAACACCGGCACCAGGAAGCTGCCCACCGTCACGCCGGGCGCGAAGGTCAGCACGCCGTTGGTGGCCCGATAGTCCACGCCCGCCACCGCGGTGCCGTTGGTCGTCGTCGCGTAGCCCACCGTCACCACACCGCTCAGGCCGCCCGCGCGCACCACGGTGATCACCGCGTTGGTCCCGCTCTCCGTCACCGCATAAGCCGGCGCGGAGAAGGCCAGCACGCCCGCCCCGAGATTCTCGCCGCCGTGGAGGCGCACGAAGTGATTGGCCGTCGTCCCGTTGAAATTGGTGAACGCCCCGCCCGCCAGAATCTTCCCGTCAAACTGCAACGCCAGCGCCGCGATGTAGTCATTCGCCCCGGAGCCGAAGTTGCAGGTCACATCCACCGTGCCGTTGGCTTCCAGGCGGACGATCCGGTTTTCCGGCAGACCATTGAACGTGGTGAACGCCCCGCCCACCACCACGCGGCCGTCGGGCTGCACCGCCAGCGCGCTCACGTAGTCATTGCGCGCCACGAACGGATTAAAGCCGCCATCGAGCACTCCGTTCGCGTCGAGCCGCACGAGGTTCGTATGCACCACCCCGTTGGTCGCCACGAACGCGCCGCCGACCAGCAGCCGGCCGTCGCGTTGCAGCACCAGCGTGTACACCGCGCCATTGGTAATCCAGCCGCCGCCGAGGAACGTGCTGTCAAACGAGCCGTCCGCATTCAACCGCGCCAATCGGCTGCTCGCGAATCCGTCCACCGTGGTGAACTCGCCGCCGATAATCGCGCGGCCATCTGGTTGCAACACCAGCGCGCGCACCGCGCCGTTCGGGCCGAGGCCGCGCGAGAAGCCCGTGTCCAGCGAACCGTCCGCATTCAGGCGCGCGATGAAATTGCGGTTGGTCCCGCTGACCCGCGTGAACAGGCCGCCCAGCACGACGCGGCCGTCATTCTGCACCGCCACCGCGTTCACGAGGTTGTTCACGCTCGCGACGAAATTCGTGTCCACCGTGCCGTCTGTGTTGACCCGCGCCACGTTGGTCCGCGCGGCCCCGCCCACCGACGTGAAGAGACCGCCGAAGACGGCCTTGCCCGTGAAGAAGCCGTTGGTGATGACCAGCGAAACCGAGCGCACCGACGCGTTGGAACCGGTGAAGCCAATCGCGCCGACATCGAACCCAGCGTCGAGCGAGCCGTCGGCATTCAGCCGCACCACGTTGGCGCGGTTGGTGCCGTTGAAGGCCGTGAAATCGCCCGCCACGTAGGCCTGGCTGTTGGTCGTGACCGCGAGGGAATAGACCGTGCCATTGAAGCCGGTGCCCAGCGCATACAGGCCGTCCACCGACCCGGCCGGGCCTTCGTCGTCGCCGATTCGCACCAGGGAATTGGTCAGGCCCGGGACCGCGCCGCCGGCGAAACCCGAGAGCACGACGCCGAAGAAGCGCGTGCCATCCTGCAGCGCGTTGTCGAGCACCGGCACGGTGAAGGTCTGATTCGTCGCGCCATTCGTGAAGACCAGGAAGCCGTTGGTCGCGAGATAATCGCGGCCATTCACCGCCGTGCCGTCCACCGTGGCGAAGCTGACCCCGACGATGCCGTTGATTCCGTTGGTGCGCACCACCGTGATCAGCGCGTTGGTGGCGTTCTCCGTCACGTTGAACACCACCTGCTCAAATCCGAGCGCGCCCGCCAGGAAATCATCGTTGGTGATGGTGATGATCGTGCTGCCCGGCGTGCCGATGGACGCGCCGCCGACCACGTTGCGCAACACCACTTCCACCGTGCGATCCGCGTCGGCGAGGTTGTTGTTCGTAATCGCGACGCGGATGAAACGGCTGCCGCCGTCGAGATTGCCCCAGAGCAGGTTCCCGCTCACCGGCCCGTAATCATTGGTCGTCGCCGTGCCGTTCGTGGTGGTCGTGTAGAACACCGCGATGCCGTTGGTGCGGCCGCCGATGCGCTGCACTTCCAAAAGCACTTCGCCCGCCGCCTCGCTCACCACGTAATTCGTCGCGGAGAAAACCAGCGTGCCGAAGATCAACTGGTTGTTGTTCACGATCGTCACCACCGCCCGGTTGGTCGCCCCGAGCAGCGCGCCGCCGGCCGGGTTGGTGAGGGACAGGTTCAAGAACTCATTCGGCTCGATGAGCGCATCGAGAATCACGGGCACCACGAACGTCTTCGCCGTTTCCCCGTCAGCGAACGACAACACGCCCGAGACGCCGGTGAAGTCGAGGCCCGTCTGCGCCGTGCCGTCCGCCGTCGCATACTGCACGGAGATCGAACCGAGCGAACCAGCGCTGCGGACCACCGTGATCACCGCGTTGCCCACCGTTTCGTCCACCACGAAATTCGCGCTCGCGAAGTTCAGCACCCCCGCGGCGTTGCGGCTCTCGATGATCGTCAGCATCGCGTTCGTCACCGCGCCCAGCGTGACAAAATTCGTCGGCACCGCGTTGCTCAGCGACAGGCCAACCGTGAGGTTGCCCAGCACCAGGCCGTCATCCAGCACGCCGACCGCCACGGTCACCACGTTGCTTCCAGCGGGGAAGGTCACCACCTGGTTGGTCGGCACGAAGTTCACTCCGGCCACCGCGGTGCCGTTGGTGGTCGTCGCAAAATTCACCGACACCGCGCCCACGAGGCCGCCGCTGCGCGTGAGCGTGATCACCGCGTTGGTCGCGCCTTCGCCGACGCTGTAATTGGCCGACACGAAACTGATTGCGCTGTCGTCCTCGAGGATCGTCACCACCGCGGTCGTCGGCACGGCCAACGCGGCCCCGCCGGTCACGCCGCTCAACGCCACCTCCACCGTCCGGTTGCTCGTCACCGAGCGATTGTCGATCAGCGGCAACACGATGTTGGTGGTCATCACGCCGGGCGCCAGCGTCAGCACGCCGGAGACGGCCTGATAATCCACGCCCGCCACCGCGGTGCCGTTGGTGGTCGTCGCATACGTCACCGTCACCACATTGCTCAGCCCGCCGGTCCGCACCACCGTGAGCACCGCATTGGTCGCGTTCTCCGAGACCGTGTAGCCGGCTGCGCCAAACAGGAGCAAGCCCGCGCCCCGGTTCTCGCCGCCCGTGAGCCGCGCATAGTGATTGACCGCGACGCCGTTGAAATTGGTGAACGCGCCGCCGATGAGGATCTCGCCATCCGGCTGCACGGCCACGGCCGCGAGATAGTCGTTCGCGCCGCCGCCGAAGTTGATGCTGTAGTCCACCGCGCCATCCGGCTGCAACCGGACGATCCGGTTTTCCGGCAGGCCGTTGAACATGGTAAATGCGCCGCCCACCACGATCCGGCCGTTCCGTTGCAAGGCCAGCGCGCCCACGAATTCGTTGGGGCCGGTGCCGGGATTGAAGCTCAGGTCGACCGTGCCGTCGCCGTTCAACCGCATCAGATTCGTGTGCGCCACGCCGTTCGTCGCAACGAACGCGCCGCCGACCAGGATGCGTCCGTCCGGCTGCCGCAGCAACGCCTGCACGGAACCACTCGCCACCCAACTGCTGCCCGCGAACGTCGGGTCGAGCGTCCCGTCCGCATTCAGCCGCGCAATCCGGCTGGCCGGCGCGCCGGCGAAGGAAGTGAACTCACCCGCGATGAGCAGCTTGCCGTCGGGTTGCAGCGCCAGCGCGCGCACAGCGCCGTCCGGCCCGGTCCCGTTCGCGAAGCCCGCGTCCAGCGAGCCATCCAGATTCAAGCGCGCGACAAAGTTCTGGCTGATGCCGTTCACCCGAGTAAACAGGCCGCCCAGCACCACCCGGCCGTCCGGCTGCACGAGTACCGCGTTGACCAGATTGTCCGTGCCCGCCACGAAATTTGTGTCCACCGAGCCGTTCGGATTTACCCGCGCCACGTTGGTCCGTCCGACGCCGCCGAGCGAAGTGAAGACCCCGCCGAACACCACCTTGCTCGCGGTAAACCCGTCCGGCGGATATTCCGCCACCGAGCGCACCGCCGCGTTGGAACCGGTAAAGCCGACCGCGCCGAGGTTGAACCCGCCATCCAGCGAACCGTCCGGCAGCAACCGCACCAAGCCCGCGCGGTTGGAGCCATTGAACGCCGTGAAGTCGCCGCCGACATACGCCAGATTGTTCGTCGTCACCGCCAGCGCATAGACCGTCGCGTTGAAGCCGCTTCCCAGCAGATACGAAAGATCGACCGACCCGGCCGAGCCTTCGTCATCGGCGATCCGCACCGACGCATTGGTCAGGCCGCCCGTCGCGCCGCCGGTGAACCCGGAGAGCCGCACGCCGAAGAACCGCGTGCCGTCCTGGTTCGCATTGTCCAGCAGCACCACCGCAAACGTCTGCGTGGTCTGACCGTTGGTGAACGTGAGCACGTTGTTGGTGGCCACGTAATCAATCCCCGCTCGCGCCGAGGCATCCACCGTGGTGAAGGTGGCCGTCACAATTCCGAAGGAACCATTGGTCCGCACGACCGTCAGCAGCACCGTGCCGTTGGTCTCGGAAGCGCCCGTGACCAACTGGCTGAACCCGAGCGCGCCGGGATTGGTGAGGTCATCGTTGGTGATCGTGATGAGCGTCCGACCGGGCGCCGCGATGTCCGCGCCACCGGTTGCGTTGGACAACTCGACTTCCACGGTGCGGTCGCCGTCCGCGAACGGGTTGTTGAAGATCGGCACGCGGATGAAGCGATCGCCGCCCTGCAAATGCGCCCAGCTCAAGAGGCCGTTGGTTGCCGCGAAATCCGCCGTCGGCGCGGTCCCGTTGGTCGTGGTCGTGTAGAACACCGACACGGCATTGGTGGTTCCGCCGATGCGCTGCACCGTCACCACCGCTTCGCCCGCGGCCTCGCTCACGAAGTAATTCGTCGCGGTAAAGACCAGGTTGCCGAACACCAGCAGATTGTTGTTCACAATCGTGAGAATCGCCTGGCTGGCCGCACCCAGCACCGTGCCGCCGCTGGGATTCAACAGCGTCAAGTGCAGGAACTCATTGGTTTCCGCCAACTGGTCCAAAATCACCGGAACCAAAAAGCTCTTGGCCAGCTCGCCGTCCGCAAACGACACCACGCCAGTCACGCTCCCGTAGTCCAAGCCCGCCAGCGCCGTGCCGTCGGTGGTCACAAATTGCACCGACACCAAGCCGAGCGAACCGCCGCTGCGCACCACGGTGATCACCGCGTTGCCCACCGCTTCATCGACCACAAAATTGGTGCTCGCGAAGTTCAGCACGCCCGCGCTGTTGAGACTCTCAACAATGGTCAGCGTCGCGTTCGTCACCACGTCGAGCCCGACGATGTTGGTCGGTCCCGCGTTGCTCAGCACCAAGCCGACGGTCAGGTTTCCGACGATCAGGCCGTCGTCGAGCACGCTCACCGCGACGGTCACCGTGTTGGTTCCCGGCGGGAAGACCACGAACCGGTTGGTCGGCAGATAATTCACTCCGGCCACCGCGGTGCCGTTGGTCGTCGTCGAAAAATTCACCGTCGCCAGGCCCACCGCGCCGCCGCTGCGCACCAGCGTGATCACGGCGTTGGTTGTGCTCTCGTCCACGCTGTAGGTCGCCGACGCGAAGCTGATCAGGCTGTCGTCCTCGAGGATCGCCAGCACCGCCACCGGCGGCACCTCGAACGCCGCGCCACCAGTCACGGCGGTCAAGGCCAGCCCGACCGTGCGATCGCCGCGGTTGGTCGAATCATTCAGCACCGGCACCAGGAAGCTCGCCGCCGCCACGCCGGGCGCGAAGTTCAGCACGCCGTTGGTCGCCACGTAGTCCACGCCCGCGACGGCCGTCCCGTTGTTCGTGGTCGTGAAGCTCGCCGTCACCGGGTTCGCCAGCCCGCCGTTGCGCAGCACCGTGATCACCGCGTTGGTCGCGCCCTCCGACACCAGGAACACCGGCGTCGCAAACGCCAGCACGCCCGACCCGAGGTTCTCACCGCCGAAAAGCCGCACGAAATGTCCCACCGTCGTCCCGTTGAAATCGGTGAACGCCCCGCCCGCCAGCAGCCGCCCGTCCGGCTGCACCGCCACCGCCGCCAGATAATCACTCGCGCCCGCACCGAAGTTGATGCTCACGTCCACCGTGCCGTTGGTTGTCAGCCGCACGATGCGGTTCTCCGCCAAGCCATTGAACGTCGTGAACGCGCCCCCGACCACCGCGCGCCCGTTGCCCTGCAACGCCAGCGCGCTTACGTAATCGTTCCGCTCCACGAACGGATTATAGGCGTCCTCGATCACGCCGCTGGCGGTCAATCGCACGAGGTTCGTATGCACCACGCCGTTGGTCGCGACGAATGCGCCGCCCGCCAAAATCCGCCCGTCGCGCTGCAGCGCCAGCGCGTACACCGCGCCGTTCGTCAGCCATTTGCCCCCTTGGAATGTGGCGTCCAGCGACCCGTCCGTATTGAGCCGCGCCAGCCGGCTGGCGGCCACGCCGTTCACCGCCGTGAACTCGCCGCCGATGATCGTCTTGCCATCCGGCTGCAGCACCAGCGCCCGCACCGCGCCGTTCGGCCCGAGGCCCGTCGCAAAGCCCGCGTCCAGCGTGCCGTCGAGATTGAGCCGCGCCACGAAGTTCCGCGTGACTCCATTCACCACCGTGAACTGCCCGCCCAGCACCACGCGGCCGTCGTTCTGCACCGCCGCCGCGTTCACCAGGTTGTTCACGTTCGCCACGAAATTCGTGTCCAGCGTCCCGTTCGCGTTGAGCCGCGCCACGTTCGTCCGCGCCACGCCGCCCACCGTGTTGAACAAACCGCCGAACACCACCCGCCCGTCCGCCACGCCGTTCGTGCCCGCCAGCGCCACCGCCCGCACCGCCGCGTTCGTCCCCGACCGCACGATCGCCGGCACCGCGAACCCCGCGTCCACCGCGCCGTCCGCCGTCAGCCGCACCAAAGGCGGATGGTTGGTCCCGTTGAAGGTCGTGTAGTCGCCGCCGACATACGCCAGATTGTTCGTCGTCACCGCCAGCGCATAGACCGTCCCGTTGAAGCCGCTCCCCAGCAGATACGACGCATCCACCGAACCCGCCGCGCCTTCGTCATCGCCAATTCGCACCAGCGCCCCGGTCAAGCCCGGCAGCGCGCCGCCCGCGAGACCGAAGAGCTGCACCGCGAGGAACCGCGGGCCGTCCTGCACCACGTTGTTGGTCAGCGGCACGCTGAAGGTCGCGTTCGTCGCGCCGTTGGTGAACACGAGGAAACCATTCGTCGCCACGTAATCGCGCCCCGCCACCGCCGTCACATCGAGCGTCGCAAAGCTCGCGCCCACGATCCCCAGCGTTCCATTCGTGCGCGTCACCGTGATCAGCGCGTTGGTCGCGTTCTCCGTCACGTTGAACACCAGCTCGCTAAACCCGAGCGTCCCCGCCAGAAAATCATCGTTCGTGATCGTGATGAACGTGCTCCCCGGCGTCCCGATCGACGCGCCGCCGACCGCATTGCGCAGCACCACTTCCACCGTGCGATCCGCGTCCGCGAAATTGTTGTTCGTCACTGCCACCCGAATGAACTGGCTGCCCCCATCCTGATCGGCCCAGAACAAATTCCCGCTCACCGGCCCGTAATCATTGGTCGTCGCCGTGCCATTGGTCGTCGTCGTGTAGAACACCGCGACCGCACTGCTGCGCCCGCCGAGCCGCTGCACTTCGAGGATCACCTCGCCCGCTGCCTCGCTCACGACATAGTTCGTCGAAGAGAAAACGAGGCCGCCGAAAACCAACTGGTCATCATTCAGAATCTGCACCACCGCGCTGTCCTGGAAGCCCAGCCCCGCCCCGCCGGTGGGATTGGACACGGTCACGGTGAAGCTCAGATTCGTCGTGGACAGGCCATCCGAAAGGATCACGACTGGGAACGTCTTGGCCGGCTCGCTGTCGGCAAAGGCCAGCGTGCCGCTTGTCGCCACGTAGTTCACGCCCGCCAGGGCCGTGCCGTCGCCCGTGCTGAAATCCACCGTCACCACGCCCGCGTTGCCGTTGGTGCGAATCACCGTGATCGTCGCCACCGCGATGCTCTCGGACACATCGAACGTCGGCTGGCTGAAGCCCACGAGGCCGCGTCCGAATTCATTGTCCACAATGGTGAGCGTGGCGTTGGTCTGGCCGGTCAGGGTGATGGGCGTGCGCGCCGTCACGTTGGTCGCGCCGAACAGCGCCAGGTTGATCGTGCGGTTCGCATTGGTCAGCAGGTCATCAATGATCCCGACGGCGAACGTTTTGCCGCCCGTCTCGCCATTCGCCCACGTCAGCACGCCCGCCGCGTTGGTGTAGTTCGCGTTGCCCACCGGTCCCGCGCCCGGATACAGAATCGCCGTGCCGCCGGTGCTGGTGAGATACTGCACCGACACCGAGCCGGCGGAACCGCCGAGGCGCTCGACGGTGATGAAAGCCCGCGCGCCGGGCACATTTTCAATCACGGAAAACGTGGGCGAACTGAAATTCAGAACCGTGTCGTCATCGAGGATCGTGACGGTCGCCACAGCCGGCTGGCCCAGCACGGCCCCGCCCGTGCTGCCCAACGTCACCGTGAAGCTCCGGTCGCCGTCGCTGACGAGATTGTTCGTCACCGGCACCAGGATCGTGCGGAACAGCTCGGCGTCGCGGAAGACCAGCGGGCCGCTCGTCGCGGTGTAATCGACGCCGTTGGTCGCGGTCCCGTTGGCCGTGGCAAACGTCAGCGTCGCCGCCCCGGCGGCACCGTGAACGCGGCGCACGACCAGCGTGGCGTTGGTCGCGTTTTCCGAAACGGTGAAGCCCACGCTTAAGAACTGGAACTCTCCCGGTCCGAAGTTGTCGCCGCCGAGCAGGCGCGCGAGATGGTTGCGAGGCAGGCCGTCAATCTGCGTGAACGCCCCGGCCACGTTGATCTGCTGGTCGGCCTGGATCGCCAGTGCGAACACGGGGGCGTTGGCGCCCAGCCCGAAATTCATGGTGGGGTCCACCGCGCCGCTCGTAGTCAGGCGGGTGAGATATTGGCGGCCGAGGTTGTTGAAATTGGTGAACGAGCCGCCGACGAGGATGCGGTTGTCCGGGGCCGGCAGAAGGGCCAGCGCGAGCACGTCTTCATTCGCGCCGGTGCCGGGATTAAAAGAGCGGTCAGGCGTGCCGTCCGCATTCAAGCGTGCAATGTGATTCCAGTTCGTGCCACTGATGTTGGTGAAGGAACCGCCGACGAGCACCTTGCCATCGGGCTGCACCGTGATCGCCCGCACCGTGGCGTTCGCGCCGTTGGTGCCGGGGTCAAAGGTCAAATCCAGCGTGCCATTCGCGTTGAAGCGGGCGAGCCGCGCCCGATTGGTGTTGTTGACCAGCGTGAAGTCACCACCGATCAGCACCCGGCCATCCGGCTGCACGGCGACCGCGTACACCTGCCCGTTCACACCCGCGCCGACGTTGAAATTCGGATCGACCACGCCGTTGGTGGTGAGCACGACAAAGTTGGCACGCCCGACGCCATTGAACGTGGTGAACGAACCGCCCACCGCCAGGCGACCGTCCGTGCGCACCGCGACGGCGAACACCGGATTGTCCGGCCCCGAGCCGATGTTGAAGGTGGAATCCAGCGAGCCTTCCGCATTGAGCCGCGCGAGGTAACTGCGGTTGGCCCCGTTGAAGGCGGTAAACCTACCGCCCACCACGAGCTTCTGATCCGCCTGCAACGCGAGGGCCGTGATTTCCCCGTTGGCCGCGGTGCCCGGCTGGAACTCCACATCGATCCGCCCATCGGGATTCAGCCGCGCAATGCGGTTGATCGCCGTCCCGCCGTAGCCGGTGAATTGCCCCGCGATGACCAGCTTCCCGCCCGCCGCCAGCAGCAGCGCGTTGATCGGCGCGTTGGCGCCGACCGAGGTGTCGAACCCGGTGTTCAGCGCGCCCGCGTCCGCCGCCAGCGATTCGTCGTCGAAGATGGTCAGCGTGGCGTTGGTGAAGCGGCCGGGGGTGGCCTTGTTGAAATTGGAGAGGATCACCGAGAGCGTCCGGTTTGGTCCGACCAGAAGGTTGTCGATGATCGAAATCAGCAGGTTGGTCGAGGTCTGCCCGTCTTCGAACAGCAACGTGCCGGACAAGGCGTTGGACAGCGTGGTGAAATTCGTCACCAACTGCGCCGTACCGGGAACAATCAGATATTCCACCGCGACCTGCTCAGCGTCGCCGCCCACGCGGTCAATGCGGATGCTGGCCGTGCCGCCGTTTTCACTGATGAAATAACTCGCTGCCGAGAAGGTGAGCTGGCCGTAGGTGTTGGCATCGACAATCGACACCGTCGCGTTGCTGAGGTAGCCGAGCCGCGCGCCGCCCGCCACATTGGTCAGCCAGACCGTGAAGACTTCGGTCCCCTCGACCAAACGGTCCGCCGAAACGGGAATGGACACGGTCTGCGAATTCGTGGAGCCGGCCGGGAAAATCAGGTGCTGGTTCACCGGCGTGTAATCCAAGTTCGCCCGCGCCCGCCCGGGGGCCACCGGCCGAACGTCGCCGGTCTGCACATCGACCTCGACCTGGCCGACGCCGCCGCTCGTGCGCCGCACCACGACGCTGACGAAACCGTTGGTCTCGCTGACGCTGAAATTGTTGGTGGTGAAACTCAGGCTGCCGAAACTGCCGGGGCCGGAATCGTTGTCCTGGATGAGCAGGACCGCGTTGGCGAGGCCGAGCGTCGCGCCGCCGGTCGGGTTGGCAAGCGTGAGCAGGACGGACTCCTCAAACTCGGGCGCGACGTCGTTGATGATCGGCACCGTGAACGTGCCCTTGGTCTGTCCCGAGATGAACGTCAGCGTGCCGCTGCGCGAGAGATAATCCACACCGGCGGTCGCCGTGCCGGGGGCGGTGGCGTATTGCACCGACGCCACGCCGGTCGAACCGTTGGCGCGTTCGATGGTTATGGTGGCGTTGCCGACGGCTTCGCTGACCTCGAAAACCGGCCCGGCGAATCCAAACACGCCGGCCGTAAAATCATCGTCGATGATCGTCACCAGCGCGCGGCGCTGAAAACCGGGCGCGGGTTGCGTGGTGGGCGCGGGCGTGCCGGAACGCGGGTTGGAGAGGACGACCTCGAAGGTGCGGTTCCCGTCCACGAGCGCGTTGTTCAAAATCGGAACGGCGAAGGTCTTGTTGGTCGCCAGCGATTCCTGATCGTTCCACGACAGCGTGCCCGTGACGGCTTGATAATCGACACCCGCCACCGCCGTGCGGTCGCTGGTCGCATAATCCACCACGAGCGGCAACAGGTTTCCGCCCGTGCGGCGCGCGGTCACGATCACCACGCCGCCGGCGGCATTTTCATTGACCGAAAAGCTGGCCGCGACGAACTCGACATTGCCGGGACGATTCAGCGGCGGCGGCGGATTGCCGCCGATGAGCCGCGCCACGTTCTGCCGTTGCAGCACGTCGCTCGGGCTCGGTCCGCCGCCGACGGTGTCGAAGCTGCCGCCCACAACGACGTTCGTGTCCGGATGCAACGCCACCGACAGCACCAGGCCGTTGGGGCCTTGCGAAGTCTGGTTGTAGTAGGAATCCAAGAAGCTCGTGTCCAACGTCCCGTCCGCATTCAACCTCGCCAAGTTGTTCCGCACCACGCCGTCGAACGCCGAGAACTGCCCGGCAATCAGGATCGCCCCATTCGCCTGGATCACGATGTCGAACACCGATCCCTCCACCGCCGCGCCTGGATCAAACGTGGCATCCAGCGTCCCGTTCGGATTCACGCGGACGATGGACCGGCGGCTCGCGCCATCAAACGCATTGAACGAACCGCCCAGCAAACTCGCGCCGTTCGCCTGCACCGCGATCGCAAATACAATCCCGTCAATCCCCGCCACCGGCGCAAACGTTCCGTCCACCGTACCATCCGCATTCAGTCGCACGATGCCGTTGGCCGCGACACCGTTGAACGTGGAGAACGCGCCGCCCACGAGAATCTTGGACGGCCCACCGCCGGCCCCCGGCACAATCGCCACCGCGAGCAGCGAGCCATCCGACCCCAACCCCGCATCGAAAGTCACATCGACGGAACCGTTGGCATTCAAACGCGCCACCTGCCGGCGCGTCTCGCCGCCCGCCGCGGTGAAATCACCTACGACCACCACTTTGCCATCGGGCTGCAGCGCCATCGCCGCCACCGTTCCGTTCAGGCCCTGGCCCGGATCGAACGAAACGTCCGGCAACCCCGTCGCCAGCAGCCGCGCCACACCGTTGCGCGGGAGGCCATTGATCGCCGCAAATCCGCCCGCCACCAAGATTCTGCCGTCCGGCTGAATCGCGACCGCCGCGACCGAGCCGTCCGCGCCATCCTGCGGTGCAAAGCTCGGGTCCAAGAAACCGGTCGCATCCAGCCGCGCCAACCGGTTGCGCACGACACCGTTCACGGCCGTGAAATCGCCGACCAACACGGTTTTCCCGAAGTTGGGATCGCCGACCACGCTGTTCACCGCGACCGCGCGCACCGTGTTGTTCGCCCCGGGCGTCGGGTTGAACGCAGCCACGGGATTGAAGGCGACATCCGCCGCGCCGGCCGGCTGGTCATTGAAATCAATCGTGATCGCCACTGTGCTGGCATTGGGATTGATCAGCGCGCCGCCGGTGGCGTTGGTCAGGCCGAGCAGGATGACCTCGTTCAATTCCACCAAACCGTCGGCGAGGATGTTGATCGAGATCACCTTGTCCGTGAGATCATTGGTCGCCCACGAAACCGTGTTGTTGGTGGAGGCAAACGTGTAGTCCAGACCCACGCCCAGCAACGCGTTCGAACTCGAGTTGTTGGTGCTGTTCAACGGCACGAGATCGACTGTGACCGCACCAAGCGCCGAGCACAGCCGGCCAATGGTTACGTTGACCACGCTGCCTTCCGGCGCGAGGGACCGGCTGACGGAGCGAATGAACAGGGTGCCCGCCAGCGAATCGTTGTCGAAGATCGTGACCGTGGCGTTGCTGATCGCGCCGATGCTGGCACCGAAGGCATTGGTGAGAAAAACCGAGAACGACTCGTTGCCCTCGACCACGCAGTCATCAATCAGCGGGACCAGAAATGTGGCGAAGGTCTGGCCGTTGGTGAATAGCAGCGTCGTCGCGGTCTGCACGAAATCGCTGCCCGCCGTCGCCGTCCCGCTGCGTGTGGCGACCAGCACCGAGGCGGCCCCGGCATTGCCACCGGATCGCTCGAGCGTGATCACGGCGTTGGGATCGCTCTCGTTGACCACGTAATTCGCCGACGTGAAGGAGATGAGCGTGTCGTTGTCGTAGATCGTCACCACGACATTGGTCCGTCCGAAGACGCCGCCGACCACGTTGAAGAGATTGACCTCGAAAGTCTCGTGCGCCTCGACGACGGCATCTTCCAAAATGGGCACCACGATGGTCTTGAAAGTCTCCCCGTTGGTGAACGTGAGCGTGCCGGACACCGCCGTGTAATCCAAGCCGGCCGTCGCGGTCAGGTCAGCCGAAGCATAACTGACCCGCGCCAGGCCGGTCGCCGGCGAGCGCGTCACCACCAGTGTCACGTTGGTCCCGTTCTCGTTCACCGAGGGACTCCCCGGCACAAAACCGATGGTCTGCGCCTGCGCAAGGAACCCCCCCAGCAAAAAGGCCGCCACCACCCAAACCAGATAGAACCGTCGCTCGTTCAAAGTCATGCTATGCCCGCCGATCATCGCGTTTTTTCGCACAGTGTCACCTACAAGAAAGCCACTACCCGCTCTTTCCGCGTCCGCGCCGCTCATGGCTTGCGCAAACGGAAAAACTTCAGGCCGTTGCCAATCGGCACCGTCACCTGGTTGTTGATGCCGTCCGTGGTCGGCACCTGCCCTTCCGGCACCCAGACCGCCCCCGGCCCCATCATCGTGGTGCTTTCCAAGACATACCCGAACGCCCCGAGCGGCCAGGAGAAGGCCAGGCTGTTGCCCACGCGCCGCGGCTGTCGCAGCGCCGGCACCGGAGTGGGCGGCGGCGGACTCACAAACGTCAACCGCCAGCCGCCGGTCAGCTCCCCGAGGTCGCGCCCGGAGTCATCGACAATGAAAAGTTTCCAGTCGCCGTTCGGGTCCGTGCCCGTGAATGCCGCCAGCGTCGTCGCATACGGCCCGCTCGGAGCCGGCGGATAGAAGCCGTCGCCGGTGCCGAAATTGGTGGGCCGATACCGGCCGGAAACCACCGACCCGGTCTGTGGCAGCGAGTTGGTCGCGTCGTCATCGAACGTCAGGTTTGCGTTCGTCACGCTCCCCAGCAGCCCGACATCCGACATGAGCAGCACCTTCTGGCCCTGCGGCCCGACCAGCAGCAGGTCAATGTCGGCCACGTTGGCGTGATTCAAATTGGTCAGCGTGACCGTCACCTTGTCCACCAGGCCGCCGAAGCCGGAGATGTTGACCACGGACGGATACAGCAGCGCCGGCCCCGCGTCCGCGATGGTCACCGGATTCGGGTTGTAGCCCGAGAACGGGAACGCGGTGATCACGTCCATCGCAAAGTTGTTGGCCGTCGCGAAATCCGGCAGGTCCGAAGCGACGGTGGCCAGATTGGTCAGCAGCCCCTCGGCCACCACAGTGCCCACGACATTGATCAACGCAAAGCCGTTCGGTCCGAGATTGCCCAGCGAGCAGATCAGCGTGCTGTTGCTCACCGACAAAATCCCCTGCGAGGTCGTGGCTGACAGCAGGTGGAACTCCGGCGGGAGGACATCGCGCAACACCGCGTTGGGCGCGACGTTCGGGCCGAGATTGTTCACCGTGATCGAGTAGCTCAAGTTCCTGCCGACAAACACCGGCACGGGCACCGCCGACACCCTCACCGCCAGGTCCGCGTTCGGCGCCTGCAATGCCCGCAGCGACGAGACGTACACCGTCGAGTCGAGCAACCCGTCCAGCGTGTCCGCGATCATGAAGGTCAGCACGTTGTTCGTGGAACCCGGCACCACCGGCGCGGTGAATGACAGCACCGGGTTGTTGCCCGGCGCGAGGATGCCGTTCAGCTCGTTCGGGAACGTGTTGCTCACCATGCTTGGGTGATCAATGTTCACGGCCCGCCCGGCGGTAAAGGCGATGTTCGTGCCGTTGAGGAAGATGCCGAAGCCATCGTTGAAGAAACCCACGAACGTCGGCCATTCCTCCGAGCCGAACACCAGGTTGAAAGTCACCTGATTGAAGCCCGGCTGCACCGCAAACCGGATGTCCAACTGCGTCACGTCGAAGTGCGCGTTCGGCCGCGTGATCGGGTTCAGCAACAACTGTTGCGCCGCCGTCGCCGCCACCGCGAAATCCGTGGTCTGCGAGGGCGAGTTGTTCGTGCCCGACCCGTAATCCAGCACGTTGCCCGTGCTCAAGACGATGCCCGGCGCCGGCAACCCGAAGAGCGCCGGCGGCGGCCCGAAGTTGAACAACCCGCTCGAGGTCGCACCCGTGGCCGCGTTCGTGTGCCCCTGCAACGTCGCGCTCCGGACCGTCAGGCCGGCCGAGCTGCCGCCCGTCAGCGTGTCGGCCAGCAAGGTCGCATCCTGCGTCGGCGTGATCCCCAGCGGAATGGTCCCGCCGGACGACACCGCGCCCGGCACCACCGTCGTGACTTCGGCCGCGCTGTTGTCGGCCGGATTAATCTCCGCGTCGCCGCCGACCGCCGTGGCGTAATTCGTAAACACGCCCGGCACCACCGCCCGCGCCGCGAGCAGCACCGTCGCCACGCTGCCATTGGAAATCGATCCGAAGTTCACAATCACCAGCCCGTTGGAATTGGAAATCCGCCCCTGCGACGCGAAGCCGGACGCGAACTCCAACTGCGCCGGGAACGTGTCGAACACCGACACGTTGTTGGCCGTGTTCGGGCCCAGGTTCTCGACCGAGATCAGATACGTCACCACGCCGTCCTGCGACACCGGGTCCACCGTGTCGGACATCGTGAGCGAGAGATTGTTGGTCTGCGCCGGCACGACGGTGGTGAAGTCCAGTTGCCAGCCGGCCAGCACGAAGGCCTCGAGCGAACCGCCGCGCGATTTCACAAACAACTTCCAGTCACCGTTCGGCACGAGGCTGTTGAAGACCCCGAGGAAGGTGTTCCCCTGCGGACTCACCGGCGCCGGCGTCGGGAACGAAACCGTGCCGCCCGGCAGCAACGTCGGCCGGTAAACGCCGTTGGTCAGCGCCGTGCTGGCCGGAAGCAGATCGAGCGCCGCGTCATCAAATCCGAGCGTCGCCGACGCGACCGGAATGTTCGTCCCCGCCCCGGCCATCAACACCACCGACTGCCCGCCCGGTCCCTGCAGCAACACGTCCACGTCCGCCGGCCGGTTCGTCGTCATGAAATCCCGCAGCGTCACCGCCACGCGCACCACCTGTCCAGTGACACCCGCCACGGGAATCACCGACGGATACGGCGAGCGCGCCTGATTCGTCGCCGCGCCCAGATCGGTCGTGTTGAAAATCGAAATGCGGGCCGCATTGGTGAACGAATACAACGACGTAGGCACATCGTTGTCCGTGATCGTCAGCACCGCCGCCCCGATGCCAATCGTCGCGCCCGCGGCGGGATTCAGCAGCCGCAACCCCAGCGTGCGCGTGCCGCGGAACACCTGGTCATCCACCAGCGGCACCACGAAGTTCTGGCTCGTCTCGCCGCTCGCGAACGTCACCGTCCCGGTCACCGCCAGATAATCCAACCCCGGCGCCGCAAACCCCGGCCCCACGCCCAGCACCTCGGTGACGACGTCAACCGTCAGCGCCCCCAACGAACTCACCGGCCGGATCAGCCGGATCGACGCCTGCCCGCCGGCCTCGTTCGCCGTGTACGCCGCGCTGGCGAAACTCACGACATTGTCCGCGATCACCACCACCGCGTTAGCGACCGCGCCCAGCGTCGCGCCGCCCGCGGGATTCGAGAGCAGCACGCGGAATTGTTCATCCCCCTCGGGAATCGCATCCGCCACAATTCCAATGCGCACGACCTTGTTGGTCTCGCCGTCCGCAAACACCACGACCGCGTTGAAACGCGTGTAATCATTGCCGAACAACGCCGTGTCATCTGCCGTGCTCACAT
>BJHT01000006.1:0-58862 GCA_014193395.1 Verrucomicrobiota bacterium
CCTCCTTCATTCCCCAAATCACGGATCACGCATCACGCATCACGCCCCCGCCACTCCGTCCACTAATCACTAATTACTTTCCCCTTCCCCCCTCGCCCCGCCCCGCGTAGTTCTCTTGCCATGATCGAATTGATCCAATTCCCCTGGAGCCCCTTTTGCATCGTGCAGCGGCGGATCCTCGAGTTCGCCGGCGTCCGCTTCAAGATCACCAACATTCCCCCCACCGACCCGTCGCTCGTTTGGAAGCTCACGCGCCAGCGCTACTACTCCGTGCCGATCATCAAGGACGGGCGCGAGGTCGTTTTCGAGACCGACGAATTCTCGCAGGTCATCGCCAAGTATCTGGATGCCAAGTTTCAGCTCGGGCTGTTCCCGCCGCAGTGGGAGGGCGTGCAGGACCTGCTCTGGCGTTACCTCGAGAGCGATGTCGAGGGCCGCTGCTTCAAGCTGAACGACATCCATTTCGAGGAATTCGTGCCGCGCAAGGAGTGGCTCCTGTTCGTGCGCCACAAGGAACGCAAGTTCGGCCGCGGCTGCATCGACCACTGGCGCGGGCAGCAGCCCAGCCTGCTGGCCGAACTCGAGGAACTGCTCGCGCCCTTCGAGGCGATGCTCGCCACGCGCCCGTTCCTCCTCGATCAGCAGCCGCGCTTTGTCGATTTCGACCTCGTCGGAATGCTCGGCAATTTCCTGTTTTCCGGCCATTACCAACTGCCCGCCGCGCTCAATCATCTGCGTGACTGGCACGGCCGGATGCTCGCGATCCAGCGGTCCGCTTCCCCCGTGTGAAAAACTACATCATCGACACCAACGTCCTCCTGCACGACCCCAACTCGCTCGTCAATTTTCAGGAAAACCACCTCCTGATCCCCATCGAAGTCATCGAGGAAATCGACAAGTTCAAACGCGAACCAAACGAACTCGGCCAGAACGCCCGCTCCGTCTCCCGCACCCTCGACCGCCTCCGCTCCCAGGGGCATCTCAGCGAAGGCGTGACGCTGCCCAACGGCGGCCGCCTCCGCATCGTCTTCCACAAAGCCGGCGAGATCACCACGCTCATTCCGGGCAGCCAGGCCAGCGTGGACAGCCGCATCCTCGCGCAATCCCTCGCCGTCATGCGCGCCCATCCCGACGTGCCGACCATTCTCGTCACCAAGGACATCAACCTCCGCATCAAGGCCGACGCCCTCGGCCTGGCCGCGCAGGATTACGAGACCGACCGCGTGCTGTTGAAAGACCTCTACACCGGCCTCTTCGACCGCGTCGTGTCGCCGGAAACCCTCGCCCAGTTTCGCGCCAAAGATGAACTCGACCTCGAACCCGGCCGCGAATATTTCCCGAACGAATTCTGCACGCTCATCGAGGACAAGAACCCCAAGAAGACCGTCCTCGCCAAGGTCGATGCCACCGGCAAAAAGCTCGTGCCCATCCTCGATTCCCGCGACGGCGTCTGGGGCATCCGGCCGCGCAACCGCCAGCAGCATTTCGCCCTCGACGCGCTGCTCGACGACCGCATCAAGCTCGTCACGCTCATGGGCAAGGCCGGCACCGGCAAGACGCTCATCGCGCTGGCGGCGGCGTTGAAAAAAACGATCACCGACCGCGAATACCGCCGCCTGGTCGTCGCCCGCCCGACCATCTCGATGGGCAAGGAACTCGGCTTCCTGCCCGGTTCGCTCGAGGAAAAACTTGCGCCCTGGATGCAGCCGATTCACGACGCGCTCGAACTCCTCGGCGACCTGAACATGGGCCAGGAACAGCGCCGCCACGCCGACCTCATGCGCTCGGGCATGATCGTCGTCGAGGCCCTCAGCTACATCCGCGGCCGCAGCATCGCGCACCAGTTCATGATCATCGACGAGGCGCAAAACCTCACGCCCCTCGAGGTGAAAACCATCATCACCCGCGTCGGCGAAGGCACCAAGATCGTCTTCACCGGCGACCCCTACCAGATCGACAACCCCTACGTGGACTCCTCCTCCAACGGCTTCAACTACATCGTCAGCAAATTCCAGCGCCAGCCCATCGCCGCCCACATCGAGCTGCAAAAAGGCGAGCGCTCGGAGCTGGCCGAGCTGGCGGCGAATTTGTTGTGAGCGGTCGTTTCCTCAACCCTTCCGCAACAATCCGGTTCAGACCGGTTTGAGAGGATTCGCACACGGACATCCCATCGCCGTGAAGTCTTTTAGATTTTGCGTGGCGACGGTCGCTCCGGTGCGCAGCGCAATGGCGGCAATCAAACCATCTACCAGCCCCGGCTTGCCCTTGCCGGCGCGCCGGGCGTCACCAGCGCGGGCGGCAGCCAGGGCGTAATCCGCCGGTTCGGAAGCAAACGAAGGCAGCCCGGCGATGCTCTCGGAGTAAAATTGCAACCCCCTTTACCGCAGGACGGTGTCAGCCACGGCGTGCGCGCCGATCAGGAATTTCCCACGAACGACATCGGCAGTGGCCACGCCGTCCGCGCTCTGAAGCCAGGGAAGAAAGGCGGCGTGACCGCGTTCGCCTTCGATGAAGATATCCGTGTCAATGATCCAAGGCATTCTCGGATTCCAGTTCGAGCTTCCGGAGTTCGTCCGCGATGGCGGTGGCGGTGGCGGCGTCGGCGCGATGTCCTTTGAACAGGTCCGCGGCCTGCGGTCCGGGCATGAAATCACAGTCGGGCACCATGCGGGCCACCGCCCGGCCCTGCTTGCGAATGCGAACGCTCTCGCCGAGTTCCACCTTGGCGAGGAACTCCGAGAAATGCCGGGCCAGATTCGCTGCGGTCGATTCGATCACGGGGCGAGATTAGCCGCTCCTCGGAGCCGGGCAAGATGGCGTTTGTCGCCACCGAGTGTGACGGATGCGCCCGATTTCAGGGACCCGGCGCAGGCGGTGGCGGCTTCGGGAGCGGGGCCGCTGGCACGGGGCTGGACGCGGCGGGGCGCAGCACGGCACTGAGTTGAAAAAGCAGGGCGGCCGTGACCAAGCAGCCGACGAATTGCGTTTTGCCGGGCACTGGCATCTCAATTTTCCCTGCGCCTTTGCCGATGGACCCCGACTTCACGCCATGCAACGGCGAGAGTGGCTCGTCTTGCATCGACAACAGACCGAGCGCGAGGAGGAGCGCGCCAACATTGATCACGATGGTCTTCCGGGACTTCGGGGTGAAGAGTCCCAAAACGGCGGCCTTGAAAACCACCACGAGAGCAACTGGATAAAAACCGAAGTACATCATTTCGATGGCTTTGGCAGTGCCCGTCATCTTGGGAGTGGGATCCAACTGGCCGCTGCCCAACAGAAAGTATCCCAACGAAAGGAGCCAGTGCCCCCATGTGTACACGTAGGCGATCGCGAGGGCGGCGCCGATCCAGAGGCCGACAAACGCAATCGCGAGCAGGTGCGGCGTGACCACCAGCAGAGATACGATTCCCAAAAAGCCGGCCAGCCGGCTGCTGCCGAGGCGGAGAGTGGTCATAGGATTCGCGGCTCAGGCCGAACGGCGGCAAGGCTGATGATCCGGAAACAAAGAGTGGGAACCACGAAAGGCACGAAAGACACGAAAGAAAAAGGTCGTGCCGAGCGGGAAGTTTTCATCGGGCCGGTGAGGTAGTTCGGTGTCATCCAACCACGCATCGGCCCTTTGTTTTCGTGTGTTTCGTGTCTTTCGTGGTTCGGCTCAGCCGCCATTCTCCGAGTCAGTTCTCCGCGAGCATCCGAATCTGCGCGACCTTGGCGGACGCAAGTTGCTTGCGGAACTCCTGACTCTTCGCCGCGGGCACTTTCGCGGACACCACGTACGCCAGCGGGCCGAGGGCGGTGTTTTCGGTCTGCAAGAAGAAGCGGGTGAACACCGGCACTTCGTCGTCGCCGAGCACGCCCAGCGCGTTCACGAAATAGGCGGCGTCGAAGCGCGCGCGCTCCTCGGTTTGCAGCAGGCTCCGGTAGTCCGCCTCGAGCACGCGGCGTTGTTGCAGGGTGAGCTTGAAGGATGTACCGCCGTGCAGCGTGTCGTGCGCGGACTTGCGCCCGCTGCGCAGCATGATGCGGCGCTTGAGCAGGTCGGCATAAAGCCCGAGGGATTCCTCGAGATTGGCGCGTTGACCGAGTCGGCGCAGGACGCTTCCGGCGAGCAGCTTCTCGGTGCCGCGCCGCGCATATTCCTCGATCGCCGGGACCGCGGCGGCATCGCCGAGTTCGCCGAGGCCGATGAGCGCGGCGCGCAGCAGCGGGACTTCTTTTTCGAGCAATCCTTTCTCGAGCAGCTTGCGGTCGGCGGGATTGCGCGCTAGGCCGAGCACCTTGTAGCCGACGGCGCGGAAGACCTCGAGGTCCGAGCGCACCAGCTCCTGGCCGAGCGGCGCGAAGGATTTGTCCATGAACGGCGCGGCGGCATCAAGGATGCCCGAGGCGAGTTCGAGGTCGTTGATCTTCGACCAGTGATTGAGCGCGATGCTGACGGCGGCGCGCGAGTTCTCGGCGTCGATCATGTTCACGCGCGACTCGGCCAGGCGCTGCGCGAGCTTCTTGCCGTCGAGATCGCCGGCTTCGAGCAGCAGTTCCTCGGGCACGGGCTTCTTGCGGTCGAGCGTGCGTTTCTTTGTCGCGGCGGCCACGACGGTCCGCGCCTCCTGCGTAAGCCCGGCGACGCACGCAGCCAGCAGCTTCGGCCACTCGGGCGCGAGCCAGTAGGGCGCGGCGTTCGGCGCGTAATCGCCCTCGGGATTGATGAGCACGGTGATGACGCGGCCCTTGCCATACGTGCTGGCGACGATGGCTGGATGCCTGCCCGCCGTGGCGAGAATCTCGACGCCCGGCTTGAGCGGCGAGACATCGACCGTGAAGGCCGCGCCCGCGCGCGACCAGTCGAGGCGGTTGCCGAAGAAGGCGGCATTTTTGGCCGCGAGCGGCAGGCCGTTGGTGGCGACGACGAGGTTGCGATATTTGGTGATGTTGATCGGCAGCAACTCGGCGAGATACGTGCCGTGCTCGGATCCCTGCGAGAGATTGAACGAGCCGCCGAAGTACAACAGCGCGCCGCCGCTGCGCACGAAATCCGCGATCATCGCCCGCCGCCGCGCGCCGAGATCGACGGCCTGAATGTTGTCGAGCACGAGCAGATCGTTCGCGAACAGCGCCTCATACGTGTCCGGAAAATCTTCCATCGCGCCGCCGCCACCGAGCCGGAAGCCCACGCGATCCACCCACGACGGCGAATAATTCCCGCCGCCCGCGAGGCTCACGGCGCTCTCGACCGGATTCAGCCAACTGAAAATCCCACGCGCATGATGCGCATCAACCTGCCCGTCGCGGCGGATGACCAGGCCCTCGGGCCGCGCGAGTTTTTTCTCGGCGTCGAGATCGATGTTTTGCTGCCGCTCGAAGTCCGCGTAGTGCGGCTTCGCGGGCGTGGCGGGCGCGGCGGCGGCGGGCGTCGCGCCGATGCCGGCCTTGGCCTTGTCCGCCGCGAGCTGCGCGTCGTGCGCCTTCTTTTTTTCCTGCTCGGCAAAATGCGCGGTCGCGTCCTCGACCGGCGTGGTCAGGGCGAACGCCGGCCCCCCGAGCGCGCCGCCGGCCGTGCCGTACTCGAACACCGCGATGCTCCACGCACGCAGCTCGGGCAGCACGACCGAGGCGCTGTCGCCCTCGGTTTTCGGCGTGAGACTTTCCATGCCATCGAGCAGGTCCGGCGAAACGTGAAAGGCGCGGAGCAGCTTCGCGCCCGGCGGTGTTTTCGCGGTGATGGCGACCTGTTTCAGCGTCGTGGGCGGCGGCTGTGAACGCAGGCGAAAGGCCTTGTAACCGGGTGGATTCAGCAGGTTCACCAGCACCTGCTGGCGCCCGTCGGCGAGTTTGCGCAGCCACACCGTTTGCTGCCACAGCGGCGCGACGTCCTTTGGTCCCTGGCCGACGCTCACCTGCAAGTGCGTCTCGGGTTTCGCCACGAGCGCGGTGTCGTCCCACACGAACGCCGAGAAGCGCGTGAGGAATTTCGGCAACGGGCCGTAGGTGTACTCGCCGGGCGAGTTGATGTACGTGTAGCGCTGGCCCGCGGCGAGGCCGCTGAGGACGTTCAGATGCACGTCCTGCCGGCTGCCGACATCGAAGGTGATGAACAATGGCAGCCCGCCGATGCGCTTCTCATAATCGGCCTCGCGCGCAATCGCCTCGTAAAACGTGGGGATCAGGCCGCTGCCGAACTTGCTGAAGTCGCGCACGCTCTCGTCCATGATCACGCCGTGATCCTTGGCGATGTCGTGGAAGTCGGTCTGGTCGGGCGGGAGGAAAAGTTTCGAGCCGGGGTTGGCGAACGCGACGTTGTAGCCATGCGCGAAGTTCGGGCGCTTGGCATTCACGCGGTCGATCAGGCGGCGCTGGTTCCCGACGAAATGGCCGTCCCACCGCACGCCGTCCCAGCCGAGCATTTCCGCCGAGCGGATGATTTCATCCGCGCCGAGATCGACCGCCGGGTTGTAATCAAAGCGCGTCCAGATGCTCGCCCAATGCTGCCAGCCGCCCTGGCTTTTCGGCGCGTGGAGGTTGTAGTCATTGGCCAGCATCCGCTCGAGATAGAAGGTGCTGAACGCCTCGCAGCTCGGGCCGTGGCTCGGGCCGTGACCGAAGTATTCGGGATGCCGCTGATACGTGTTGAAGCCCGCGATGCCGCCCGCGCAGGCCTTGCCGTAGGTGATGCCTTTCACGCCGCGACGATGCGCCTCGTTCAGCAGATTTTTGAAACCGGTGACCGAGCCGGGATACTGCGTCTGGCCCGAGAAAAAAATCTCGGTGTCCGGCGTCATCTCCGAGTAATCGCACGGTGCCCACGCGAAGCACTCGAAGTAGTTCGCGTAGTTGCGGTGATTGCCCTCCATGATCCGCGCCGCCTCCTCCGCCGTGAGCTTGCGCTTGTCCTGTCCCGCCGACGCGCCCGTGATGCCGACGCGATAAACATTGCGGCTCACGCCGAAAAACTCACCCGCCGCGTGAACCTCGCGCCCGTCCGCCTCCAGCGCGCACCGCAGCTCGCGCCCGAACTCGCGCGTGCCCACGGGAAACTCGAACGCCACGCTGCGCGCCTCGCCCGCGCCGAGCGTCACGCTCGCGCGGAAAACCTCGCGCTGATCCGTCGCCTCGGTCCATTCGCGCGCGACCAGTTGGAATGTCCCGCCTGCGGCCAGACCGAGCAGCGCGGCGCTGGCCTTCACGATTTCGCCCGGCAGATAATGCACCTTGTCCACGCCCACCGATTTCACCGCCACCGCCGGCGCGCGGACCTGCGTGATCTCGACGCGGTCGCACAGCACGCGCAGATCGAAGGGCTTGAGCGCCGTGACATCGGGCGCGCCGTCGAGCAGCTCGGCGGCGTCGCGGTCCAGCACGTCGTCGCCCGGCTTGCGCTTCGGATTGCCGAGATCATCGACCTTCAACTCCTTCATCATCGCCGCCTCGTCCGCCGACGTTTCCGTGCGCATTTCCTTGAAACCCGTGCTGCCCGACGCGTCGAGCGTGACCGCCAGCTTGCCGCCCGGATGAAACACCCGCACTACAAACGGCCGGTAACCCGGCGCGCCATCGAATTGAAACGCGTCCATCGTGCGCGCCGCTGTGCCCGCCTTGAACTGCACCGCCAGCGTGTGAATCACGCTCACGGGCACCGCCTCGAGCCACGCCGTCACGACGTAATCGCCCGCGGGCAGCTCCGGTTGCGCGGCGAACAGCGCCCCGCCCGTCGCCAGCTTGAGCACCGCGCACTTCTTGGCCGACGCGCGATTGTCCACAAACACCGCGGCCTCCTTGCCCTTCTGATTTTCCGCTTCGAGTGTGAGCCGACCATTCACCAATCCCGGCGCGGCCACTGCGGCCCCCGACACCGCGAGTGCGCACAACATCCCGACGACAAATGATTTGGGAAAAAGCATGGCCAGTTTCTACGGACCGCGCGCCGTGGCGGCAAAGGCTTTCCGGGCGGGAAGCCGGGAGAAGCTCCAAGGATAAAGCTCAAAGCTCAAGGGAAGCACCAAGGGCCAAGTTTCAAATCGGAGCGCACGCGAAGGTCGTTTGAGAAAGGGCGCATCGCAGTTTTTTGCACGCCCACTGGTTCCGATCCCCAGCCCGGCGGGCGGATGAGATTAGCCCAGCACTTCAGTGCTGGGTCCGCGTCCCTAACGAGCAAAGTCCCGTCAGGGACGAAAGAAACCGTGCGCCGTCCCGCCTCTTTCGTCCCTGCCGGGACTTTCCCATTCCCCGGCCACCAACCCAGCACGCAAAGGCTGGGCTTTTTTCGGTCGTCCCTGCGGGACTACACCTCTGCGTTCCGATCATAAACGAAAACTGAAATACGTTCTGGCTAAACTCACTCCCGACCCCGTGTCGCAGAACTTGGCCCTTGGTGCTTGGCTCTTTCTTTGAGCTTTATCCTTTGAACTTTGAGCTTTTCCCCCTCCCGCATTCCCCTTGTTTTCCGCCCGACGCGCTCCTATAAGCTGCGGCGTTTTCCCGGCCGCGCGCGGCGAAATTTTTGAACTGTTGCACCGTGATCCGACTCATCATTCCAAACATGAACTCCTGCAAATCCACCCTCACGCTCCTCCTCGGCCTCGCCGCCCTGCCATTGCTCGCGCCCGCGGAAAACTGGCCCCAATGGCGCGGCCCCAACTTCAACGGCTCCTCGTCCGAGACCGGCCTGCCGGTGAAATTCAGCAAGACCGAGAATGTCGCGTGGGCCGCACCGATGACCGGCCCGAGCGCCGCCAGTCCCGTGGTGTGGGAGGACAGCGTCTTCGTCTCGAGCACCGACAAGTCCGCCAAGAGCATCCATGCCGTCTGCCTCGATCGGAAAACGGGCAAGGTCCGCTGGCAGCACAAGATCAACGACGGCTATTCGCGCGATGACCGCAGCAACTACGCCTCTCCGTCGCCCGTGACCGACGGCAAGCTCGTCGTGTTCTTCTACGGCAACGGCGACCTCGTTACCTTCGATTTCGCCGGCAAGGAACTCTGGCGGCGCAGCATTCCGAAGGACTACGGCGACTTCGCGTATCAATGGACCTTCTCCGCCAGCCCCACGCTCTTCCAAGGCAAGCTCTACGTGCAGGTTCTCCAGCGCGATGAGGCGGTTCACGGCAAAGGAAAATCCGGCGCCGAGTCCTATCTGCTCGCGCTCGAACCCGCGACCGGCAAGGAACTCTGGCGGCACGTCCGCCCCACCGACGCCAAGGCCGAATCGCGCGAGGCCTTCAGCACGCCGCTCCCCTACAAACACGGCGACCGCTGGGAAATGCTCATCCTCGGCGGCGACATGGTCAGCGGCCACGACCCCGAGACGGGCAAGGAATTCTGGCGCTGGGGCACATGGAATCCCACGCGCATCGGTCACTGGCGGTTGGTGCCGTCGCCCGTGGCGGGCGCGGGCGTCGTGCTCGCGTGCGCGCCCAAGAAGGAACCCATCATCGCCGTGAAACTTGGCGGCAACGGCACGCTGCCCGATTCCGCCATCGCGTGGAAAAGCGAGAAGCCCTCGCCGCTCACCTCTGATGTGCCGACGCCGCTCTTTTACCAGGGCGACTTCTTCATCCTGTCCGACGTGAACAAAGCCCTCTCCCGCGTCGAGCCAGCCACCGGCAAAATCAAGTGGACCCTGACCACGCCGGGCAACAAGAAGTACGAAGCCTCGCCCGCCGGTGCGGATGGGAAAATCTATCTCCTCAACTTCGGTGGCGAGGTTGTGGTCGTTGACGCCGCGGACGGCAAGGTCCTGAACAACACCCTGCTCGGTGAACCCGGCGACAACGATACCCGTTCCGCCATTGCCATTTCGCAGGGCCAGCTCTTCATCCGCACGAACGCGAAGCTCTATTGCATCGGCAAGCCGTGAGCCGGGTCGGGACGCGCGTCCGCGCGTTCTTGTAGCGCAGGTTTCCAAACCTGCTGTGTCGCCGACTTCCAAGTCGGCAGGGTGTCGGCCTCGCCGGACGCGCCGCAGGTTTAGAAACCTGCGATACAGCAGGCTTGGAAGCCTGCGCTACAAACGAGCGTGAGCTACTCGGGCCAACCTCCTTCTGCGCGATCACGCTGCTCTCGGCGAAGAAAGTCAGAGCCTCCTCACGTCGTCTCCTACAAACGCCATGTCGCTGCCCTACAAAATCTCCACGCTGCTCTACTGCTTCAACGAGCGGGACGAGATCCTCCTGCTCCACCGCGCGCACGAACCCAACCGCGGCCTGTGGAGTCCGCCCGGCGGCAAACTTAAGACCGACCTCGGCGAATCGCCCTACGCCTGCGCCTGCCGCGAGGCCCACGAGGAAACCGGCCTGCGCCTCACGCCCGGCGATCTTCACCTCACCGGCCTCGTCAGCGAACACGGCTACCAGGGCCAGGCCCACTGGCTCTTGTTTCTCTTCGAAGTGAAACCCCGCCTCGACGCCATCCCCGCACCGCACGCCGAGGGGCATTTCCAATTCTTCCCCCGCGCCGCCCTGCGCGACCTTGCGCTCCCGCTGACGGATCGCGAACAGCTCTGGCCGCTCTTCTGGAATCATCGCGGCGGCTTTTTCGCCGCGCACTGCCATTGCCACGGCGACGGACGCAACACCTGGACCGTCGAGGAAACTCTCCCGCGCCCCGACCACGCTCGCCACGCGGAGCCCGTCAGCTTCCGCTCGAATCACGTCCACCATGATTGAATCCCCCGTCATCGATTTCCACAGCGACGTCTGTTTCATGGGCGCGGCGTTGCGGCGGGCTGCTTGCCTTACCGGAGCCCGAGGCATAGCCTGACCGCGTGCTGAAACAACCGTTCATCAACGTTGAGGAAAAGATTGACCGCTTCGTCGGCAAACGGACGAAGACGCCGGAAGGCTGGAAAGCCGGGATGCAGATGCAGGCTGCGGGTTTGGAATTCCACAAAGCATTCAAGCATCGGTGGCTGGCCGGCGGTGTTCATCGTTTCAAGACCCACGAGGAGGCGGACGCATGGATGATCAAGATGCTGGTGCGGAGCGGGATGGCCAAAACCTAGAGTGCCGTCCGCCGGTGGAGGCTGATGTCGTGGCGCTGTGCCGCGAGTTGAACCGGCGCGGCACCAAATATGTGGTGGTCGGCGGGTTTGCCATCATCGCTGCGGGCTTTCCCCGCTTTACGGGAGACCTTGATTTGATCGTGGCTGCCGACCTTGAAAACGAAGCGAAAGTTTTCTCCGCGCTGTCCACCCTGCCCGACAATGCCGTGCGCGAGCTTCAGCCCGGAGAATTGCAACTCCACAACGTCATCCGCGTCGGCGATGAAATTCTGGTGGACTTGATGCGCTCGGCGGGCGGGATCGATTATGCCGAGGCGGCCAAAGATGTCGTCGTACGTGAAGTGGACGGTGTGCCGATTCCCTTCGCGTCGCCGCGATTGCTCTGGCGGATGAAGGTGGTCACCCATCGCGCCAAGGACGCGGGCGATCTGGTGTTCCTGCGCCAGTGGTTCGCGGAACGCGGGGAAGAGCCGCCGCGCGTTTGAGTTTTGCTTCTTCATTCTTCCGCCCGCCTCCGGCAGGGTTCGCGCATGGACGAGCCGATCATCGACCTGCACAGCGACGCCTATTTCATGGGCGAGGCGCTGCGCCAGGCCGCGCGCGCTTACGAGGCGGATGAAGTGCCCGTGGGCGCGGTCGTCGTGCGTGCGGGACGCATCATCGCGCGCGCCTTCAATCAGGTGGAACTCCTCTGCGACGCCACCGCCCACGCCGAGATGCTCGCGCTCACCCAGGCCGAGGAGGCCACCGGCAACTGGCGGCTCACCGACTGCACCCTCTACGTCACCAAGGAGCCGTGCCCGATGTGCGCCGGCGCGCTCGTCCACACGCGCGTGCAGCGTGTCGTCTTCGGCGCGAGCGATCCCAAAGGCGGCGCGGCCGGGAGCGCAATGAACCTGCTGCAATTTCCCACGCTCAATCATCGCTGCGAAATCACCGCCGGCGTGCGCGAGGCCGAATGCCGCGCGCTGCTCGTGAGCTTCTTCAGCGAACGCCGCGCGGAAAGAAAAGAGGAGGCCCGCGACGGTCCCCGCAATGGTGCCCGCCACAGCGTCCGCAACGGCGCGGACCCAACCCCGTCCGCGGAATCGTGAGCCTGCCCCCGCCCCGCCTCACCGCCGCGCTCGACACCGCACGCCGCGCGTTGCTCGCCGCACGCAATCCCGTCGGCCACTGGGAAGGGGAACTCTCCAGCAGCGCCCTCTCGACCGCGACCGCCGTCTGCGCGTTGTCGCTCTGGCGGCAACACGCCAAGCCAATCTTTTCCGGGCCTCCCACGCCTGAACGCCTCGATCACGCCATCACGCAGGGACTGCGCTGGCTCGCCGAACATGCGAACGCCGACGGCGGCTGGGGCGACACCATCCTCAGCTTCAGCAACATCAGCACCACCGCGCTCTGCTGGGCCGCATTCGGCGCGGTGCCCGGAGCGGATGCGAATTATGCCGCCGTCGTGCAACGCGCCGAGGCGTGGCTGGCGGGGAAGTGTTCGGCGAGCGGGGAGCAGGGAACAGGGAGCAGTAATCAGGGATCAGTGAACAGTAATCAGTGCCCGGTCCAGAAACCGTCGCCGTCGCCGTCGCCCTCGCCACCGGCCCCGCCCGCGCCCTCCCCCACTAATCACTTATCGCTAATTACTAATTACTTTCCCCTCCCCCTTGATCGTTCCGTCCTCATCCGCGCAATAGTCGCCCGCTACGGCAAGGACCGCACCTTTTCCGTTCCCATCCTCACGATGTGTGCGCTGGCGGGGCGACTCGGCGCGGGCAGAGAGGCGTGGGAGCAGGTCATTCAACTGCCCTTCGAACTGGCCGCGTTGCCGCCGAAGTTTTTCGCCGCGCTGCGCCTGCCCGTCGTGAGCTACGCGTTGCCCGCGCTCATCGCCATCGGTCAGGCGCGGCATTTTCACCGGCCGACGCGCAACCCGCTGCTGCGCGTGCTCCGCGACCGCGCGCGCGCTAAGACGCTTCGCGTGCTCGAACGCATCCAGCCGCCGAACGGCGGGTTCCTCGAAGCCACGCCGCTCACGAGCTTTGTCACGATGAGCCTCGCGGGCAGCGGTCAGGCGGACCATCTCGTCGCGCGGCGCGGCGTGGAATTTCTGCTTCAATCGCTGCGCCCCGATGGCAGTTGGCCCATCGACACCAATCTCGCCACCTGGGTGACCACGCTCGCGATCAACGCGCTCGGCCCGAGCATCCACGACGTGATGAGCGCCGCCGAGCGCCAGCACCTCCTCGACTGGTTGCTGGCGCAGCAGTACCGCACGGTGCATCCCTACACCAACGCCCCGCCCGGCGGCTGGGCGTGGACCGATCTGCCCGGCGGCGTCCCCGATGCGGACGATACGGCGGGCGCGCTGCTGGCGTTGAAGACGCTTTGTAGCCGACGACGTGAGGAGGCGGACCGCGCTAGGGCGGACGCGAAAGACCTCCGCCTCCTCACGTCGGCGGCTACAGAGCAGCGCGTGCGCGAGGCGGTCATCGCCGGCGTGATGTGGCTGCTCAATTTGCAAAACCGCGACGGCGGCATCCCCACGTTTTGCCGCGGCTGGACGAATCTCCCGTTCGACCGCAGCAGCCCCGACCTGACCGCACACGCCCTGCGCGCCTGGCTCGCATGGCGCGACGACCTGCCCGCCGAGCTTCAGCAGCGCGTCGCTGCGGCCATTCCGCGCGCACTGCAATATCTCGCCCACACGCAGCGCCCCGACGGCTCGTGGCTCCCGCTCTGGTTCGGCAACCAGCACGCCCCCGACGACGAAAACCCGACCTACGGCACCGCGCGCGTCGTGATCGCCTTGGAGTTGGTGATGGAGAGTTTCCTGCCGCAAGCCGTGCCGCCCTTCCAATCTCTCCCCCGACTCACGCGCGGCCTCGAGTGGCTCGTGCAGTCGCAGCAAGCCGACGGCGGCTGGAGCGGCGCGCCCGGCACCCCGTCCTCAGTCGAAGAAACCGCGCTCGCCGTTGAGGCGCTCGGCGGTGCGTTCGTTCCCGCATTGGTACCCACCACCAAAAATGCCGCCGCGCGCGGCACAAAATGGCTGGAGCAGAAAACCGCCGACGGCACTTGGACGCAGCCCACGCCCATCGGCTTTTACTTCGCGAAACTCTGGTATTACGAGCGGCTCTATCCGGTGGTCTTCACCATCGCGGCCTTGTCACAGGCCAGCCGCGAGTCGCTGGCTCCACGCCAGCACACGACCGATCAACCGCCGGTGAATAGCGCGCCGCGGGGCGTCGTGGAATAGCCCATGCAATCCCACCGCTGTTCCCGCCCCCTCGCCGTGCTGCTCCTCGGTTTCGCCACTCTCTCCTGCGCGCCATTGCCGTCCGTGTTGGCTCAAGAGCCACCGCAAATCGAGGACCTCTACAAAACCGATGTCGCGGTCGAGCCGGTCACGCTCCCGGACGGGCGCACCACGTTTTACATCCGCCAACGCGCGGACCCGCAGACGCGCACGATCAAACAATCGCTGTGGCGTGCGGATGAGGGCGGCGCGCCGCGTGCGGTCGAGGCGGGTGAACCCGATGCCTTCGGCCTGCAACTCTCGCCCGATGGCAAATGGCTGCTCTTTCTCTCCACGCGTCCGTTCACCGATGGCACTCCCGCTTTCAAACCCGTGCCGCCGTACTCGGACCCGGCGGCGGACATCTGGCTGCTGCCGGTGGGCGGCGGCGCGGCGATTCCTCTCGGCGGAAAGCTGAAGCCCTACGGCCGTGTCATCACCGACAAGTTTTACGGGCGCGTCGCCTTCTCGCCGGATTGCCGGCGGCTTGTGTTTGTCGCGGATGACGGGCGTGATCCCCGCACCGAGGCCGAGCGGCGGAACAACGTCCTCGTGGCGCGCGAGGATCAGGGCGAGGGCTACGAAGGCTATGGGCCGATGCAGGTGTGGGTGGCGGATTTGGCGGCCGCGCCCGGAGAGATCGCGGCGACGCGCATCACCCGCGTGACGACGGATGACTTCTGGTACGGCGACCCGCAGTGGGCGCCGGACGGTTCCTTCCTCGTGGTCCACGCGAACCGCACCGCGGACCAGGAATCCGTGCGGTTCAGCGTGAACCGCAACTACGACCTCTGGAAAATCACGCTCGCCGACCGCCGCCTCGAGCAGCTCACCACCGGGCCGGGGCCGGAGTTTTCCCCGCGCATCTCGCCGGACGGACGGCGCGTGCTGTGCCTGAGTTCGCCGCGGAGGGGGCCGCATCAGGATGTCTTCAATCTCACCATCGTCGAACTTCATTCCAGCGGGCCGAAGTCGCGCGTGGTCTTCGATCATCACGCGCCCGCCGTGGGTTCGCCGCCGCATCTTTCGCCCGCGCAACCGCTCCCGGCGCAGTGCTGGCGCGACGCGCGGCGCGTGGTTTTCAACGGCGTCAGCGGGGTCAAGACCGTGCCGCAGCTCGTCAATCTCGACACCGGCCCGGAGGCCATCGAGGACAAGTCATCGCCACCCGCACCCCGGGGTCCGAAGCTACCACCCAACAACCCGCTCCTCGGCCCGCGCCTCCGGGCGGTGGATGAAATTGTGCGCTGGAAAAGTTTCGACGGCCTCGAGATCGAGGGTGTGCTCACGCGCCCGCCGGAGTCGGTTGCGCGTCCGCCCTACAAGCTGCTGCTGCATCCGCACGGCGGGCCGCATTCACGCTCGACGGGCGGCGGCGGATTCGAGGTGCAGCTTTTCGCCACGCGCGGGTTCGCCGTGTTTCAGCCGAACTTCCGCGGCTCGACCGGCTACGGGCTGAAGTTCCTCGATGCCGACCGCAACGACTTTGGCGGCGGCGACATGCGCGACATTCTCACCGGCATCGAGCACCTCGTGAAAACGGGCATCGTGGACACGCGACGCCAGTTTGTTTACGGCGTGAGCTACGGCGGCTTCATGACCTCGTGGCTCGTCGGCCAGACGCGGCAATTCCGCGCGGCGGTCGCGCAGAACGCGGTCACGGACCTCAACGCCATGTGGCATCTCAGCGACCTGCAAAGCTGGACGGACTGGGACATGAGCGGCCGCCCGTGGGAGGTCGCCGCGCGCTTCCGCGAGCACAGCCCGCTCACGTACGCGCACCAGGTCCGCACGCCGACCTTGATTCTGCACTCGATGAACGACCGCCGCTGCCCGGTCGCGATGGGAGTGATGTTTCATCGCGCGCTCAAAACCGTCGGCGTCGAGACCGGCCTCGTGCTTTATCCCGACGAAGGCCACGGCATCAAACAACTGCCGCATCGCGAGGACGTGCTGCGCCGGGTGCTCGAGTGGTTCGACCGCCACGATCCGGGGCCGGCGGGGAAGTAGCCGAGAATGCGACCGCGTCAGCAAACACCCCACGATTTTCAATTCAACCAGTCGCGAACCATGACTCCGCGCGAATTGACCCGCCGCCGAAGAAATGGTGCAGGCGCTCTGGAGTGCGGCGAGTTCTCGCCGCTTTCGCGAGGCAACTTGTCGCCGTCGCCTTTCGCTGGCGTGGTTTGGCCACGGGTGCCTCACGCTCGCGCCAGCGGTGGCCCGCTCGCAATGTCGAGCGCAGCCGAATTTCGACGGCGACAAGTCGCCTCGCCAAAGCGGTGACAAGTCACCACACTCCATAATCAGATTCGCGCATCCTCAGTTTTCGGAGATTCATCAAAAGCCCACAAAGCAAACGATATGACACGCTCCACCGCCGCCGCCACCGTCCTCGTCATCACCCTCATCGCCTGCACCAGCAACCTTTTAGCCCAAGCTCCGCAGGCCGGAAACTTCTCGGCCGCCGAGCACGAAGTCGCTGAGTTGCGGAATCAAAAGGCGGCGATGCGCGATGGAGCGAAGCTGGTCGTGGACCTCTTCCGGCCCGTGGGCGAGGGGCGTTTTCCGGCGATTCTCTGCCAGACGCCCTACAACAAGAACGGCCTCGCCACGCGGGCGAAGTGGTTCGCGCAACGCGGCTACATGGTAATCAACACCGACTCGCGCGGGCGCTTCGACTCGGAGGGCGAGTGGGATCCGTTCTCGCCGTTGCACAAGACCGACGGCTACGACCTCGTCGAGTGGGCCGCGAAACAGCCGTGGTGCGACGGCCGCGTCGGGGCTTACGGACTTTCCTACATGGGCTGGACGCAGTGGTGGACGGCGTCGCAATCGCCGCCGTCGCTCCAGTGCATCGTGCCCGAGGTCGCGCCGCCGGATCAGTTTTACAATGGGCCGTATCAGAACGGCGTCCTCGTGTGCTGGGCCGTGGACTGGGCGGGGAACATGGCCAACCGCACGCCGTTCAGCATCGGCAAGGGCGCGTATGGCGGCTTCGCCAGCGGACGCGAGACGGCCTATCGCTTCACGCCCTACCTCAAGCTCGATGACCACCGCGGCCACGGTCACACGAAATGGTACGACCAATGGATTCTCCAGAACACCGCCAGCGGCGAATACTGGCGCGGGATCGCCTACCAAAACCCCGAGAGCTACGCGCGCGTGAAGGTGCCCTCGCTGGCCATCTCGGGCTGGTTCGATGCGAATTTCCCCGGCACGCCGATGAACTATCTCGCCATGAAACAGCATGGCGGCACGCCCGAGGCGCGGCGTCCGCGGCTAGTGATCGGCCCGTGGGAACACATCATCAACCGCAGCCAGAAGGCCGCCGGCGTGGACTTCGGGCCGCAGGCCATCATCAACTGGGATGGCTATGTCTGCCGCTGGTTCGACCAGCATCTCAAGCAGCGCGACACCGGCATCCTGAAAGACCCGCCGGTGCACGTCTTCGTGATGGGCCGCAACGAATGGCGCGCCGCCGCCGACTGGCCGCTGCCGGAAACAAAGTTCACGAAATATTTCCTCCACAGCGGCGGCCACGCGAACACCGCGACCGGCGACGGCACACTCAGTCCCGTCGCGCCCGCCAACGAACCGCCCGACCTCTACACCTACGATCCTGAAAATCCCACGCCCTCCGCGGCCTTCGCCAACGGCCACATCGACGGCCCGCGCGACGTGCGCACCAACGCCGCCCGCGCCGACATTCTCTGCTACACCACGCCGCCGCTCGAAGAGGAAGTCGTGCTCGTCGGCCCCATCACTGCGAAGCTCTACGCCGCCACCAGCGCCCGCGACACCGACTGGATGGTGCGCTTGATTGACGTGCATCCGGACGGCACCGCCGCCTTTCTCGCCGAGGGCCTGATGCGTGCCCGCCACCGCGACCCGCAGCGCGACGGTGCGTTCAATGCCTTTCAACTCAGCACGCTCGAAGCGGGCGCGATTTATCCCTACACGATTGAATTCTGGCGGCCGACCGGAAACGCCTTCGCCAAGGGCCACCGCATCCGCGTCGAGATTTCCAGCAGCTACTTCCCCTACTACCTGCGCAACCTGAACACGGGCGAAGACAACACCGGCCTTGCCACCAAGCCCGTCGTCGCGCACCAGACCATTCATCACGACCGCGAGCGCGCCTCGCATCTCGTGCTGCCGGTGATTCCACATCGCTGAGGGCGCGCACGAAAGTAGCCGACGAGACGACGCGACGGGGCGGAGCAACTTACAGCTCGAGGTCGTCCGCCTCCCGCCGTCGGCGGGCACAGCGCAACGCGCCCGCGCCCTGTCCCCGTTCACGCCGGCAAATCATCAGGCGGAAGCAAGCTGGCCGGTAGGATGGCGAGCCAGGCAATCAGCCCCGCTGAAGCCCGCCCCGCTCTTGCATTCGCCCAATGCCCGCCATTCAATCGTCCCAACATCATGACCACCATTTCCCATCCCCGCCTGCCGGACACCCCCACGTCGCACCTGCCGTTCAGCCCCGTCATCGTGGCGGGCGATTTTGTTTTTGTCTCCGGCCAGGCCTCGGTGGATGCGCAGGGGCAGATCGTGAGCGAATCCTTCGAGGGCGAATTCCGGCGCTCGGTCGAGAACCTGCGGCAGGTGCTGGCCGCCGCGGGCTGCACGCTGGCGGATGTGATCCAGACGCGGAACTACGTGCGCGAGGCGGCGGATCTGCCGCTCTACAATCAGCTTTATCGCGAGTATTTCTTCGCGCCGTTTCCGACGCGCACCACCATCACCAACTGCCTGCCGCCCGCGCTGAAATATGAGATCGAAGCGGTGGCGGTGAAGCGGTCGAAGTGAGGGCAATGCTGCTTGGAGATTTCAGTGCCACCTTGAGACCGAACTCCCCGGCAGAAGTCGGGCGAAGCCCGGCGGACCGGGGAGCGCACGCGGCCCGCGTGCCGTTTTCGGCGGCCCGCCGAAAACTTCGTAACACTTACTTTCGCCCGCGGCAGGAAAGGCCGACCAGGCAACGACGGTTTGGGCGGGCCGCCCAAATGGGCACGCGGGCCGCGTGCGCTCCCCGGACGGCTCCGCGACGGCGACCGGGCGCGTGGCTGGCGCTGGTGCTCTGGCTGGCGAGTTTCGCAGTCAGTGGTGCAGCGGCCGACGGCTGGCGGGAGCTCGCGCCGGGCGTGCTGCGCGCGGCGGGGATGCCCGCGGGTTACGCGCTCACGGACGGCGCGGCGGCGGTGCTCATCGGCGCGCCACGTAGCAGCGATCGCGCGGCGCTGCGGGCCCGCGGGCTGACGGTCGAGCTGGCGCTGCTCACGCATCATCATCGCGACAGTTGCGAGCAGGCGGCGGACTGGGTGCGTGAAGGCGTGCCGGTGCGTGCCGGCAAAATGTCCGCGGCGTGGCTGAGTCCCGAGGCAGTGGCGAACTTCTGGGACAAGTCGATGCCACGCGCCACACCCGGAAGATTCCCGCCGTTGTTCGAGCGGTTCTGGGGGCAGTGGAATTACTTCGTGCAACCGGCGGGAAGCGCCGGGGTGAGTTTTGATCTCGAGGACGGCGCGGTGATTGCGTGGCGCGGCTGGCGCATCGAGGTCGTCGCCACGCCGGGGCACAGCCGGGATCATCTCGCATTTGTCGCGCGGCGGGGAACGTCGGAACAGGGGCGGGGACAGCTTGTCCCCGCAACGCCAGTGGGGACGAGCCGTCCCCACCCCGAGGGTCAGGGCTCGGACGCGCCGGTCGTGGTGTTTTGCGGCGATGCGCTGGCGGCGGCCGGGAAGATCTGGGCGCCGTTCACGCTCGACTGGCATCATGTGAACAGTGACGGCCAGCAGGCGGCATCGGACTCGTTGCGACGGCTGGCGGCGACGCGCCCAACGCTGCTCTGTCCCGAACACGGCGATGCGATTCTTACTAACACTGTCGCGGCCCTGACACTTACGGCGGAGCGCTTGGAGCGGCTCGCGTTGTTGAAGAGTTTCGAGCGCTACACAAAGGAGAGCGTCGGCGAACCGCCGGCGTATTCCTTTCTCGCGATCGACCAAGTGGCGTCGCCGAATCCGCAGGGGAATCCGCAGCCGTGGACGCGGCTGTTGCCGCATTTGTATCTGACCGGCAACACCTACGCGCTGGCCTCCAAGGACGGCCCGGTGCTGCTGGTCGATGCGTACAGTTTGAATCTCACGCAGCGCGTCGCCGAACTGAAACGCGACTTCGGCCTCGGCCCGGTCGAGGTGGTGACGGTGAGCCACGCGCACAACGATCATTACACGGGCATCTTCGCGCTCGCCGAACGCGAGCGGTTCGCCGTGTGGGCGCTGGATCGCATTGCCGACGTGATCAGCGATCCGTGGCGCTTTCGCGCGCCGTATGTGGACGCGCGGCCGGTGAGCGTGGCGCGGCGGCTGGCGGACGGCGAAGAGGTGGCGTGGCGCGAGTATCGGCTGCGGGCGAGGCATCATCCGGGGCAGACGATTTTCGGCATGGGGCTGGAGGTGACGGTGGATGGGAAGCGCTGCGTGTTCACCGGCGACAACTTTTATCACGCCGGCCAATACACGGGCAGCGGCGGGTGGTCGGCCTTGAACCGCGGCCTGCCGCGCGGCTACGAGCGCACGGCGCGGCGCATTCTCGAGGCACGCCCGGACTGGATGCTCGCGGAACATGGCGGCGCGTTCGCCTTCAACGAGGAGGATTTTCGGCGGCGCGTGCGCTGGGCGGTGGACGCGGCGGTGGCGGCGGATGCGATCTCGCTCAGCGGCGATCACGAGTGGGACTGGGACCTGCATCGCGTGCGTGTGGAGCCGCACATCGCCGCGGTGGGCGCGGGAAAAAAGCTCACCGCGGAATTGGTCGTGACGAATCCGTCCGCGCGCGAACGGCGGTTCAAGGTGCGACTGGCGCGGCCGGAAATTATCGAGGCAGTGGAGGCGGAGATCGTCGTCGCGGCCGGAGCGGAAAAACGGCAGGCATTGGCCTTCGCGCTGGCTCCCGGAATTCCCGCCGGACGCCACATCGTCCCCGGCGACGTGCAAGTCGATGGCGAAGCCGACCCGGTGGATTTGTTTTTCGTGGTGATCGTGCCGGAAGTGGCCGGGAGCGGGCGGTGAGCCGCAATCCAAAGAGCGCGGCTCTCTCCCTCTGTACTACAATTCTTCAGAATCCTCGCGCGCCGCGAGGATTTTACGGTCGCACAGACGGCCGGTTCAGCCCGCTCCCAATTCGTCCCTTCCCATTCCTTTGCCCCAAATTCCCTTGCCCAACTCGGCCGAACTCACGAACCGCTGCCGCCGGCACTACCCACCGCGCGTCTGCCGTACGAGCCAGGGCATTCCCAGCGGCTCCTTCCCGCTCTGCGTTCCTTCCGATCTCTGCGGTGTTCCACTCCGCGCCCCCACGGTCGGAGCGTTTTCTGAATACACCGCAGAGATCGGAAGGAACGCAGAGCGGGGAAGGGCAGACGCGCGCGCACCGCGTACTCAAAACGGAGGCTGTCAGAGTTTTCCATCCACCTTGCCGCCCCATGTGCTCTGCGTTGGTTGCGGCCCCGCCGCCCTGTGTCCATCGTGTCTCGGTGGTCCTTCCCGCGGGTGCGAGTGCAGGGACACCGCTTCCGAAAATCCATGTTCCCTCCGCGTTCCATCCGTGGCAAAAACTCCCATGCAAATTCTCAAACCGCTCCTCCTGCTCGCCTCCCTGCTCGTCGTCTCGAATGTCCGCGCGGCGGATGATTACAAGCCCGGCCCCGATTCGCTGCCGCAGCCGGGCGTGCCGAAGGGCGAAACGATCAAGGGCACGTTCGACCAGAGCAAGGTCTTCCCCGGCACGACGCGCGATTACACGGTGTATCTGCCGCAGCAACTGGACCGGACGAAGCCCGCGCCGGTGATGGTGTTGCAGGACGGCGGCGGATTCAGCGCGCCGGTGGTGTTCGACAATCTGATTCACAAAAAGGAAATCCCGACGCTCGTGGGGGTGTTCGTGATGCACGGCCGCGTGAAGGCCACCTCGACCAACGCGCTGGACCGCTTCAACCGCAGCTACGAATACGACGGCCTCGGCGGAGATTACGCAAAATTCCTGCTCGATGAACTGCTGCCGTTCATCGCGACCAAGCACGGCGTGAAGCTCACCACCAACGGCACCGACCGCGCGATTGGCGGCGCGAGCAGCGGGGCGATCGCGGCGTTCACGGCGGCCTGGGAGCGGCCCGACGCGTTCACCCGCGTGTTCAGCGCCATCGGCACGTATGTCGGACTGCGCGGCGGCAATGTGTATCCGACCTTGGTGCGGAAAGTGGAGCCGAAGCCGATCCGCGTTTATTTGCAGGATGGTTCGGCGGATCAAAACATCTATGGCGGTGACTGGTGGAAGGCGAACGAGGAACTGGAACGCGCGCTGAAGTTTGCCGGCTACGAGGTGGAGCACGCGTGGGGCGACGGCGGCCACAACGGCAAGCACGGCACGGCGGTGTTTCCCGATGCGCTGCGCTGGCTGTGGAAGGACTGGCCGGCGTTGCCGAAGGCCGGGCTGGGTTCGCCGCAGCTCAGGGAAGTGCTGCTGCCCGGCGAGGACTGGCAGCTTGTGGCCGAGGGGTACAAATTCACCGAAGGCCCGGTCGCCAACGCGAAGGGCGAGGTTTTCTTCAACGACATCCCCAACAGCAAGACCTACAAGATCGCGCTGAATAGCGGCGTCACGGAGTTCCTAGCCGACTCGAAGCGCGGCAACGGGCTGGCATTCGGCCCGGACGGGACGCTCTACGCCGTGGCGATGGGCGAGAAGAAAATCCTGGCCTACGACGCGACCGGAAAAGCCACGGTGATCGCCGAGGGATTTCAGGGGAACGACATCGTGGTGCGGCAGGACGGCTTGATCTACGTCACGGAGCCCAACTGGAGCGGCGCCAACACCAACACCGGGCAGGTGTGGCTCATCCGGCCCGGCGGCGCGAAACAGGTGGTGGACACGGGGCTGAAGTTCGCCAACGGGCTGACGCTCTCGCCCGATCAGAGCCTGCTCTACGTGGCCGACAGCCGGACGCACTGGGTTTACAGCTATCAGATCGCGGCGGATGGCACGCTGAAACACAAGCAGCGCTATTATCATCTGCATGTGCCCGACACCGCAGACGACAGCGGCGCGGACGGCATGCGCGTGGATCGTGACGGACGGCTGTATGTCGCGACGCGGATGGGATTGCAGGTGTGCGATCAGGCGGGGCGCGTGAACTTCATCATCCCGACGCCGAACGGGAAGGTGTCGAATCTCACGTTTGGCGGAGAGAACAATGACACGCTCTACGCGACGTGCGGCGACAAGGTTTTCAAACGCAAGGTGAAGGTCAAAGGCGCGCACGCCTGGCAGGCCCCGAACAAGCCCGCGAATCCGCGGCTGTGACCGGCGGAGCGGTGAGGCGCGAGCCGTTCGCGCCCCCGCCCTTGTAGGAGTCGAGGTGACGAGACTCTTGCCTCCTTCCGCGCGCGGCCCGTTTCCAACCGCCGCAGCCCGCGCCGTGAAACCGCGCTCCGGTGCCACGCTCTCTGACCCAGTCAGGTACAAGGACTCAGGCCGCGTTTCGCGTGGAAAAGGTGAGAGTCTCGTGACCTCGACTCCTACAAGCGGCGGAGCGCGGAGCCGCCACTCTTTTCTTGGTAGGAGCCGACGTGAGGAGAACCCGAGCGCCAAAAAAAAGGCGCAGCATGGGCCCATCGTACCCAATAAAGGGAGGGGGGTACGTTGGCAGTCTCTGACTTTTTCTGCGCGAACAGCGTGTTTGGGAAAAAGGAGGTTAGAGCCTCCTCACGTCGGCTCCTACAAGTGCCGCTGCCAGTGCCGTTACAGCAGCTTCGCCTGCGCGCCGCCGAGGGGTTTGAGTCCGAGACGCTGGTAGCTTAACTCCGTGGCGATGCGGCCCTGAGAGGTGCGGTTCAAGTAACCCTCCATGATGAGATACGGCTCATAGACTTCCTCGATCGTGTCCGGTTCCTCGCCCACCGCGACGGCGAGGGAGTTCACGCCAACGGGGCCGCCGGAGAATTTCAGGATGATCGTTTCGAGGATGCGCTTGTCCATTTCATCCAAGCCGTGCTGGTCGATCTCGAGCATCGCCAGGGCGAGGTCGGCGATGGGCGCGGTGATGCGGCCGTCGCCGCGGACCTGGGCGTAGTCGCGGACGCGGCGGAGGAGATTGTTCGAGATGCGCGGAGTGCCGCGGCTGCGGCGGGCGATCTCGTGCGCGCCCGCGGGCTCGATCTCGATGTTGAGCAGGTGGGCGGAGCGGGTGACGATTTTTTCGAGCTGCTCGGTTTGGTAATAGTCGAGGCGCTCGCGGATGCCGAACCGGGTGAGCAACGGCGCGGTGAGCAACCCGCTGCGCGTGGTCGCGCCGATCAGCGTGAAGCGCGGCAAACTCAGGCGCACGCTGCGGGCGTTAGGCCCCTGGTCGATGATGATGTCGAGTTTGAAGTCTTCCATCGCGGGGTAGAGATACTCCTCGATGGTTTTCTGGAGCCGGTGGATTTCGTCGATGAACAGCACGTCGCCCGCCTCGAGGTTGGTGAGCAATCCCGCGAGGTCGCCGGCTTTCTCGATGGTCGGGCCGCTGGTGGCCTTGAGACTGCCGCCCATGGCCTTGGCGATGATGTTGGCGATGGTGGTTTTGCCGAGTCCCGGCGGGCCGCTGAGGAGAATATGGTCGAGGCATTCCTTGCGCTGCTGCGCGGCCTGGACGGCGATTTCGAGGCGTTCCTTGACCCTGGCCTGACCGGTGAAATCGGAAAACAGCGACGGCCGCAGCGTCATCTCGAGCGCCACGTCCGGCTTGGTCAACACATCGGTCACGATCCGCTCAGGCATGGCGGCGAGGATGCTAACTGTGAGACCGTGCGGCAAGGGGTGAATTGCGCGACTGCTCATGCTAACAATCCCCCGATTGCCAATGCCCTTCCTCATTGCTAGTCTCGAACCGTGACTGCCATTGCCGCTGAACTGGATCAAAAGCTTCAAAGCTTCGACGCCGAGACTGCGGCCTCGGTGGAGCGCTTGGTGCGTGATATTCTCCTGCAGGCCGAACAAAAAACGAAACCCGCCGCGCCGTTGCCGTTGGCATTTTGGCAAAAGCTGAGGGCTGAGTGGGGCGACGAGCCGTTCGAGCGCCCGCCGCAAGGAGAATTCGAGAAGCGCGAGGATTGGTGATGGCCTGGCTTCTCGATACCAACGCCTGGATAACCCACCTCAAACAACCCGGTGGGCCACTGGAGCAACGGCTGTCCCACGTTCTGGCAACGGACATCTTGCTCTGCTCGGTCGTAAAAGCCGAACTCTGGCACGGTGTCCATAAGTACGAGCGCAGGGAACGGCGACTGATGGTCCTGGCCGCTCTCTTCCAGCAATTCAGATCGCTCCCCTTCGATGATGATGCGGCCTGGCATTACGGCGAAATCAGGCACGAGCTTGAAATCCAAGGGCGCGTGATCGGCCCCAACGATCTAAAGATCGCGGCTATCTGCCGTGCTCGAGGAATTATTCTTGTGAGCGCCAACATGAATGAATTCGGCCGCGTCGCCGGGCTGGACGTTGAGGATTGGACGAAGCCGTAGGTGCGATACGGTCCGTCCTCATGTGCGCGCAAACCTTTAATTCGAGTCGCGGCGTGGGCCTCCACGACGGTCGCCTTACCCCGTGTCCCAGCTCGCCGAACTGCGTTTGCAGTCAGGACGCGGATGCCGCGCACGCCATCGCGCCCCTGGCGTTTCGCGGGACGGCGGCGGACGCGATGCGCGTGCTGAAACAGGTGCTCGCGGGCCAGCCGCGCGTGCGCGTGATCAGCGAGACGCCAAATTATCTGCACGCGGAGTTTCGCACGCCACTCTGCCGGTTTGTCGATGATGTCGAGTTTCTGGTGATGGAGAGCGAGCACGTCATCCACGTCCGCTCCGCCTCGCGCGTGGGCTATTCGGACCTGGGGACCAATCGCCGCCGCGTCGAGGCGCTGCGGCGCGAATTCGCCGCGGTGAACCGGTGACCCGAAGAAAAACGACAGGCTGATTGTGGAGTGCGGTGACTTGTCACCGCTTTTCCGAGGCGACTTGTCGCCGTCAAACTGCGGGACGCGTGAAGCTGGGATGGGGCGTTCGGTGCTCGCGCCAGCGCCGGCACGCCCGCGTGACCGTAGCCGCACGGAAGCTCGACGGTGACAAGTCACCGCACTCCAAAAGGGGCGCTCCTTCGGTCGCGGCGGCAGCCGCGCTGGAGCCATCCGTCGTTGACCTGCCGCATTCAAGCTGACCGTTCACGCCGTGCCCTTGTGCCCGTGCATTCGCTTCGCGTAGCCTCGCGCCACTGCGCGAATGAACTGGCAACAAAACTACGATCCCTGCGGCAACGCCCTGCTCTCGACCCTCCTTGCCGCGCTGCCGGTCGTCGTGCTGCTCGGCGCGATTGCGTGGCTGGAAATCCGCATTCATCTCGCCGCGTTGCTGGGACTCGTCGTGGCGCTGGGCGTTGCCCTGTTTGGATTTCACATGCCGCTCGATGCGGCGCTGGCCACGGCGGGTTATGGCGCGGCGTTCGGGTTGTTCCCCATTGGCTGGATCATTCTCAACCTGATCTTCCTCTATCACCTCACCGTGCAGCGCGGACTCTTCGCGGTGCTGCGCGGCAACCTCGCCGCCATCGCACCCGACCCGCGCGTGCAGGTGATTCTCATCGCGTTTTCGTTCGGCGCATTCTTCGAGGGCGCGGCGGGCTTCGGCACGCCCGTGGCGGTGACGGCGGCGATTCTGATGCAGCTCGGCTTCCGACCGCTGGCGGCGGCGGGGCTGTCGCTCATCGCGAACACCGCGCCCGTGGCGTTTGGCGCGCTGGGCACGCCCATCATCGCGCTCGCGGGCGTCACGGGTTTCAGCGAACTCGAGCTGTCGAAAATGGTCGGGCGGCAACTGCCGTTCTTCTCGCTGCTGGTGCCGTTCTGGGTCGTGTGGGCGATGTGCGGCTGGCGCGGAATGCTCGGCGTTTGGCCAGCGGCGCTCACAGCGGGGCTGTGTTTCGCGATCCCGCAATTCCTTGTCTCGAATTATCACGGCCCGTGGCTGGTGGACATCGTGGCCTCGCTCGCGTCGCTCGGCGGACTCGTCGTGCTGATGCGTTTCTGGAAGCCGAAGGAAATCTGGAAACTGCCGCCCACCGACCCAGCCGACGCGCCCGCTGTCACCGCAGCCGCCGAGCCGACGCCCACCACCGCGCGAGTGCGACAAGCCTGGGTGCCGTGGATTTTGCTCAGCGCACTCGTGTTTCTCTGGGGCGTTCCGGCGATGAAGAAATCACTCGATGGTGTGTCGTCGCCGTCGTTTGCCGTGCCGCGTTTGCACCAAGTCGTCGTGCGCACGCACCCGGTCGTGCCGCTGCCCACGCCCGCCCAGCCCACCAAGCCCGAGGCCGCCGTGTTCAAGCTCAACTGGCTCTCGGCCACGGGCACGGGGATTCTCGCCGCGGCGATTCTCGCGGGCTTGTTCATGCAGTTCACCTTCCGCGAAATGGCGCGGCTCTACTGGCAAACGGTGGTGCGCGTGCGCCATTCGCTGCTCACGATCGCCGCAATGCTGGCGCTTGGTTACGTGACGAAATACTCCGGCACCGACGCCACGCTCGGCCTCGCGCTGGCGAAGACGGGCGGGCTGTATCCGTTTTTCGGCACGCTGCTCGGCTGGCTCGGCGTCGCGCTCACGGGCAGCGACACGGCCTCGAACGTCCTCTTCGGCAGCCTCCAAAAAATCACCGCCGAGCAGACCGGCATCAGCCCCGTGCTCATGGCGGCGGCGAACAGTTCCGGCGGCGTGATGGGAAAAATGGTGGACGCGCAAAGCATCGTCGTCGCGAGCACGGCGACCAATTGGTACGGGCACGAAGGGAGCATCCTGCGCTACGTGTTCTTCCACAGCATCGCCCTCGCGGCGCTGGTCGGAGTGCTCGTGTATTTGCAGGCCTACGTGCCGCCGTTCACGGGGATGGTGGTGAAGTGAGGACGTAGCCGCCGACGTGAGGAGGCGGAGGCGCGTGGCCGCGTTCCCTGCCTTGTAGGAGTCGAGGTAACGAGACTCTAACCTCCTTCCGCGAGCGGCCCGCCCAAAAACACCGCCAGCGGCGTCGTGCAACCAAGCTCCAGTCCAACACGCCTTGCCCAAGTCAGACCACGAGACTCAGTCCGCTGCCCGCGTAGAAAAGGTCAGAGTCTCGTTACCTCGACTCCTACAAAGGGGCGCGGTTGGTCTGCTACGGCGCGGGAGATTGCACCGGGTTCGCGAACACAATGAGCGCGCCGCGGTCGGTGCTGATGAAGAGGCGGCCATCGGACACGGCGAGGCTGGTGGCCTGGCCGGGGATGGGGGCTTTCCACAAGGGCGCGCCGTCGGTGAGCGAGTGGGCGGTGACTTCGCCGGGGCCGCCGGTGATCACGGCGTTGGCGGTGGCGATGCAACAGAGGGCTTGCGGGGACGGGGTTCTCCATTGCACGGCGCGGGTCGTCAGGTCGAGGCAGCGCAGTTCTTTTTCGAGCACGAACACGAGGCGGCTGCCGGCCACGACCATTTCGAGAACGTCTTTGTGCTGGGCGAGGTTTTTCTTCACGTCGCGCTGGGCTTCGGTGATCTGCCACATGCTGCGGCGCGAGGCCGGGCCGAAGAAGATCCGGCCCGCGGTGGCCATGACGAAGGTGCCCATCGCGTTGTTGTCATCGAAGGTCTGTGCGACCGCGCCGGTCGCGCGGGTGAACGCGATCGGGTTGGCGCGGCCACCGGGAACGATGAGCCGGTCGTCGTCGAGCGCGAGCGTGCCGACGGGGATGGCGGTCTCGGGCAGCGTTTTTCGCCAGTGCGCGGACGTTGAGATTTTTCCGGTCGCGGCGTCCACGGCGCAGAGGAACGCGCCCTCGGACGGGAACAGGCCCGCGCCGAAATACGCGATGCCATTGGTGACGACGACGCCGGTGCGCACGGGCCACGGCGAGACGAGGCGGCCGTCGTTGGGGATCAGGCGGCGGGGTTTTTCCGCGGCAGAGATTTTCCAGAGCAAGGTGCCGTCGGCCGCGGTCCAGCAGTACACCGCGCCATCGTCTGCACCCGTATAAACACGGCCTTCGGCGAGGGTCGGCGTGAGGCGGATGGCGGCGTCGGCGTAGTTTTTCCAGAGGGTTTTTCCGGTGGCGGCATCGAGGCAGGTGAGGCTGTGCGCGGTCGTCGAGCCGACGAAGACGCGTCCGCCGGCGACGGCGACGCCGTGGCCGTGGTCGAAGGTGTAGCGGGGTTTCAGCGGGCCCGTGACGGCGTATTCGTCCGCGCGGGCCTCGGCGGGATAGGCCGGGGAAAAGCCCTGCGGCGGCTCGTGTCGCCAGCGTTCGGTGAGCGGAAAGGCGAGGGTCTCGGTGGTGGCGGCGGTGCGTTGGAAATTGTGGCGGTCGGTGGGCCAGTCGGCGGCGGTAACGGTGAGCGCGAGGAGAAAGAGCAGCGCGAGGAGGGGAGCGCACGCGGCCCGCGTGCTGGTTTGGGCGGCGCGCCCAAACCCTCGTTCCCCGGTCTGCCTTCTCCCCCGGCGAAGCAAGATCAGGGAACGAAGTTTTCGGCGGGCCGCCGAAAACGGCACGCCAGCGGCGTGCGCTCCCCGGAGCGCCGGGCTGCGCCCGGTTTTGGCATGGGCGTTCGTCCTCATTTCTTCGGGGCCAGCGGGCCGTAGGCGAGGCTGGTTTGCTGGGGGGAACGGCAGGTGCAGCCGACGTTGGCAGTGGGTTGAAAGAGCATTCCCTGACCCGAGATGAACGACAGCCAGCAGCTCGCGCGTGTGCCGAACATCGCGGACTTCGCGCCGGTGGCGAGGTTCAGCATTTCGGTCCGCGCGGCGTAGGAGCTGCCGGTGTAGTGCAGCGTGTCGCCCGCGCCAGAGAGCGTGCTGCAACCGGGCCGCAGCGGCAGGTCGTCGCGCAGCACCGTGCCGTAGCGGAGATCGTAGATGAACGGTTCGAGCACCAGCCGGTCGCCGGAGAGCAGCGGGTGATACATGTGCGAGCCGTGATTGAAGCGCTTGATGTCGTGGCTCTGCTGCCAGACGCGCGCGCCGGTTTCGGCCTCGATTCCAAAAACGTGGTAGCGCTTGCCCGCCAGCGTCACGGCCACGCGGTCGCTGCCGTAGCAGGTGAAGAGCACGGTGGGATCGGCGCTTTCAGGCAGCGTGAATTTTTTCTCCCACGACTGGCGGCCGGTTTTCGCATCGAGCGCGACGAGCCACGCGTCGGCCCAGAAGTTCGTCGTGCCGCTGCCTTTCGCGGCCTCGGGTGCGCGGGATTCGATGAAATAAATCCGCCCGCCGCCGAGGGTGATCGTGGAGTTCACCACCGCGCCGCGCGGGCTTTCCCAGAGCTGCGCGCCGGTCTCGGGATCGAGGCGGAAGAGGCGCTCGCTGCACACCTTGGTGATCTCAGCGGCTTTGATCGCATCGTACCAGAAGACCCAACTGCCCTGGTATTGCGTGTAGGTTTTGCCCGGCAATCCGTCGCTGCCAAAGAGCGCGTCGCCGTCGCGCGCAAGCCAGTGCCACACGCGGTCGGGGCGCGCGGGATACGCGCGGAGCGGCGCGCCGTCACGGGCGGCGATGCGCCAGCAATGCTCGCCCGCGGCGACGAAGAGCGAGTGTTCGTCGGCGCACATGTTGGAGCTGTCGCGCGGGAGGTTCACGCGCCGCAAGCCGGGCCATTCGAGAGTCCAGTGGATGAAGCCGTTGCTCGCGTCCTGGCCGGTGATGCGGTTGTCGCCCTGCACGTAGAGGCGTCCACCGACGACAAGCGGCGGCGGGTTGCGGCTCTGGCGGTCCATCATGCCGCGCGCGCCGGGCAGGCCGAACCAGCGCAGCTCGACGCGGCCGGGCTCGAGGTTGCGGTCGCCGCTGTTGGCGCTCTGCGACGCGTCGCCGTAAGCGTGCGTCCACGCGCCGGCGTTTTCGGCGGACTTCTGGATGAACAGCGGGACGCCCTCGCCAAGCCACGCCGCGCCGCCGGGTTTGAGGACGCGTTTCATTTCCATGCTCCACGGCGAGGTCGGTCCGGCGGTGGAAATCACGAGATCGAAAATGCCGGGGCCGAACGGCAGTTCGCCCCCCGCGGCGACGTGCTGGAGCGAAATGCGCTGGCCGTAAACGCCTGCTTGATCGAGCGCGGTGCGGGCGGTTTGGACCGCGTTGGCATTGGTCGAAATTCCGACCACGATCAACTGCGACTGCCGCGCGAGTTCCCACGCAAGGCGGGCGTCGTCGCAGTCGGTGACGAGGCAGTAGCCGCGCGGGGTTTTGCTCTCCTGGATGATTTTCGCGGCGAGCGCGGCAGCGTTCGTGGTGCTGGGGGCGGTCGTGGCTGCGGGATTTTTGGCGAAGGGTTGTGCGGTGGCGGGCAGGGGAACGGGTGCGAAATGAAATTCGGTTTCGATGCGGAGCGGGGCGCGTTTGGCGTTGTCGCCGACGCGGAGGAAGAGCGGCGTGCCGTCGAGTTTCACCAGCCCGCGCGGTGCGGGCGCGCGATGAATCGTCGCGGCGGGCATGGTGACGCGCTGGCCGAGCTGCGGGTCGGTGCCCCATTCGCTGAGGCCCGGCTCGGCGGTGCGCGTGGCCCAGATGGCCTCGACGACATCGCTGCCGGAGAAGCGGACGAACGGGTCCGCGGCGAACGCGAGCGGGACGGTGAGGAGAAGAAGGGCGAGTGTTTTCACGGGCGGCGGTGAGGAGGGGATCAGTCTGAATTGTCACTCTGCGGGGGGACGATTGTTTTGCACCACAGAGACACGATGAACACAGAGAAGACAGAGCTTGGACTGGCCGATGTTGGTTCACTGGCTGGTGATTTTTGGAGCAAAGGCCGACCGCTGTTTTTCTCTGTGTTCATCGTGTCTCTGTGGTCATTTGTGCTTCTTCAACCGGCTGAACACGGCAATGCACAGCCGCTCGATCGGCGGACCCGCAGCACGGCAACCGCGGCACGCTGTTTTGGAGTGCGGTGACTTGTCACCGCTTTCGCTAGGCGACTTGTCGCCGTCGAATTGCGAGGCGCGTTCGGCTGGAATGGGGCGCTCACAGCTCGCGCCAGCGCAGGCACGCTCGCGAGGTCGGACGCGTTTGGAAAATTTGACGGCGACAAGTCGCCTGCGCAAAGGCGGTGACAAGTCACCGCACTCCAAATCGCCGTGTCGCGCACGAGTTCCACAAGCTGCCCCGTTTACTTCACACCCTTCAGGCGTGCCTGCCAGATTTGGTAGAGCAGCACGGTGGCCTTCACATCGCGCAGGCAGTATTCGGCGATGTCGCGGTGGCGGCCGTCGGCCATGAGCTGGCCGATGTCCATGCCGGTGACGCCCTCGGCCTTCGGTGACGGGATGCCAAAGGCCTTGCAGTAGAAATCGAGGTTGAACTTGCGCGCCGCGCCGTCGCGGCCGCTGACGCTGTAGAAAGTGAGTTGCTCGGCGAGGTCGCAGTGCGGTTCGACATTGAACCGGTACCCGAGCCAGTCTTTGCGCGTGATCGGGACGTTGAGCTGGGCGGAGCGGAGATAAAGGAAGGGTACGTCGAAGCCGCGGCCGTTGAAGGTGACGATCGAGTCGTAGCGCGGCGCAACCTCCCAGAAGGCGGTGAGGAGTTCGATCTCGTCGGCGCAGGGGACGTATTTCACGGGGCCGGGTTCGTCGGTGGCGTCCTCGCAATCTTCGGAGAGGAAGAGCACCTGGCCGCGGCCGGTCTCGGCATTGACCATGGCGATGCAGACGACCTGAGCGGTGAAGGGCCAAAGGCTGAACTGGCGCTGAATCTCGGCGCGGCGGGCCTCGCGCTCGGGGCCTTCGGGCAGGCGCTCGGCGTCGCGAAAAAGGTACTCGCGCTGGACCTCGTCGAAGGTTTCGGGCGGGAGACCGGAGGTTTCAATATCGAAGACAAGGGTGGCCATTGCGCGAGAGTTGAACAGCAATGGCCGCGCAGCGCAAAGAAGATTGGCGGAAGCGCGCGCCAACTTCGCACCGATTGAAAATGCACGGTGCCGCCGCCGAGAGATTGGTTGAGCCGGTCGCACCGGGTCGCTAGCGTCCCGCGCCATGAACACCTGTTTCCGCTCCACCCGGTCTTTGTTGTCTGTCGTCGTTGCCTCTCGCTGGCTCGCGCTCGGCGTCGCGCTCTTGCTCGCCGCGGGCGGCGGCGTGGCGCGGGCGGCGGAGGCGGGCGTGGATGATTTGCTGAAGCAGGCGCGCGAGGCGTTTCGCAAAGGCAAGGGCGAGGACGCGGTCGCGCTGGCGACGAAGGCCATCGCGGCGGAGCCGAAGAATCCGGGGCCGCGCCACATTCGCGCGCAGATTCATGTGGCGCTGCGACAGCACGAGAAGGCCATCGCGGATTTCACCGAGGCGCTGAAACTCGACCCCAGCGCGGTGGGTGTTTACCAGGCGCGGGGCGCGGAGCATTTCCGGCTCGGGCATATCGCGGAGTCGATTGCCGACTGGGACAAATTCATCGCGGCGCATCCCGAGCAGGAGGCGCATCACTGGCAGCGCGGGATTGCCTATTATTACGCCGGACGTTTCACCGACGGCCGCAAGGCGTTCGAGCTGCACCAGACGGTAAACAGTCACGATGTCGAAAACGCGGTGTGGCATTTCCTGTGCATGGCGCGCGAACAGGGCGTCGAGAAGGCGCGCGCGGCCCTGATCCCCATCGACGGCGACACGCGCGTGCCGATGGCGCAGGTGCATCAGTTGTTCGCCGGCAAACTGAAGCCGGCCGACGTGCTGGCGGCGGCGACGGCGGGCAGTGTTGGGGGCGAACGCAAAGAGCGGCAGGTCTTCTACGCGCACCTGTATCTGGGGCTGTATTACGAGGCGATCGGCGATGCGAAGCTGGCGCGCGAGCACATCGAGAAGTCGGCGGCGGAATATCAGAAGCACGATTACATGGGCGACGTGGCGCATGTTCACGCGGAGATTCTGCGCAAGGCGGCGGGGAAGAAGTGAACGAAATAGCGAAGAACTAATTCCGGCGGTTGGCTGGAAAAGCGGGATGGAAAACCACTAACCGGCACTAACTGGCACTAATAAAACCAAGCCAAGCAACGCCCGCCGAGTGAAGCCGCGGTCGGTTTCTTATCAGTGCCAGTTAGTGCCGGTTAGTGGTTTTTATCTCGGGCTTGGTTGAACAACTGCCGGTGCGGGAATTTTCTCATGAGCAAAAACACAGATGTCCGGTGTGTCGAAGTGAGCCTGCATTTCCTGCCGGTTCATACGCGGATGCCGCTGAAGTTCGGCGGTGAGACGGTGAGCTACGTGACGTGTGCGCGGGCGCGAATGCGTGTGGCAGACGCGCACGGGCACGTGGCCGAGGGCTGGGGCGAGACACCGTTGAGCGTGACGTGGGTGTGGCCGAGCGCGCTGTCATACGAGGCGCGGCACGCGGTGATGAAGCAGTTCTGCGAGACGCTCGCGGGCGCGTGGGCGGGGTTGGCGGCGAGCGGGCACGCGGTCGAGGTGGGGCATGATTTTCAGACCGCGGTGCTGCCGGGGCTGGTGGCGGAACTGAACGCCGCGCGCGGCCCGGGCGCGGAGCCTATGCCGTGGCTGGCGGCGCTGGTGTGCTGCTCGGTGTTCGATCAGGCGCTCCACGACGCGTATGGGCGGCTCGTGAAGCGGCCGGTGTATCAGACTTACGGGCCGGAGTTCATGAGCCGGACGCTGGCGGATTTTCTCACGCCGGCGGCGGGAACGGCGGTGTCATTCGCGGGGCTGTATCCGCAGGATTTTTTGGTGAAGCAGCAGCCGGCGCAATTGCGCGCGTGGCATCTGGTCGGCGGCGTGGACCCGATTGACGCGGCGGAATTGACGGGACGCGAGCCGGACGACGGCTATCCCGTCTTGCTCGCGGACTGGATCGCACGCGACGGCCTGAAATGTCTGAAGATCAAACTGCGCGGCACGGATGCGGCGTGGGATTACGCGCGCACGGTGAAGATCGGGGGGATTGCCATCGCGGGCGGCGTCGAGTGGCTGACGGCGGACTTTAATTGCACGGTCCGCGAGCCGGCGTATGTGAACGAAATTCTCGACCGATTGCGCGACGAGCACCCTCGGATTTACGGAATGTTGCTCTACGTCGAGCAGCCGTTTCCGTACGAGCTGGAGCAGCATCGCATCGCTGTCCACAGCGTGGCGGCGCGCAAGCCGTTGTTCCTAGATGAAAGCGCGCACGACTGGCGGCATGTGCAACTCGGGCGCGAACTGGGCTGGACGGGCGTGGCGCTCAAGACGTGCAAGACGCAGACGGGCGCGCTGCTTTCGCTGTGCTGGGCGAAGGCGCACGGGATGACCTTGATGGTACAGGACCTCACGAACCCCATGCTGGCGCAGGTGCCGCACGTGCTGCTCGCGGCGCACGCGGGCACGATCATGGGCGTCGAGACGAACGCGATGCAGTTTTATCCCGCCGCATCCGCCGCCGAGGCGCGCGTGCATCCGGGGCTTTATCAGCGCCGCAACGGCGTGCTCGAACTGGGGACGATTCACGGCAACGGCTTCGGCTATCGCGTCGCGGAGATGCAGCGGGAACTGCCGGCTGGCGTGGAGTTCGGGCGGTGAGGGGAACGGGGATTTGCCTGACGAATGGGGACTGGCGAATGGCGAATTTGTAGGAGACGACGTGAGGAGAATCCGAGCACCACAACAAAGGCGCAGAAGGCGCCAACGTACTCAACTGGCGAACGACCGGTCGAGTGCGGCTTGCTCAAGCATGAATCCCGGTCGCCGAAACTGATTGGGCAAAGGAATGGAGGCAAAGGAATGAAGGCAAAAAAGTTTCCCCGTCCCCTATTCCTTTGCCTCCATTCCTTTGCCCAAAATTCCGCTGCCCCGTTTCCGTGCGTGTATCGGCACCGCGCCGTTCGTCGCTCAGGTATCGGCCGCCACGCGGCGAGTACGTTGGCAAGCTCTGAACTTTTCTGCCCAAGCAGCGGCCTGAGTCTCGTGAGTTGACTTGGTCAAGGCGCGTGGAATCCCAGCGCGGTTTCACGACACGGCTTGCGGTGTTCTTGGGCGGGCCGATCAAGGAAGGAGGTTAGAGTCTCCTCACGTCGTCTCCTACAAGGACGCTCACGCCAGAATCTCGCGGATCACCTGGCCATGCACGTCGGTGAGGCGGAAGTCGCGGCCGCCGAAGCGGTAGGTGAGGCGCTCGTGATCGAGGCCGAGCAGGTGCAGGAGGGTCGCGTAGAGATCGTAGATTTCGCACTTGTTCTCGACCGCGTAGTAGCCGAGTTCGTCGGTCGCGCCGTAGGCCGTGCCGCCTTTGATGCCGCCCCCGGCGAGCCAGAGGCTGAAGCCAAACGGATTGTGATCGCGCCCGTCGCCGCCCTGCGAGAAGGGCGTGCGGCCGAACTCGCCGCCGAAGAGGATCAGCGTTTCCTCGAACAATCCGCGCGCTTTCAAATCCTGGATCAGCGCCGCCAGCGGTTGGTCCACCTGCCGCGCCATCGCGCCGTGGCCTTCCCGGATTTTTCCATGCTGATCCCACGGATTCCCCGCGCCGCCCGCACCGATGCCCTGGTTCAGGCAGCTCAACTCGACAAACCGCACGCCGCGCTCGATCAGGCGGCGCGCGGTGAGGCATTGGCGCCCGTAAGCGGCCATTTGTTTGTTGGTCGAATCAAGGCCGTAGAGCTGCTTCGTCGCCTCGGTCTCGCCGCTGATGTCGCACAACTCCGGCACCGCCGACTGCATGCGATAAGCCGTTTCGTAATTCTTGATCGCCGCCTCGACCGCCGTCTCGCCGGTCGTGCGCGCGAAGTCGCCGTCCATCTCGCGGAGAAAACCGAGGCGCTGGCGTTGGAGCGCGTCGGTCTCGCGCGGCTTGATGTTCGCGAGCGCCGGCTCGCCATCGGCCTTGATGATCGAGGCCTGATGTTGCGCGGGCAGATAGCCGCTGCTGTACAGGCCCACGCCGCCGTGCGGCACCGCCGCGCCGCCCGCCTGCAACACGACGAAACCGGGGAGGTTCTGGTTCTCGGTCCCCAAGCCGTAATTCACCCACGCGCCCGCGCCCGGATGCCCCATGAACGGAAAGCCCGTGTGCAGCGCATAATTTCCCTGCGCGTGCTCGTTGACCTTGGTGGCCATCGAGCGAATCACCGCGAGGTCATCCGCGAGCGCGGCGAGATTTGGGAACAGGTCGGTCAGCACGAGGCCGCTGCGGCCCCACGGCTGCGCGTCCCACGGGCTGGCCATGATGTTCCCGTTGTTGTTGAACATCGTGGGCCGCACCGGCACGGGCATCGGCTCGCCGTGACGCAGCTTCAACGCCGGCTTCGGATCCCACGAATCCACATGCGACACGCCGCCGCTCATGAACGCGAAGATGACGTGCTTGGCGCGCGGCCGAAAATCCGGCCCCACCGGCCGCCCGCCGCCGGGCGTCGCACCGAAACTTTTGTCCGCCAGCAATCCCGACAACGCGAGCGAGCCGAAACCGAACGAGCAACGCCGGAGCATTTCGCGGCGGGTGAGGGAGATTGGGATGTTCATGGCAATGGGGTTTCAGCCGGTTTCAAGTTATTAGCCAAGACGAACGGCAGCCGTTCGTCCACACGGTGAGGCTCGTTGAAGTGGAGCAGTCGGGCGGTGGTGCGCCCGATGACCGTGCGCGGTTGGATCAGCGCGCCCGACAGTTGGAAATGGTCGAGCCACCGGTGGATGCGAGGATTGAAAAGTTCGGACATGGCGTCGGTTAGCGGACCAATGGAGGCCAGGTCGGAACCTTTGCGCCGATTGCACGACATGCAGGCCAAAGCGAGGTTGCCCAACTCCGTTTTGCCATCGTGTTTTCGCGCGACCAAACGATCCACCTCGTGGGCATACAAGCCGGTACTTTCCGGCAGGAGGCAGTACTCGAACGCGCCGCCCGCCCGCGCATGGACGGCCCGGCGCAGGCTTTCGGGAAGCTCGCTCATGGCTTTGACCCAGCCTGCAACTTCAGCAGGGCCTGTCCTTTGGCGAGACGGACGATGTGCTCGACGAACTCGTGTTGGTCCAGTTCGCGCTCCTCGTCGCGTGAGAGATGCATCCGGCTGTTCTTGTCCAACAAGGTGCGCACCCGTCGTTGCAAGCGCGGGGACGCTTTCAACGCCGGGATTTCCTCCGGGGTCATGCCGCGCGCCAGGCGGGCCATCAGTTCTCCAAACTCCTCGAACTCCGGCAGCTCGCGTCGCCGCCATTCCCGCCAGCCGCGTTCCACCAGTTCGCGCAGGTCGCGCCGGTCCTTGGGCAATTCGTGCGCGACTTCGGCGGGCAGGTCCAATTCCAAGGTGACTTTCATGGTTCACTTTTAGCGCGGCGCTGCGGGCGTAACAAGGGGAACGTCGGCCGCGCCGCCGCCCTGCAACCGCGCAGTTCGGGTTTGGCGGGCACGCGATTGGCGGGCAACCTGCATGGATGAAAACCAACCCTTGGCGCGGTGGGACGCTCGTGCTGTTACTCGCGACGTTCTTCCTTGGCGCAACGCACTGCGCGTCGGCCGCGGGCGCATCTGATTCTCCCCCACTCGCCGGTTGGGCCACCGCCGCGGCGCGCGAGGAATTGCGGCCGCAGTTTTCGTTTAACGCCACGGGCGGGCCGGACGGCAAAGGCAGTTGGAGCATCACCGCCGATGCGCGCGAGGGCTTGAACGGCTGGCTCACGCGCACGCTGCCGGTGCAAGGCGGGCGTTTCTTTCGCTTCTCCGTTTTGCGGCGCACGGAAAATGTCCCGTCGCCGCGGCGCTCGGCGGTGGCGCGGATTCTCTGGCAGGACGCGAGCGGCAAGGCCGTGACGCACGACGAGGTTTCCTTCGCCAGCTACCGGCCGGGCGAGCGCCCGCGCAGCGAACCCGAATATCCCGCCGACGGTGCGACCGACGCGCGCGGCTGGACCGAGGTGACGGAAGTTTATCGCGTCCCCACGCAGGCAACGCAGGCCGTGGTGGAACTGCATTTCCGCTGGGCCGCGAACGCGAAGGTCGAGTGGGCGAACGTGGCGCTGGTGGAAGTGCCCGCACCCGCGCCGCGCAAGGCGCGGCTGGCCACGGTGCATTTCGTCCCGCGCAACACCAAGACCGCGGACGAACGCCGTCGCGCCTTCGTCCCGCTGATCGAAGACGCCGCGCGACAGAAGGCCGATCTCGTTGTGCTGCCCGAGGTGCTGACCTACGGCGGCGGGGGTTATGCGACCGCAGCGGAGACGATTCCCGGGCCGTCAACCGAGTTCTTCGGCGCGCTGGCGAAGCAGCATGGCGTGCATCTGGTGCCGGGCCTGCTCGAGCGCGACGGCCATCTGATTTACAACGTCGCCGTGCTCATCGGGCCGGACGGCGCTGTCATCGGGAAGTATCGCAAGGTGTGCCTGCCGCGCGGCGAGATCGAGGGCGGCATCCAGCCGGGGCACGAGTATCCGGTGTTCCACACGCGCTTCGGCAAGGTGGGCATGATGGTCTGCTACGACGGCTTTTTCCCCGAGGTGGCGCGCGAGTTGAGCAATCGTGGCGCGGAAGTGATCGCGTGGCCGGTGATGGGCTGCAACCCGTTGCTTGGTGCCGCGCGTGCGTGCGAGAACCACGTCTATGTCATCAGCAGCACGCACACGGACGCCGCGCAAAACTGGATGATCTCCGCCATCTACGGCCACGACGGCCGGCCACTCGCGCAGGCAAAGGACTGGGGCACTGTCGCCGTGGTCGAGGTCGATCTCGATCAACGCCTGCACTGGCAGAGCCTCGGCGATTTCAAGGCGGAGATTCCGCGGCACCGGCCGTAGCCCGGCTTCGGAGCGCGGCCGCCCCCGGCCGCAGCGACGTCCGGGCGCACGAGGGTCGCGGAGTTTTCAGAGCGCCCTCGTGCACTCCACACCGCTGCGCCCGAGGACGGGCGCTCTCCGGCCCCGGTCACTTCCCGTCCGCGTCGCGCCGGCGCGCGAGCATGTCTTCGCGCAGCTTCACCCATTTCTCCAACTGCTCGGCCGAGAGGATCGGCTTCACCTTCGCGGTCGTCGCCGCGTGCAGCTCCTTGAATTTCGCCAGCGCTTCCTCGCGCGACAGCTTGTCGTTTTTTCGCAAGGCCTGCCGCTGGGTGAACTCCTCGAACAGAATCGGCCGCAGCTTCTCGCGCTGTTCCTTGGTCAGCTTCAATTCATCCGCCAGCCGTTGCATCGCGTCCTGCCCCGCACCGCCCGCGCCGCCCGGTCCCGCCTGCAAACCCGGCCGGATGGTTTCCCATTGCGCCTGCTGCTCCGGCGTAAGGATGGCCTTGAACTTGGCGGCGGCGGTCGTGCGCAGCGCTTGAAATTTGGCCAGCTTCTCCTCGCGCGACAGGCTCGTGTCGGCCTGCAACTCGCGCATTTTCTCGCCCTCCTCGCGAAAGATCGGCTGCACCTTTTGCTTTTGCTCTTCGGTCAGCTTCAACTCCTCCGCCACGCGTCGCAGCATTTCGATGCGGTCGCCGACCGGCGCGCCACCCGCGGGAGGAGAGCCGTCGCCGCCGCGTCCGCCGGGGGCTTGGAGAAAAGTATCGCGCAGGCCCGCCCATTTTTTCTGCTGCTCGGGATCGAGCACGGCGTTGATCTTTTTGCCGGTGGCTTCCCGCCAGTCGCGGAATTTCGCCAGCTTCTGTTCCTGGCTGAGGTCCTTGTCCTCCCGCAGCTCGCGCATTTTCTCGCCCTGCTCCTGCATGATACTGCGGACCTCGGCCTTCTGGTTGTCGGAAAGTTTCAGCTCCTCGGCGATGCGCTGCATCCGCTCGCGCACGCCGCCATCGCCCGGTGCGCCCGCGCCCGGCGTCCGCCGCTCGGGCTTGGCATCGGCGGCCACGGCCACGGCCAGCGAGCCGAGCCAGCAGGCTCCGCTCAACGAAATCACGGTCAAAATCTGGCAGGAGAGTTTTTTCATACGAGGGTCATTGTGGGTTCTGATTTTTTGCGCGGCAAGCCAGCGGCTTCATCCGCTCCCCGCCGAGCTTGCATCGCAGCTAACGACGCGCGAGTGGTGAATGGGTTACCGGCGGGAAAGCAACGAGGGCAGCGCGGCGGAGGCGGAGCCGCCACGGCGCGCGACCGGTCCCCAGTCGCAGCGGCTGCATAGGGACGGAGGCGGCGGGATTTTCCCGCCGCGCCCGCGAGGCTGGGCGGAGGAAGTCACCGCTTGCGACCCCGCTCCCGAAAATCCAGTTTCCGCCCATGAGTTTCGAGACCCTGAAAGCCCAAGTTCAAGCGCTGCCCGCCGAAGCCCGGCAAAAGCTGCTGGCCTTTCTCGTGACCCTGCAGGACGCGGAGCAGGCAGGCTATGCGACCAAGCTGGCGGAAAAGATCGACGACTCATCTCCGGACCGCTGGCTGACCGCCGAGCAGTGCGAACAAAGGCTGGGCCTGTTGCGTGATGGCCAATGAGCAGACACCCGCCTGCTCATTGACATCGAAGTGTTCGTGTTCCTCCGCACCCGCCCGCGGCGCGAGCAGGCGTGCTTCTGAAACGGTTTCGCGAGATCGCCGCGTTTCCTTCCCGCTATTCCGATTATGTCGAACATGACACCTCGGGACGGCGGGTGGACACCCATGTCTGCGGCAGGTTTGCCATCAAATATTGGGACGATGCTGCCGACCGGCACGTGAAGATTCTCGATGTCCATCTCGCGGACGGTGCGGTTTGAGTCGCCGCTCATAGCAAGTCTTGCCACTCCCCAACTCCCTCGGCTTAATCCCGCCCCGCATGAGTTCAGCCAAGTCAAATAATCCCGACCAACCCGAGCTTCCCATCGACGGCGCCAAGCCCGCGCCGGTCGCGCCCGCCGCCGCCACCAAGCCCGGTCCCACCGCGCCCGCCGCTGCCGCCACTCCCGCCGCGTCCGCAGCGGAGAAGCTCGCCGCCACCGCGCCCAAGGACGCCAATGGCGAAGAGCACATCCACGCCGAAGTGGTCGAGCCGGTCAGCCCGCGTTTTCTCCCCGGCAAGATCGATCACGCGCTCCATCGCCGCGTCGATACGGGCTTTCTCGAATACGCCTCCTACGTCATCCGCGACCGCGCCATTCCGAATCTGGCCGATGGTCTCAAGCCCGTGCAGCGCCGCATTCTCTGGTCGCTGCATGAAAAGGACGACGGCCGCTTCATCAAGGTCGCCAACATTGTCGGCTACTGCATGCAGTATCATCCGCACGGCGACGCCTCGATCGGCGACGCGCTCGTGGTGCTGACGAACAAGCGCTATCTCATCGAAGGCCAGGGCAATTACGGCAACGTCCACACTGGCGACCCCGCCGCCGCGCCGCGTTACATCGAGTGCCGGCTCACCGAGCTCGCGCGCACCGAACTCTTCAACGACGAGCTTACCGAATTCGTCCCCAGCTACGACGGCCGCGCCAAGGAACCCATCGCGCTCCCGTGCCGCCTGCCGCTCACGCTGATGCTCGGCACCGAGGGCATCGCGGTCGGCCTGGCGTCGCGCATTTTGCCGCACAATTTCCCCGAGCTGCTCGCGGCGCAGATCGCCATCCTGCGCAACCAGCCCTTCAAGTGCCTCCCCGATTTCCAGACCGGCGGCCTGATGGACGCCCGCGAATACGCCGACGGCAAGGGCACCATCCAGGTCCGCGCCCGCATCAAGGCCAAGGACGAGTCCACCGTCGTCATCAAGGAAATCCCCCCGACCACCACGACCGAATCGCTCCTCAGCTCGATCGAAGAAGCCGTGCGCAAGGGCAAGATCAAGATCAAGTCGATCAACGACTACACCGCCGAGGATGTCGAAATCGAGATCAAGGCCCCGGCCGGCGTCACGGCCGATCAGTTGATCGACGCGCTCTACGCCTTCACCTCGTGCGAGGTCAGCATTTCGAGCCGCATCATCATCATTAAAAACAGCCGGCCGGTGGAGATGACCGTGTCGGAAGTGCTGCGCGAAAACACCGCGCAACTGGTCGCGCTGCTGCAACGCGAGCTGGAGTGCAAGCAGCGGAAACTCGAGGACGAGCTGCATTTCCGCACGTTGGAACGCATCTTCATCGAGGAGCGCCTCTACAAAAAAATCGAGCAGTGCAAGACCGCCGAAGCCGTGAGTGCGGCCGTGTACGACGGCTTCAAGCCGTTCCGCAAGGAGATGCTGCGCGACCTCACCGACCCCGATGTCGAGCGCCTGCTCCAGGTCCGCATCCGCCGCATTTCCCTCTTCGACATCAACAAGCACCGCGAGGAAATGGAGAAGACCAAGGCGGAGCTCGAGGAGACCCGGAAGCACCTCAAGAACATCACGAAGTACGCCATCAACCATCTCGAGGCCCTCCTCGCCAAATACGGCCCGCTTTACCCGCGCCTCACTAAGTCCAGCCGCCACGAGGAAATCGACGCCCGCGAAGTCGCGTTCAAGGCCTTCAAGGTCGCCTACGACCGCGAGAGCGGCTACGTCGGCTACAAGGTCTCGGGCGACGAGTTCAAGCTCGACTGCACCAAGTTCGACAAGCTCCTGCTGCTCTTCAAAGACGGGCACTACAAAGTCATCGAACTGCCCGAGAAACTCTTCGTCGGCCCCGACCTGCTCTACTGCGCGCTGCCGGAACGCGACCGCGTGTTCACGCTCGTGTACACCACGCGCGAGGCCACCTATCTCAAGCGCTTCACGTTCGGCGGGACGATTCTCGAAAAAATTTACGAGTGCATCCCCGAGAAGGCGCGCATCCTTTTCTTCGAGCCGGACACTCCGAAGCAGCTCTACATCCGCTACAAACCCTCGCTGCATCAGAAGATCAACCAGCAGACCTGCAACCCGGCGGACGTCGCGGTCAAAGGCGCGAAGACCTTGGGCAATCAAATGTCGATCAAGGAAATCTCCTCGGTCACCACCTCACCCACGCGCGGGTGGGATCCCGAGGCCACGACGACAAGGGTGGCGTTTGCGTGACGGCTCGCTCGCCGTGAAGGTCGGGAGCGAACGAGTCTCGATACGCGGCTGGTTTTAAGTCTTGAACAAATACCGGGCGCGGAGTCTGTAAACGCCGGATCGCAAACAAATAACTGAAATGAAAAATCTCCTCGGGACCGCACTTGTCACCGCCACGATTCTGGCCGGCTGCCAGAAAGAAACTCCGCCGCCCGCCCCGGCTCCCGTCGCCCCTGCGCCCGCGCCCGCCGCGGCTGAGACGGGTGCCGCCACCGTGCTGGCAGCGCCGCGCGAGCCGACGCCAATGGAAGTGTCGCAAGCCTCTTATCTCACATTGCAGGTGCAGGAATTTGCCGCGAAAAACGGCCGCGTGCCCAACGACTTCGCCGAATTGGTGACCGCCAAGATGCTGCCCAAGGTTCCCGTCGCACCGGCCGGGATGAGATACGTGATCGACTCCACGAACCGTCAGGTCCGGGTGGTGCCGCAGTGAAATGAGCGTCCGGTGGAATCCAGTACTTGGAGGGCAGACGGACGTGTCGGTTTTTTACAGCGAGCTGCCAGACGAATGATGTTTGGTGGACGGGAGCGCGCGGCGGTGCCCGAAAAACCAAGCCCAATTCGTCGGCCCCAAACGTCTGGCTAATTCTAATGCGCGTTCAAGCTGAGGCTAAGTCGCGCAGGGATTTTCGCGGCTGGCGAGGCGCGAGGAAGGACCATATCCAAACGGGATCTGTCACTGATGAGCAACGCCGCCAGCGGCGAAAAGAACCAGCGAATTAGCCTCAGCTTGAACGCGCATTAGAATAAAGCCTGGCAACTGTCGCCGGTGGACCAACCCAATCACCAGCCGCCAGCGGCCTTCTGGCATTGGCTGTATTACTTATTACTTTCCCGCGTCCCCGCTTCCGCCACGAAATTCCTTGTCCCCCCTTCCACCGCCGGGTACGCATTCACGCATGTCCAAAACACCACTCGTCCCCCTCCCTTCCACCGCCGCGTCCCTCAACCGCCGCGGCTTCCTTCAACGCTCGCTGCTGGCCACCAGCCTCGCCGCGATGTCCGGTCCCGCCCTGCTGCGCGGACAAAACCTCAACGGCAAACTCGACATCGCCGTCATCGGCGCCGGTGGCAAAGGCGCGAGTGACACCGACGAAGCCGCCAAGGCTGGCGGCAACATCGTGGCCCTCTGCGACGTGGACAAAAACACACTCACCAAACGCGGCGAGAAATATCCTCAGGCCAAGCAATACCGCGATTACCGCAAGCTCATCGAAGACATGGGCAAGAGCTTCGATGCCGTCATTGTCGCCACGCCCGATCACGTCCACGCGCCCGCCGCCGCGATGGCCATGAAGCTCGGCAAACATGCCTTCGTGCAAAAGCCCCTCACGCACTCCGTCTTCGAGGCGCGCTACCTCCGCCAGCTCGCCAAGGAGAAAAAAGTCGCTACGCAGATGGGCAACCAGGGCAGCGCCGGCAGCGGATTGCGCCGCGCCGTCGAAGTCATCCAGGCCGGCCTCATCGGCAACGTTCGGCAGCTTCACGTCTGGAGCAATCGCCCCATCTGGCCGCAGGGCCAGGACCGTCCCGCCGGTGAACTCCCCGTGCCCGACAGCCTCGACTGGGACCTCTGGGTCGGCCCCGCGCCGATGCGCCCCTACAACAAGGGCTACCATCCCTTCGCCTGGCGCGGCGTGCAGGACTTCGGCACCGGCGCGCTCGGCGACATGGCCTGCCACACCGTCAACATGCCCTTCCGCGCGCTCAAGCTCGGCTACCCGACCAGCATCGAAGCCAAGTCCACCGGCATCAACAAAGAGAGCTGGCCGCTCAGCTCGCAGATTCGTTTCGAGTTCCCCGAGCGCGAGGGACTCGTGCCCGTTTCCTTCACTTGGTACGATGGCAAGCCCGGCGCGCCCGAGACCAATCGTCCGTCCGCCGACCTCACCGAAGACATCGTGGCGAAAATGAAAAAGCTCCCTGGCAGCGGCTGCCTCCTCATCGGCGACAAAGGCCGCATCTTCTCGCCTGACGACTACGGCTCGTCTTTCCTCGTCCGCATGAACGACGAGAAGGAATTGAAGGCCGCCACCGAGCACGACGCCGTCAAAGCCATCCCCGCAAAATTCACCGCCTCGCCCGGTCACTACGTCGAGTGGGTCCAGGCCTGCCGCGGCGGCGACGCGGCCTACTCGAACTTCGACATCGCGGCCTATCTCACCGAGATCATCCTCCTCGGCTGCGTCGCCCTGCGCGTCGGCAAGAAGCTCGAATGGGACGGCCCCGCCATGAAAGCCACCAACGCCCCCGAAGCCGCGCAATACGTGAAACGCGAGTACCGCAAAGGATTCGAAGTCTAACCCCGCCCCGTTTCCTCCTCTGCGAAGGATGGCGGCCGCACCCAAGTGCGCCGCCATCCTTTTTTGTCAGGTGGCGCGTTTCCCAACCGGGCGGGGACGGCCCGTCCGCGCAACCCGTTGGAAAATCCCGCAACGCCAAGTTTTTGAGTGCAGTGACTCGTCACCCCACTCCATAGGCGGCGGGCATCGACAAAGCCCGCAAATCCCCGCAGCCGCCGAAGAGACGAGGCAGAAGGAGCCAAACCCACGTGGGCCCTGCAGCGGAAGCTACCTTTCGCGGGGGCGGCGGAATGCGCCTGCCGGCCCCTATTTCATGCGGATGGAACGGCGTTTCGGCAGTGTTTTGTTGGCATTGTGCTCGCAGAGGATCATCAGATGGTGCGCCAGGGGTTCCGGCTGTTGCTGGCCGCGCAGAAAGATTTCCAAGTCGTGGGCGAGGCGGGCGACGGCCTCGAGGCGGCGCGCCTGGTCGAGGAGTTGCAGCCGAACATCCTGGTGCTGGACTTGATGATCCCGCGGCTGCACGGGCTGGATCTGCTGCGGCGCTTGCGCAAAGACAGTCCGAAGACCAAGGGCATCGTGCTCTCGATGCACGACGACGAACCGTATGTCATGGAGGCGTTGCGCAGCGGCGCGCAGGGCTACGTGCTCAAGGGCGGCAGCGCGGCGGAGCTGGTCACCGCCATCCGCACCGTGATCGCAGGCCGTCGCCACCTGCCGACGGACCTGACGGGCAAAGTGCTCGCGACGGAAATGGAAAATCACGACACGCCGAGCCTCGACGCCTTTGACACACTGACTAAACGCGAGCGGTTGATCCTGCAGTTGGCGGCGGAAGGTCACACCAACCCGGCGGTCGCCGCCAAATTGTTCATCAGCCCGCGCACCGCGGAGAAACATCGGGCGAATCTGAAGCGCAAGCTGAGCCTGCGCTCACAGACCGATCTGGTGCGTTTCGCCATCCGGCGCGGGCTGCTCGCGGCGTGATCGACTGCGGCGCGTTGGGGCCGGCTTTTCGATCCCACGATTCGGAAGCAGCGGGATCAGCTCCGGGTTAACGCCCCCGCGCGAGTTCCCTGTGATTCTTGCGCTGGCGCTTTTGCAGGTTCGGCTCCTCCCAATTCCAGCGACTCGGCGGTCCCGCGCAAAATACCAGCTTCTACGAATGGCCGGGCTTCCGAATGATCTTCAAGATCGTCGGCGTTGAGTGACCATCGGGACGTTGGCGGGGATCGCCGCCACCGGGTGAACTCCACATCGCGGTGCGGCCGTCCTCACACTTTTGTGGTGCGATGGATGGTGGCGGGCGGCGACCGAAAGCGTCGGCCCCGAAGGTCCAAACAGGTTCGGGCGGAACCGGGACCGGCGGCAAAACCGTGCGGCATAAAGTCAGTGAAACAGCGAAAATATTCGTTGAACATTGCGGGGCCGTCCGACAAATTCCGGGCAGTTCTGGTAGCTGCGCGCCTGTGCTGGGCGGGTGGAAAAAGCAAAAACAACAACTGGAGCAACATTAGAAAATCAATGAAAACTAGACTGCGAATCGTAACGTCGGCGTGCGTCGCGTCGGCCTTTATCCTGGCCGGCTGCGCGAGCTACGACAAATCAACCATCACCCAAGCCCGTCCCGAAAACGGACCCACCGATACGTGGGGTCGTGCCTGGGAAGGTTCTCAGGCCGTGGCAGCCTCCAAAGGCGATGGTGCCATGATCTCCGGCGCCGGCATCCGCACCCACCTCATGCACGTCGTGAAGCGGGTTCCCTCCGAAGCCGTGCTCGGTGAAGAATTCTGCTATGATCTTACCGCCACCGCATTGGATGACGCCGGCAACATCATCGTCACCGATGAAATCCCCGCTGGAGCCTCCTATGTGCGCAGCGAGCCGGCCGCTCAGGTCGCCGGCAATCAATTGGTCTGGAAGTTCCCGGCCATGAACAAGGGCGAGAAGAAAGACATCAAGGTCTGCCTCCGCGCCGACAAAGAGGGTGCGTTGGCTTCCTGCTACACCGTCTCCGCCGATCCGAAGGCGTGCGTCTCGGTCCTCGTCGGCAAGCCCGCCTTGGCCATCGTCAAATCCGGACCCGAAAAGGCCCAGCTTAACAGCGACGTGACCTACAACGTCGTCGTGAGCAACAAGGGTACCGCCGTCGCCAAGAACGTGGTTGTGACCGACACCCTGCCCGATGGCTTGGTGGGTCCGACCGGCCAGACCCTGACGTTCAACGTCGGCGACCTGGCTCCGGGACAATCCAAGAACATCCCGGTCACCGCCAAGGCCGCCAAGCGTGGTCGCTTCTGCAACAACGCGACCGCCCAGTCTTCCAATGCTGGCCGTGTCTCTGCTGAAGCCTGCACCGTCGTCACCGAGCGCGGCATCGCGATCGTGAAGAACGGCACCAAGGAGCAATACACCCGCAAGAATGCGAACTATGACATCGAGGTTACCAACACCGGTGACGAACCGCTCTCCAACGTGGTCGTGACTGACAACGCTCCTGCAGGTACCCGCATCGTGGCGGCTCCGGGCGCGACCGTCAGTGGCAACACTGCCACCTGGCAGATCGCTCAGTTGAACGCCGGCGAGAAGAAAGCCTTTAATGTCACCCTCACGGCTGACATGGCGGGCAGCTACTGCAACGCCGCCTCCGTCGCCACCGGCGAGGGCCTCACCGGCTCAGCACAAGCTTGCACCCTCTGGAAGGGCTACGCCGGCTTGCTCCTCGAGATGATCGACACGGTTGACCCGATTCAGGTGGGCGAAGGTACCGACTATGTCGTCACCATCACCAACCAAGGCTCGGCGGACGACACCAACATCAAGGCTGAAATGATCTTCCCGGCGTCGGTTGATCCGATTAGCGGCAGCGGCGACTCCGCCGTGACTGTTGATGGCAAGAAAGTCAGCTTCGGCGTCTATCCGCGCTTGGCTCCGAAACAGGCCATTCGCTGGACTGTCAAAGCCAAGGGCACGGCCGTGGACGACGCCCGCACCCGCGTCTGGTACATCTCTGACCTCGTGAAGACTCCGGTCAACAAGGAAGAGAGCACGCACATTTACTAAGCGATTAGTAAACCCTCGGGGCTGGCAGGCTCAACCTGCCAGCCCCTTTTTTTGAACATCTATGGAGCAATTATCCCGATTGGTTGGAAATTGGGCCGTTATCGCCGCACTCGCCGCACTGACCGCCTGCACCAAGGAGGAAGCCCAGGCACCCAAGACGGACGGCAAACCCGCCTCCGGCCTGCAAAAAACCATGGACAACGCAGTCGGGCAGGCCCAGAAGGCCGCCGCCGATGTGAAGGCCGGAACCGAGCAGGCCGCCCACGAAGCGTCGGCAGCCGCCAGTAAGGCCGCGGCGGACGCTTCCAAAGCCGCCGGCGATGCCGCCAAAGCCGTCGGTGACAAGGCCCGGTCGGCCGTTGACGCCGCCAAAGAAGCCGTGCATAAAACCACCGGCACCGCTAACGCCGAAGCGGAGAAACTCCTCGCGCAGGCCAAGGCCTATCTCGTGGAAAAGAAATACCCGGAAGCTCTCGACGCCTTGAAGAGTCTCGGGAATCTCCAACTGAGTCCCGAACAGGCCGGCCTGGTCGAGTCACTCAAGGCACAGGTGCAAAAATTTCTGGCCAATCCGGCAGCCTCCGAACCTGCCAAGGTGCCAGGCAACGTTCCCGGTGTTCCCAAGCCCTAATGGCCTTGGCGACACCCACAACCAAACAGTAAACACAACACACATAAACACATGACCAACTCGACCCGTAGTCTCGCCATCGGTATGGCAGTCACCGGTGCCCTGCTGAGCGGCGCCACCGCCGCCCAGGCACAAGCCAACAAATCCCCCTGGGAAAGCAGCGCCGCCCTCGGCTTCACGCTGACCCGCGGCAACAGTTCCACCTTGCTCTTCACGGGCAACGTCCTCACTTCCCGCAAGCAGGGGAACGACGAAGTCAGCCTCGGTGCCGACGCGACCTATGGCGCCAACTCTGGCGTCACCACGGCGCAAGCCTTCCGCGGTTTCGGCCAGTATAACCGCCTCTTCAGCGATCGCGCCTACGGCCTGCTCCGGGCCGAAGGTCTCTATGATAAAATCGCCGCAGTCCAACCGCGCGTGACGATCAGCGCGGGTCTGGGCTACTACTTCGTGAAGACGGATCGCACCAAGCTGAGCGGTGAGGTCGGTCCCTCCCTCGTGTATGAGCGTTCAGCCGGTGGTGCGTCCAAGACGTATATGGCCTTGCGCGTCGCGGAACGCCTCGACCACAAGATCTCGGACAAGACCAAGATCTGGCAGAGCGCTGAATTTCTTCCTCAGGTTGACAACTTCAACAACTACATCCTCAACCTCGAGGCCGGCCTCGAAACCGAGCTGTACAAAAACCTTGCCCTGCGCACCTATGTGCAGGACTCCTATCACAAGCTGCCGGCCGCGGGTCGCCAAAAGAACGACCTCAAGTTTGTCACTGCGGTCGCCTATAAGTTCTAGGCCCGGTTCCACGGGAGCCGCGCACAATGGATGAACGTGCGGCTTCCCTTCTCTCCTTGTTTGTCCCCAGCACAGACGGCCGGGTGGGACTTAGGTCCTGCCCGGCCTAATTTTTTGTCCCTGTCAAACACGCCTCACTCGGTGGTGCCTTCGATCGCTGACGGGATAGCTCGTAAGGAACCGATTAAACAGGAGTAGGAACTGGAGAACCGCTAACCGGCACTGACCGGCGCTAATGAAAACCAATTCCAACCAAATCCTGAAGCCACCGATGTCCCCTGGCTTTTTATTAGTGCAGGTTAGTGCCGGTCAGTGGTTCTAATCTCTCTGTCGACTAGCAACAAACGGCTGAAGGTTGCCACACCGGCTGTCTGGAAACCTCCCGATTCTGCCAATCTCATCCGTGTCGATCCGTGCTAATCAGTGTTCGAAAGTATGTGTTCGAAGTCACAGCTTCCGTTGTTGATCCAAGCCGTATTCTCGACGTGTCGGCAGCGTAACTCCCGACCCTGCCCGGACTCACCGCGTTGGAGCCGTCGAGTTATTTCCCCCCCTTTTTCACCTCCGGCAGTCGCCCCGCCGGGTCGGGGATGCGCATCGTGTTCGGAAGCACGATCCCAAATTGCGCCAGTAGCTCGGTGTGCGTTTTCACCAACGCCGCGTCCTTCGGCTGTGCTTCCAACTGCGGTATCAGTGCGGCGAAGGCGTCGTAGAAAAGGTTCGCGTCCCGGAACGCCTGGATGGGATTGGCTTTCGCTTCACCGGCCAGCCGAGCGGTCAGCGCGGGCGGGGCGGGTACCCGGCGGATGCGCCCGCCCGTGACGGTGTCCTTGGAAGCAGACTCCTTGCCGGTGAGCGTCGAGATGGACCACTGATATTCCGTGTTTGGCGCCAGTTTGATACCCGCCGCCTGGAGATCGATCCGATACAACCCTTCCGCATCCATCCGCACCTCGGTCTCGGTGAGCGGAGCATCCGCGCGGACCGCGGTGAAGGTGAGCACGAACCTGATCACCTGCGCCCCGCTGCTGTAGCAATAGAGCACCGGAGACTCGTGGATCGTGGATGCGATCGTGACGGGGGCGACCGCGAAGAGTGTCGGCAATCCCTTGGCCCCTTCGCGCGTGCCGCCAATCCGCACGATGCCCATGTAAGGACCGAGCGGCGGTCGCTTGGTCAACACCGCGACGCGGGGTGAATTCGGCGATGTCGCTGGCCTCGGCGGCGGCTCGGCGGCGATGGCCGGCGTGGCGAGCAGGAGGGCGGAGAGAAACAAGCGGCGCGCGTTTTTCATAAAGCCTTGGCCTGGGGTTTTTCTCGGATGACGTGCCAGACCCTGACCGGGGCCGGGATTCCTTTCAAGGACAACGGCGGCGACAACTCCGTCCCGTCAAACTGCGCCGCCACCAGCCGCCACGTCTCCTCATTGACCAGCAGGCGGAAGTTCCCGTTCGGCAGGGTCAGGCCGCGGTCGGCGAGGTCCACGCTTTCCAGTCGGGCGGCCAGATTCACCGTGGCCCCGATCACCGTGTATTTCAGGCGTTCCGCGCTGCCGACAATGCCCGCCACGACGGAACCCGTGCAAAGCCCGATGCGCACCGCCGTTCCCGGCTGCCCCGCGGCGACCATGCGTTCGTTGAGCGCGCACACCGCCGCGCCCAGTTCCAGCGCGGCCCCGACGGCGTTGACAGCGTCCCGTCGTCGGGCTTCCTCGCCTTCCGCCGGAATGGGCAGTCCGAAGCCGGCGAGCACCGCATCCCCGATGAAATCAATCACCATGCCGTTGCGCAGCAGCACCGGCTGGCTCATGACCTCCGTGAATTGATTGAGCCAGTGGACGACCTCCTGCGGACTGCGCTGGCTGGCCATCGTCGTGAACCCCTTCAAGTCCGCGAAAAAAACCGTCGTCGTCACGGCCTTTGGCTCCAGCCGACCCTGCTCGGCGAGGATGAGTTCGAGCACGCTCGGCGAAACATGCTGCCCGAAAATGCCCGTGATGCGGCCGCGCAGTTTTCGCTCCTCATCGAACCCGAAGACCTGCACCAGCCCCGCCGTCGGCAGAAATCCGGCCATCGGCAAAATCACCGGAATCCAATACCCGTGGTCGAACGCCCAGCCGCCCGCGAAATAAATCCCCACCACGCCCGCCGTCAGCCCCAGCAGAAACGGCAGCACCCCGGACGCCAATGCTCCCACCGCCAGCCCCAATCCCACCGCCGCCAGCAGCGCCGCCGCCTCCTGCCATTCCGGCAGAAACCGCAGCGAGCCCTTCCCCGTATGCGCGCCGGTGATCAACTGGCAGATCGTATGCGCGTGGACCTCGACGCCCGGCTGCAACACGCTCAACGGCGTGGCCATCGCGTCCTGCACGCTCTCGGCCTGAATCCCGACCAACACCGTCTTCCCGCGGAACGCATCCGGCGGCACCTTGCCGGCAAAGACATCCGACAACGGATACGTCGGGAACCGCGCCGGCCCCGAATACGTGAGCAACATCTGATAACCCCCGCGCTCCAGCGCCACATATCCGCCGTCGTTGGCCTCGAGCGGTTGCAGCTCCAAACGCCCCATCAAATCCCAGATCTGCCCGTCGCGCTCCACTTCCTCCCAGACGATTCCCTCGGCCGCCAGATACCGCAGCGCGAGTTGCGCGCCGAGGCTCCAATAGCGCCGCTCCTCGCCTTCGTACAAGGTGCGATCCTCATACAGAATCACCCGGCGCGTGACGTTGTTCGGCTCCGCGGCGGGAAAGGGATTCACGACGCCGAGTTGCTCCGCGCGATTGGTCAGGTACGCCGGCGGGGGCGTGCCGGACTGTCGGGAGCGGGGCAAATTATGCGCCATCACCACGTTCGTGTGCCGCTCCAGCACGCGCTTGAGCACCTCCGATTCCCCGCCCCCGCACGGCACCGGCACCGGCCGGAACAAATCCAAACCAATCGCGTGCGGCCCGCCCGCCGCCAGCATTTCGATCATCTCCGCCAGCTTCTGATCGCTCATCGGCCAGCAGCCGTGCGCGGGATTGCTCAGGTCTTTTTCGCGCAACGCCACGATCACCACCGGCGAGGTATCCTCGCGCGGACGCGCCGTCTGCCGGACGCAATGATCGTAAAACTTCAGCTCCAGAAACTGCAGCAGCCCCACCCGCCAGAGCGTGGTCACCGCCACCAGCACCGCCGCCGCCAGCGCCAGCGCCTTGCCCACCTGCAGGCCCGTGCCGGGGCCGAGCTTCCGCCAGCTTGCTAGGAGTCGTTTTCGCATCGGCACGAGGACCGGTCACAGCCAGTTGCCGATGATCAGGAACGGCGACCAGAACGCCGGGTGATAATGATTTTCCTGCGCGATCAGATGCAACTGCGCCTGCCGCAGCGCCTGCGCGCGCGCGAGGTCAGGCTGCCGGCGGATTTGCGAATAAAACTCCGTCACCAGCTTCGCACTCGCCTCGTCGTTCACGCTCCACAACGTCGCCAGCGTGCTGCGCGCGCCCGCCTTCACCGCCGCGCCCGCGAGGCCCAGCGCGGCGCGATCATCGCCGCTCGCCGTCTGGCACGCGCTCAACGCCAGCAGCTCGAGCGGTTGCCCGCGGTATTTGCGCGGCTTCACCAGCGCCTCCAAATCGTCCAGCGTCAGCTTGCCTTCGATCGTCACCAGAAACGTGTCCTGCGCCGTCGTGCCGAATTCCGCGTGCGACGCGATGTGCAACACCGACACGGGATTTTTCTCCAGCTCGCGGCGCACGCTCTGCAGCCGAAAATCCTGATCGCGCAAGACCGTCCCGCCGAACAACCCCTGCACCGCCGACAACTCCCCCGGCACATGCTCCAGCCCCGCGAAATGGCTCACCTGCGGATCGGCCGGCTGCTCCGGCTTCGGCTCCGCGCAAACTGCGCCCGCCGGGCCGTTCGTCACGGTCACATCAACCGACAGACCGCAACTGAGAAACCGCGGCGGCACATGCGCAAACTTCTCCGGGCTGAGCAAGGTCAGCCCCGGACTCACCGCCACCGCGAATTGCTGGATCAAAAATCTTTCGCCGTCCATCAACGCCCCGAGCGGAATCGTCCGCAGCGCGCCGTCGGGCACCACCACCAGCGTCTCGATGCCCTGCGCCCGCAGCAGCTCCGCCACCGGCGCGATGAGCCATTGATACAACTGCCGCCCCGTGACGCGGTATTGATGCGTGGTGCGCTTCTCCAGTTTGCGGCGAAACTCCTGCGCCGTCTCCATCAACACCGGCCCCGTCACCGGCACCTGAAACCGGCGGATGCCGTTCACCGTTCCCACCAGCAGCTCCGTGCGATCCGGCAACGGCACCACGTACAACACCGCGCTTTTCGGATCGGTCTGGTCCACGGCCTTGGCCCGCGCGCGCACCGTGTTCACGCAGTGATCGCGGAAGAAATCGTCCAGCTCCGCCGACTTGAGCGATTCCAATTCATTGCGCGTGTCGAACAGCAACTGCCCGACCACGGCGGGATCCGTCTCTCTCGCCGCCCGCTGCAACAGCAGGTCTGCCAACTCATAAAACAACGGCCCGATCACCTCGCGGAAACTGCCCTCCCGCTGTCCGACGCTGTGCCCGAGAATCAAATCGTTTTGCACTGCGCGCACCGCCTGCACCGCGCGGCGATAACTCTGCACCGCCTCGTCCGGCCGCTGGAGCAGCACGAGCGCTTTCGCCGTGTTCCAGTGCCAGCGATACCCGACATCCACCATGTTCCCGCGCTGCGCCTCGAACGCCGCCTGCTGCGAAAACTCCAACGCCTCCGCCGGCTGTTTCGCGGCCAGCGCAATTTCTCCCAAATGCCCGAGCGCCAGCGAACGCGAACGCACATCGCCGCACTCCGTCGCCGCCCGCAGCGCCGCCTCGTAGCGCGCCCGCGCCGCCCCGCCCTGGAGCAGGGTCGACCCGCCCGCGAGTTCCAAAGTATTCTTTTTCAGCCCCGCCACCGCCCGCTCCTCCACGCCCCCGAGCACGAGAAAAATCAGCGCCTTGCTGTGCGACGCCGCCAACCCGCTAGCCAGCCGCTCCGCCCGCGCCGCCGTCTCGAGCGCGAAAGCAACGTCACCACTCTGGCGCAAATCCGCGTTCGCCTTGCGTGCGAGTGCCAACCCCTGCTGCGCGGCATTGCCAGCCCGCTCCGCGCGCGCGGCCGCCTGTGTGAAAAAATTGGCCGCCTTTGCCCACTCCTTCCGCGCCGCGTGTAGGTCGCCGAGCGACGCCAAAATCTCCGCGCCCAACCCCGCGTCCCCGGCCGTTTCAGCCAATGCCAGAGCACCTGTCAGCAACGTCTCGGCACCCGGCCGCCCCAACCCCGCCGCCACCGCACCCGCCGCGTGCTCCGCCCGCGCCTGCGCCCGGCCATCCGCTTTCGCGGCCGCCGCGATCGCCTTGCGCGCCGCGGTCCCGGCCACCTCGTAGAAGCCCAACGTCCGCCCCGCGTGCGCCCAGCCCGCATACGCCATGGCCGCGTCCGCATGATTTTTGCGCGCCGTGAAAAGTTGAGCCGCCGTCTCCCAGCGTTGGATCGCGGCTTCAAAATCCCCGCGTTCACCCGCCGCCCGCGCCTGCGCCGCCACCACCTCGGGATCGGTGGCCCGCTCCGCGGCCGCCGCGTTCCCGCCCGCACTGAGCGCCGCCAACGCCAATGCCAACGCGACCGCCAACGCCGGCACCACTTCCTGGAACGGTCCGGTGCTCGGGGAAAAGGCCGCCCGACGACCCCAAGATTTTCGACAGCTTCCTCGCATAAGGATCAACGGCATAGCCCTTCTCCCTCGACCGGTCGAGCCGCAATTCCGCCCCGCCGGTCTCGGAGGTCAGGAAGGGATCGCGCAACCAGCGGCCAGCCCAAAGCCGACTTGCCCTGTTCATCTCTCCGAAGCCCTTCGCAAAGCATCAGGGACCAACTTCCACCGGCTTAATACGTGGGTTGCCGATGCGACCCCAACCTGTCCCAGCAGGTTGAGTACACGGCTCGAAATGCAGAACTGCAGAATTGGACCCGGCGGGGAGCGGGCCAACACGGTTGACTTCACCACCAGCCCCGTTGCCGAACCCCGAACCCGTCAAAACCACCGCCCAGCACAGACAAAAAAACACCGGCCTTCACCCCCACGAGCGGACCATTCCCTGCTCTTCATTAATGCTGATTAGCGCCAGTCAGTGGTTCCCATCCCCAATCACGCATCACGCATCACGCCTCACTAATCATTAATTACTAATCACTTCCCCTCCCCCTTCGGCGCCGCCGTGCTCGCGCGCACCACGATCTCGGCGGGCAGCCGCTTCGAGGCCGGGCGTTCGCCACGCATGAGCCGCATCAGGGAATCCACCGCGACCGTGCCCAGCCGCATCTTCGGCTGCCGCACCGTCGTGAGCGGCACGCGAAAATGTTCGCTGACCAGCACGTTGCCAAAGCCCGCAAGGGAAATGTCGCCGGGAATTTTCACGCCCTGGTTGATGAGCACCGTGCCCGCGCCGATGGCGACGAGGTCGTTGACGGCGATGATGGCCGTGGGCCGCGCGGATTCGTTGAGCATTTCGAGCGCGGCCTTTTCGCCCTCCTCGATGGTCGAGCCGGCGTTGAACACCATGTTGTCGTCGGCCTCGAGGCGCGCCTCACGCAGGGCGCGGCGGTAGCCCTCGAACCGCTCCGCCGCCCACGGGTTGAATTGCGGGCCGCAGAAAAACGCGATGCGCCGGTGCCCGAGGTCCACGAGATGCCGCGTGAGCGCCATGCTCGCGGCGACGTCGTCGGTCTCGACGCTCACGAATTTTCCGCAGAACGGCGCGCGCTGGCCGAGGATGACCGTGGGCAGGGCGCGGCGCAGCAGTTCCTCGTAGATCGGCGCGGTGGGCGCCTGCCGGTAAACGGGCACGACGAACAGCCCGTCCACGCGCCGCGAGAGCAGACGGCGGATGCACTGCTCCTCGCGCTCGGGATTGTTCAGCGAATGGGCCAGGAGGATTTCGTAACCCAGCTCGTGCGCCTGCTGCTCGATGGCCATGACCACGCGCGCGAAAATCGGATTCGTCATCGCCGGGATCACCAGCCCGAACATGCGTGAGGTGCGCGAGCGCAGGCCCTGCGCGGCGGTGTCCGGGAGGTAGCCCATCTTGTCGGCCAGCGCGCGGATGCGCACCTTGGTCGCGGCGGAAATGTCCGGCGCGTCGTGCATCACCTTGGAAACCGTCATCACGGAAACCCCGGCGACTGCGGCAATATCTTTGAGGCGAACCATGGGGAAAATCCTACCGGTGAAGCGCGGCGCGAGTCACGCCCCGCTTCCGCCGCCGTTCAGATTTCCGCGCAGCTCGAAGTTGTCGGGAGGGGTCGATCGGGTTTCCGTGTTGTCGCGGAGCGACCGTTTTTTGGAGTGCGGTGACTTGTCACCGCTTTTGCGCAGGCGACTTGTCGCCGTCGAACTTCCGTGCGGCTCCGGTCACGCGGTCACGCTGGCGCTGGCGCGAGCCGTGAGCGCCCCAACCCATCTTCACGCGTCCCGTCGTTCGACGGCGACAAGTCGCCTCAAGAAAGCGGTGACAAGTCCCCGCACTCCACAATCGCGCTCCTTCACTTGTGGCTCTCGGTCCTCGGCAACCGGGGGTCGCAGCCCACGCCGGTTACGGCCGCGGAGTGCGCCCGGCCTCGCTGCTCATGGTGCGAATCGCCAAGAGGCGTTGCCGGGGCGTCGCGGAGCGACAGTTTTGGAGTGCGGTGACTTGTCACCGCTTTTGCGCAGGCGACTTGTCGCCGTCGAACTTCCGTGCGGCTCCGGTCACGCGGTCACGCTGGCGCTGGCGCGAGCCGTGAG
>BJHT01000006.1:59080-67034 GCA_014193395.1 Verrucomicrobiota bacterium
GAGCGACAGTTTTGGAGTGCGGTGACTTGTCACCGCTTTTGCGCAGGCGACTTGTCGCCGTCGAACTTCCGTGCGGCTCCGGTCACGCGGTCACGCTGGCGCTGGCGCGAGCCGTGAGCGCCCCAACCCATCTTCACGCGTCCCGTCGTTCGACGGCGACAAGTCGCCTCGAGAAAGCGGTGACAAGTCACCGCACTCCACAGTCGCGCTCCTTCACTTGTGGCTCTCCGTCCTCGGCAACCGGGGGTCGCAGCCCACGAAGGCGCTACTTGGTCCCGGCACTTCCCGTGCGTGCGGACGTCGCTGCGGCCGGGGACGGCCGCACTCCGCATCAGGACGCGCCGTTCAGATTCGACCCGCTCCAGTTGAGCTTGCGGCGGAGCGTTTCAAAAAATGAACTCCCTGCCAGATGCACCAGCCGCACGCTGTGTCGGCTGCGGCGGATGCGGATGACCTCGCCGGGCGCGAGCCGCGTATGGCAGTCGCCGTCCGCGCTGAGCATCGCCTCGAGCTTCTCGCTGGCGACGCGCACCTCGATGGTGGCGTCGAGATTCACGACAACGGACCGGTTCGACAACGTGTGCGGACAGATCGGCGTGATGGTGAGGACGGCGGCGTCCGGGCTGACGATGGCCCCGCCGGCAGACAGCGAATACGCGGTCGAACCGGTCGGCGTGCTGATGATCAGGCCGTCGCAGCGGAAGCGCGTGAGCATCGCGCCATCGACCGTCACCTCCAGTTCGATCAGCCGCGGGATCGCGCCGCGCGAGATGACAAAATCGTTGCACGCCGTCTGCCGCAGGACGCCGCCCGCGACGCGGCCCGTGGCGGCGATCAGCGGCCGCGCTTCGACGGAAAATTCGCCCGCCCAGACGCGCGGCAGCGCCGCCGCCAGATCGTGCGTGGAAACCGCCGTGAGAAATCCCAGCCCGCCGATATTGATGCCCAGCACCGGCGTGCGCGCCCCGCCGATCTCGCGCGCGACGCGCAGCATGGTGCCGTCGCCGCCGAAGACCGTGACGAGTTCGCTCGCGGCGGCGAGCGCCGCGACATCCGCGACGACGGGCACGGACAATCCGGCCATGCGCGCCGTGGCGGGTTCGGTGATGACCTCGCGGCCGCTGGCGGTGATGAGCTTCACGGCCTCGCGCACGGCGGCGCGGCCCGCGATTTTCTCGGGGTTGGCGACGACGCCGACGCGGCGGATTTTTTCAGCCAGTTTTTTCAAGCAATGCCAGGAACTCTTTGTTGCCCGCCGGTCCGAGGAGCGGCGATTCGGTGACGCCCCGCCACGCGAGGCCGGGCGTCTGTGCCACGAAGGCCTCGAGTTCCGCCAGCACGCGCGCGTGAATGGCCGGGTCGGTGATCACCCCGTGGCCGCGGTCGGCCTCGGCTTTGCCCGCCTCGAACTGCGGTTTGATGAGCGCAACGATCTTACCGGGCGTTGCGAGCAAAGCAACGGCCGCGGGCAGGATGATCCGCAGCGAGATGAAGGAGCAGTCGATCACCGCGAAATCAAACGGTCGAAACGGCGCGGGAAAATTCTGCGGCGTGAGCGTGCGGGCGTTGGTTTTCTCGAGCACCACCACGCGCGGATCGCGGCGCAGTTTCCACGCGAGCTGGCCTTGCCCGACATCGACCGCATGAACGCTCGCCGCGCCGTGCTGGAGCAGACAGTCGGTGAAACCGCCCGTCGAAGCGCCGAGGTCGATGGTGCGCAGGCCGGTCACCGCGAGGTGAAAATGGGCGAGCGCATGTTCGAGCTTGTGCCCGCCGCGGCTGACAAATTTCTCCGGCGCGGAGAGATCGACGATGTCCTCGAAGCGCACGCGGTCGCTGGCCTTGCGCGCGGGATGGCCGTTGATGCGGACCTGGCCGGCCATGATCGCGCGTTTGGCTTTTTCGCGGCTGTCGCAAAAGCCGCGTTCGACCAGGGCCTGGTCCAGTCGAGTGATGGAGGGATCGGACAACAGCGGGCGTCAGGTTTTGCCCTGGGCGATGCGGTGCTGCAGATCGCGATAGACGAGGAGGAACTGGGTGTTGTCCGCCACCGTCCGCTGCACGATCGGTCCGAGGGTTTCCGGCCCGAGCAGGGCGAGTTCCTGGCGGTTCACCACGGCGTGGACGCTGTGTTGCAGGGCCTGCATCGGCGAGAAGGTTTGATAGCCGTCGCCGAGGAGCACGAGCGTGGTGTGGCGGCGCAGGGCCATCGGCATTTCCTGCAAACGCTGGAGGCTCGGGTTGGCGGAGGCCGGGGCGGAATCGAAGGTGTCGGTCAAGATCAGCAACTGGTATTGCACCGCGCCAAAGCGGTTGTTGAATTCATCGTGGTCACGCGCCACGTGGACCTTGTAGCCGAGGCCCGCCACAATGGCACGCGCCTTCTCCAACAATTCCGGCGGGTCCATCGCCAGCAGCGCGGGCTTGTCAGTGTCGCGGATGAATTCGGTGTCAAAGGCCATGGGACATCACCTGAGTTTGAGGGCGGGCGCGGCGGCCGGCGTAGGGGTGAACTTCGGGCCAGCAGCGACGCCGGACCGCGGGGCGGGCGGCGCACTCGGACCGGCCGCGCCGTCGGGCCGTTTCATCGAGAGATTGGGCAGCGTGGTCGTGCTTTCGCCGCGCTTCTTTTTGATGTTGTCGATGCCGCGCGAAACGATGCCGCGTTTCGAGCAGTAGAGCAGCGCGTTTTCCTCCGTGATCAAATTCTGCTCGTAGGCGTCCTGCGTCGCACTGTCGAACGTGCGCCAGCCCGCGATGCTCGCGGCGGAGATGATTTCGTAATAGGTCTTGCCCTCGCCTTCGCCGCCGATGATCGACTCCTTCACGCGCATGTTGGAACCCATGATCTCGAGCAGCGCGTGCCGGCCACCGCCGATTTTCGGGGACAACCGCTGGCTCACGACCCAGCGCAGCGTGTCGGCGAGGCGATGCCGCACCTGTTCCTCCTCCGCCGGATCGAACAGGCCGAGGATGCGGTTGATGGTCTGGCCGGCATCAATCGTGTGCAGCGTGCTGAGCACAAGATGGCCCGTCTCGGCGGCGCTCAGGCCGATCTCGACGGTTTCGCGGTCGCGCATTTCGCCGACGAGAATGACCTTCGGCGCCTGGCGCAACGCCGCGCGCAGGCCGCTGGAGAAGCGGTCGAAATCGGTGCCCATCTCGCGCTGGTTGAAAGTCCCCTTCTTGTGCGGATGCACGAACTCAACCGGGTCCTCGAGCGTGATGATGTGGACGCTCTTGGTCTCGTTGATCTCGTTGAGCAGCGCCGCGAGCGTGGTGGATTTGCCCGAGCCGGTCGCGCCGGTGACGAGGATGAGGCCGGTCTTTTCCTTGGCGATGTCCTTGAAAACGGGCGGCAGATTCAAATCGCCGAGCGTGGGAATGCGCGTGTTGAGCTTGCGCAGAACGATCGAGTAATGGCCGCGCTGGGAGAAGATGTTCACGCGGAAACGCGCGCGCCCGTGCAGCGCATACGAGCAGTCACACGAGCCGGTGCGCAAGAGGTCTTCCATCAGGCGGCGGTTGTCGCCGATGAGGTTCAGCGCGATGCGCTCGGCCTGGAACGGCGTGATGCGCGGCAGCGGTGGGTTCATCTCGACCGGCACCAGTTCGCCCGAGGACTCGGCCTGCAAGGGCTTGTTGACCGTGATGTTCAGGTCCGAGACATCCGGGTTCGAGTCGAGCATCGTGGTGAGGATGTAATCGAGTTCGTTGCGGCGCATGGCTGTTAGTTCAACGGCAGAATCGCGGGAGTGCTCAAGGGCGGGGGCGGAGAAAAAAGCTCAAAGTTCAAGGGAAGGTTCAAGCAGCAAGGACCAACGTTGTTGCTCGTCGTCTCCATAGCGGTCGTCGCGCAAGTTTGCACCATTCGCACCGGTCCCCGTGTCGCCCGGAGCCTGTTCGTGTCTCGTGGGGCGAGGGCGACGCGGGCGCTTCTCGTCGCGACGGCTGCCGCACAAATTTTCGCGATGATGGATGCTGGTCACGATTCGATTCTCGCCGAGTTGCTCTCCATTGAACCTTGGCCCTTGGCCCTTCCCTTGAGCTTTGAACTTTGAGCTTTGAACTTTGCGCTTAATTTCCGCCGTCACAGACCGTCCTCGTCGTCCGGCGGCGTGGTCAGGAATGGCCGGAATTTCTTTTTGTCGATGCACTTGTCGTAGGCTTCCTCGGGGGTGATCCGTTTCATGCGCACATGCTCGAGGATGGCGTCGTCGAGCGGCTGGTTGCCGAGGCGTTTGCCCACCTGGATCATGCCGGGGATCTGATGGGTCTTGCCCTCGCGGACGAGGTTCGAGATGGCGCTGGTGAAGACGAGAATCTCCAGCGCCGCCACGCGACCGCGGCGGTCGATGCGCTTGAAGAGATTCTGCGACACCACGCCGCGCAGCGCCTCGGCGAGGGTCGCGCGAATCTTGTTCTGCTGCTCGGCGGGGAAGACGTCGATGATGCGGTCCACGGTCTTGGCGGCGCTGGGCGTGTGCAGCGTGCCGAAGACCAAGTGGCCGGTGTTGGCGGCGGTAAGTGCGAGCTCGATGGTTTCAAGATCGCGCATTTCGCCGATCAGAATGATGTCCGGGTCTTCGCGCAGCGCGCCCTTCAGCGCGGCGGCGAAGGACTGCGAGTGCATCCCGACTTCGCGATGGTTCACGAGGCAATTCTTGCTCTCATGCACGAACTCGATGGGGTCCTCGATGGTAAGGATGTGGTCGCGACGGTTGCGGTTGCAGTAGTCGATCATCGCCGCGAGTGTCGTGGACTTGCCCGAGCCGGTCGGCCCCGTGACCAGCACCAGACCCTTGTGCAGCATGGAGAATTTCTTCAGCACCGCTGGCAGCGGCGCCTCGATTTTCTCGAACTCCTCGAACGACATGATGTGCGAGGGAATCTGCCGGAACACCGCGGCCACGCCGTATTTGTGGTTGAAGAAGTTGGCGCGGAACCGCGACACCGTCGGGATTTCGTAGCCGAAATCCACGTCCCCCGTTTCCTCGTATTTTTTGATCTTAATTTCGGGGGTGATCTCGTAGAGCATCATCTTGAGACTTTCACTGTCCAACGGCGGGTAATCGACCCGGTGCAGTTCGCCATTGATCCGCAGGATGGGCGGATTGCTCGAGGAGAGGTGCAGGTCGGAAGCCTTTTGCTCCAACATCAAATTGAAAAACGCGTCGATCTTGGCCACAGGAAAATCTTTCAGCGGCCGCCCGTAATGCCCACCGACCCCGCACCGCCAGCCCGCGAACTCGCCGCCATCATCCGCGACGAAATCGCCCGCACCGGGGCCATGCCCTGGGCGCGCTTCATGGAACTGGCGCTCTACCAGCCGGAGCACGGTTACTACGAGAGAGCCACGCAGAACATCGGCAGGCGCGGCGATTTCTTTACGAGCGTCAGCGTCGGCCCGCTCTTCGGCGAACTGCTCGCCGCGCAGTTCTCCGAGTGGCTCGACGAACTCCCGCCGCCGCCCGCCGGTGGGCCGCTGCAACTCGTCGAAGCCGGAGCGCACAACGGCCAGCTCGCGCACGACGTGCTCGCGTGGTTTCAGTGCCAGCGCCCCGACCAGTTCGCCGCGCTCGAGTACTGCGTCCTCGAACCCTCGCCGCGGCGACAAGCGTGGCAGGCGGAAATGCTCCGCGCGTTCGCGGGCAAGGTGCGGTGGTTTCGCGGGTGGGAGGAAATGCCCGTGCCGGGCATTAGTGGAATTATCTTCTCGAACGAACTCCTAGACGCCTTTCCCGTCCGCCGCCTCGGCTGGGACGCGGCGGCGGCGAAGTGGTTTGAATGGGCCGTCCGCTGCGACGGCGACGCCTTCGCGTGGACGCGCCTGCCGCTCACCGACAATCCGCGTGACCTCTTCCACCCGCTCACTCTCCCCCCGGAACTCACCGCGATTCTCCCCGACGGCTTCACCACCGAGGTCGGCCCTGCCGCCGTGGCGTGGTGGCGACAAGCCGCCGGAGCATTACGCTGCGGCAAACTCCTCACGCTCGACTACGGCCTGAGCGCCCTCGATTTTTTCACGCCCGGCCGCGCGCACGGAACCCTCCGCACCTACGCCCAACACCGTTCCAGCTCCGATCTGCTTGCCGCGCCTGGACAGCAGGACCTCACCGCCCACGTCAATTTCACCGCGCTCCAATCCGCCGGTGAATCCGCAGGCCTGCGCACCGAAGCCCTCACCACGCAAAGCCGTTTTCTCACCGCCATCGCCACACGCGCCTGGAACGCCACCGCACCGCCCACCGATCCCGCTGTCCTGCGCCAGTTCCAGACCCTCACCCACCCAGACCACCTGGGCCGCAGTTTTTCCGTCCTCGTTCAGTCACGTCGCCCGTCCCGCGCCGGCGAGGACATGGCGCGGTAGGTCGCCTTGCGCGCTAAGCGCGTCCGCGTTGCGCCACGCTACGGTTGGGAGTCCGCGCAAAATTCCGCGGCACCGCGAACCGGGGAGGGGGCGGTTTCGTGCTCCACGTCCGACCGGTCCCGCCGAACGTCCGCTGCCAGCGGCTGCTTCCCGCACTGGAAGCTCGCATTCTGCTGGCGGCGCTGGCGATCGCTGAAGATTCCGAAGTTAAAGCCGCGGCCAAATCCCGCGCCGGCGAAAGCACCCCAAGAGTCGGGTTGGAATCATTGGCACCCCTCACCGCTTGACATCCGGTGGCCCCGCCAAGACGTTCGGCCCGCATTCACGCTATGAAAAAACGCCCACATCAGCCCCGTTCGGATATCGCCTTCACCCTGATCGAGCTGCTGGTGGTCATCGCGATCATCGGTATTCTCGCCAGCATGTTGCTGCCCGCGCTGGGAGCCGCGAAGGACCGGGCCAAGACGGTCAAGTCCAACAACAACCTCAAGCAGTTGGGCATGGGCGTCATCCTCTACGTGGCGGACTGGGAGAAGACCATGCCGTACGTGGACAACGGTCCCGGGATTCAGAACTACAACTTTTGGATCGGTCTGCTCAAAACCAACGCCAGCCTCACCGATCCCGCAATCTGGCTCTGTCCCAAAGCGTCGCGGGTCAATCCCGCCCTCAATTTTCCCGCCGCCTGGACTGCCCCCATGCCCTCGCCCGCCCCGGCATTTTTGCCGTGGTTCGGCAGCGCCGCGAGCTTCATCGGGGGGACCACCGGCAGCTACTGTCTCAATGCGTGGATTCAGCCCCGCACCAGCGGACCCAACCCGGCGTATTTCACCAACTTGGAAGACGGCAAGACCGATCAACAACCCACCGTGATGGACGGCGGCTGGGTGGATACCTGGATCTCCGGCACCGACACCCCGCCCGCCGATGTCCTGGCCGGCGGCAATGCCAACGGCATCCAACGCATCTGCATCGCACGCCACGGCCGCGCCATCAATGTCTCCTACATGGACGGCCATGTGGACCTCGTGAAGCTGGAACGGCTCTGGTACCAGCGGTGGGGACCGAGCTACACGCCCCCGGCCGTTCAACCGGTCGTGCCGTAGTTGGGGACCGGTTATGCGGGGAAAGTAATTAGTAATTAGTGATTAGTAGTTAGTGGGTCGTCATCGGCTTCCTGGGTTTCTCCTTACCGACGACGTGAGGAGGCGGATTTCCCCCCATTTCGCGTGAGATCCATCCGCCTGCCAACGTACCCCCTTCCGCCTGCTGAGCACGACGGTCCCGGTTCTGCCCCGCTTTCCGGCCCGGGTTCTTGCCGGTCAATGGCGGCGGCGGGCTATCACCTGCTTCGTAGCCAACCTGAATCTGCCGCCCTTCCCCGAAACGGATTGGGCAAAGGAATGGAGGCAAGGGAATGAAGACAAAAAGTTTTCCCGTCCCCATTCCTTTGCCTCCATTCCTTTGCCAATAATTCCGCTGCCCGTCGGCATTGCCCCGCTCCCGGCCGATGCGTTGACCCGGCCAACCGAGTACGTTGGCCCCATGCTGCGCCGTTGCGGCGCTCGGGTTCTCCTCACGTCG
>BJHT01000007.1 GCA_014193395.1 Verrucomicrobiota bacterium
TGGGGGCGAGGTTCATCGTGTCAGTGCTGAACGCGGGTGTTTTCTGAATCGCGGACAAACACCGCGCGCCCCGACCGGAGCGCGGGCTTCAGGCCGCAGAGACGTCCGCGTGGAACCGACGCGCCCGATAATCCGAACGCACTCTTCGTGCCCCACGCTTCTGCGGCGTAAACGCCGCGCTCCTGTCGCGCTCCACCGCCCATGTCGCTTCCCTCCCTCATGCCGCGATCTGCTTCTTCGGCGCAAAATCTCCGCAGCGTTTCGAGCCGGGAAACATCTTGTGCGGATTGCACCGGCCCTCGGGATCAAACACGCGCCGCAACATCCGCATCGCGTCGAGCGACTCGGCGGAGAACTGCTTCGCCATGAAATCAATCTTCTCGACCCCGATGCCGTGCTCGCCCGTCGCGCTGCCGCCGAACGCGATGCACTGGTCGAGAATGTCGTTGCCCGCCTGCACCGCGCGGCGCACCTGCTCCGCGTCGCGTTCATCGTAGAGGATCAGCGGATGGATGTTTCCATCGCCCGCGTGGAAAACGTTCGGAATGCGGAGGCCGTACTTCTCACTCGTCGCGCGGATGAAGGTCATGATCGCAGGCAGTTTCGAGCGCGGCACCACGCCGTCCTGCGTGAGAAAATTCGGACTCAGCCGCCCGATCGCGCCGAACGCCCGCTTGCGGCTCTTCCACAAATCCACGCGCTCCTGCTCGCTCGTCGCCAGCCGCACGTCGCGCGCGCGATTGTTCCGGCAGATTTCCATAACGCGCGCCGCCTGCCGCTCCAGACCGGGCGCCGGGCCGTCCAGTTCCACGATCAACACCGCGCCCGCATCCAGCGGAAATCCGAAGTGATACGCCGCCTCGACCGCCTGCGTGATGAGCTGGTCCATCATCTCCATCGCGCCCGGCACGATGCCCGCGCTGATGATGTCGCTCACGGCCTGGCTCGCGTCCTCCACGCTCTCGAAAATCCCGAGCATCGTCTTGAACGCCTGTGGCGCGCGGATCAGCCGCACCAGCACGCGCGTGACGATGCCGAACATCCCCTCGCTGCCGATCACCACGCCGCGCAAATCGTAGCCTTCGACATCCTCGCCGCCGTCCGGGCGCGTGCCGAGCCACACGATCTCGCCGTCGGGCAGCACCACTTCCACGCCGAGGACGTGATTGGTGGTGACGCCATATTTCAGCGTGTGCGGGCCGCCGGAGTTCATGCCGACATTGCCGCCGATGGTGCAGGCGGACTGGCTCGAAGGATCGGGCGCGTAGAGCAGCCCGCGCGCTTTCACGGCATTGGTCACCCACGCGTTCACGCAGCCCGCTTCGAGCAGCGCGCGGCGATTGGCGTAATCAATCTCGAGAATGCGGTTCATCCGCGTCAGCGCGATCATCACGCCGCCGGTCACCGCGAGCACGCTGCCGCTGAGGCTGGTGCCCGCGCCGCGCGGGATGATCGGGAGCTGCGCCTCGGCGCACAGCTTCACCACGGCGGCGACTTCCGCGGTGGTTTTGGGAAGCGCGACGACGCCGGGAAGCTGCTTCTCCAGCGTGTAGGCATCGCATTCGTACACGAGCAATTCATCGGCCCCGGCGATGACGCCGTCGGCACCGAGCAACGCGCGGAGCCGCTCCACAAAGGCGCGTTCGACAGGTTTGGGGCGGTCAAGCATCGGCGGAAACTAGAGAGCGCGCGGATGGGTGTCGAGCAGGAGCGCGGGTGGGACGTGTGCCCTGTAGGAGACGACGTGAGGAGATTCTCACCTCCTTTTTTCCAAGCGCGCTGCTCCCGCGGAAAAGGTCAGAGTCTCCTTACGTCGTCTCCTACAAGCGGCGCGCCGACGCTCGTTGGCGCGGCCCGCAATCTCACCACGGGTGTCGCTACTTGGGATACACCACAGACGACTGATTAAGCCGCGAAACCCGTCATCCATGAAATTTCGCCCGGCCAAAGCGAAACTTCATGGATGCCGCGCATCCCGCTGCCTGTGAGTCATTTGCCGACCGGAAGGAAACCGGTTTTGAAGGCAAAGGTTGGGGTCAAAGGGGATTTTTCCGAGTTCCCAGCCTGCTGCTCGACACGCGGCAGGCGACGCGTTTGCCTTGTAGGAGACGACGTGAGGAGACTCTCACCCCCTTTTTTCAACCGCGCTGCTCCCGTGGAAAAAGTCAGAGTCTCCTTACGTCGTCTCCTACAAGCGGCGCGGCGGCGCTCACCAACGTGGCTCGCAACTCACCACCGCCCGAGCCGGAACAATTCCAAATCCATGCGGCTGCGGCCAGTGAGCGCGAGGTCGGCGAGCACTTCGCCGACGGCGCTGGCGAACTTGAAACCGTGCCCGGAACACGGGCTGCCGAGCCACACCTGCGGATGTTCGGGATGCCGGTCGATGAGGAAATGCTGGTCGGGCGTGTCGGTGTAGAGACAGACGGCGAAGGATCGCACCGCCGGATTCAGGCCGGGCAGATGGCGACGCACGAGCGACTGCATTTTCCGTGTCTCGGCCGCGCCGAGCGTGCGGTCCACGGCGTCGGGCGAGACGGTCGGGCCTTCGTGATGCACGGCGAGCTTGGAGCCGGTGCCGACATCGGGCAGGCCGTAGAAATGTTTCCCCGGCTCGTATTCCCAGATGTGAACCGGACAGCGGTCGGGGCGGAAATCCGCGGGATTCGCGAGCGCATCGAACCAGAACAACACCTGCCGCTCGACGCGCAACGGGAGGCGCAAGTCCGCCGCAAGCTGCCCGAGCCACGCGCCTGCGGTGATGACCAGCGCCCCGGCGGAATACTCGCCACGCGCCGTCCATACGCGCACGCCGTCGCCGTCGGGTGCCCAGCGTTCGACTGGTTCGTTGACGTGCAATTCCGCGCCCCGCGCCGTTGCGCCGCGCAGTTGGGCCTCGACGCAGCGTTCGGGAAACAGCACGCCCGCGCGCGCTTCCCACACGGCGAGCCAGTCGTCCGGCGGCTGCAACGCCGGGAAGCGGCGGCGCACGTCGGGCGCGGCGAGGATTTCGTGCGGCAGCCGATGCTGCTCCGCGCTGTGCCGCGCGCCCGCGACGATCTCGCTGTCACGCGGGCCGATCATCAGGCCGCCGGTTGGCACGAAGAGGCGCGCGCCGGATTCACGTTCGAGTTCCGCCCATAATTCGTAGGCCCGCTGCACGAGCGGCACGTAGAGCGGGCTTTCAAAATAGGCCTCGCGGATGATGCGGCTCTCGCCGTGCGTCGAACCTTGCGTGTGCGGCGGACTGAAGCGGTCGAAGCCCAGCACGCGGCAACCGCGCCGCGCCAGTTGCAGCGCCGTCGCGCTCCCCATCGCGCCGAGGCCGAGGACGATGACATCCCACGGGCGGGAGGTGGGGCGTGGGGTTGGGAGGGAGGTGGCGGGGGATGGAGTTGTCATTGGATTTTGCCAACGGTGGCTTGGGTATTGCGACGACTGGACCGCAGAGAACTCCGCACCGGCAGGGGAGCGCACGCGGCCCGCGTGCCGGTTTGGGCGGCCCGCCCAAACCGCCGTTCCCCAGTCTACCTTTCCTGCCGCCGGAAAAGGTTAGTGGAACGAGGTTTTCGGCGGGCCGCCGAAAACTGCACGCGGCCCGCGTGCGCTCCCCGGGAGGCGTTGGATTTTCCGAGCGGCATTGGTGTTTCCCCCGATATTTTCCAAAATCGTTGCTCCTGTCGAGCGGGGCAAATACGCTCCGCGCCATGCAAATACCTGCGCCTTTTTTCCCACCCACCCGCTTATTGATGGGCCCCGGCCCGAGCAATGTTTCGCCCTCCGTACTCGAGGCGATGTCGCGTCCGCTGGTCGGGCATCTCGATCCCGTGTTCGTGAAGATGATGGAGGAGATCAAGGGGATGCTGCGCGCGGTGTTCCTCACGAAAAATGAAATGACCTTCCCCGTCAGCGGCACCGGCAGCGCGGGCATGGAGTTTTGCTGCGTGAACCTGATCGAGCCGGGCGACGATGTGGTCATCGGTGTCAACGGCGTGTTCGGCACGCGCATGGTCGATGTCGCGGAGCGCTGCGGGGCGCGCGTGATCAAGGTCGAGGCGCCGTGGGGCCGCATCATCGAGCCGGCGCAAATCGCCGCCGCGCTCGCAACGTGCAAACCGAAATTCGTCGCCGTGGTTCACGCCGAGACTTCGACCGGCGCGCTCACGCCCGTGGAGGAAATCTCACGGCTCGCGCACGACGCCGGCGCACTGATGGTGCTCGACACCGTGACCTCGCTCGCCGGCTGCCCGGTGCGCCTGGACGAGTGGGGCATCGACGCCGTGTACAGCGGCACGCAGAAATGCCTGAGCTGCCCGCCGGGATTGTCGCCCGTGTCGTTGAGTCCGCGCGCCCTGCAGGTCGCCACCAGCCGCAAAAAGAAAGTCCAGAGCTGGTATCTCGATGTGAATCTCCTCGCGTCCTACTGGGGCCAGGACCGTGTGTATCACCACACTGCGCCGATCACGATGAACTACGCGCTGCACGAAGCGCTGCGGCTCGTCCTCGTCGAGGGTTTGGAAAATCGCTGGGCGCGGCATCAGCGGAATCACAAGGCGCTCAAGGCCGGCCTCGCGGCGATGGGCCTCGAGATCGCCTCGCAGGAGGGTCATCAGCTCTGGCAGCTCAACGCCGTCCGCGTGCCCGAGGGCGTGGATGAAATGGCCACACGCAAACGCCTGCTCACGGATTTCAACATCGAGGTCGGCGCGGGTCTCGGACCGCTCAAGGGAAAAATCTGGCGCATCGGCTTGATGGGCGAGACGAGCAATCTGGCCAATGTTTGCGCGTGTCTCACGGCCTTCGGCCAGATTCTCAACGACGCCGGCCGCCGCACCGACACCGAGGCGGCGCTGGCGGCGATGGGGCAGAGCAACTGAGCGGCAGGGCAAAAACGGAAACCACTAACCGGCACTAACCGGCGCTAATCGGAAACAAAGCAGGGCCGCATTCATTGGTCCGTTTTTTTCTGATTAGTGCCAGTTAGTGCCGGTTAGTGGTTTGAACTTCCGAATCTGCGGACCAAGGTGCAGGCGTAAAATCCTCCGTCAGTTCGCGATTTCTCGCGCCACCTCCGCGGCGCAGTCCGATCTGGTCGGGGTCGTTCCGGTGGTTCCGCTGCGCTTCACCGCCGGCTAATTTCTCCGATCCCTCCGGGATCGTGGACCGCGATGCGGCGGCCTCGCCGTAGCGCAGGTTTCCAAACCTGCTGTGTCGCCGACTTCGAAGTCGGCGGGGCGTTGGCAAACGAGGGCGCGCGAAAATTTTCCACGCCGCGCAGGTTTGGAAACCTGCGATACAGCAGGCTTGGAAGCCTGCGGTACAGGCCCGCCGCGCACCGCCCGCCTCACGCCTTCAGCCGCACCAGCAGGTCTTTGCTTTCCACGGTTTCGCCGAGATTGGCGGCGACTTCGGCCACCACGCCGTCGCACGGGGCGGAGACGGTGGTCTGCATTTTCATCGCTTCCATCATCAGCAGCTTGTCGCCTTTGGCGACTTTGTGGCCGACGCTGACGGCGATGGCGGCGATGAGTCCGGGGATGGGCGCGCCGATCTGGAGCGGATCGTTGAGGTCGGCCTTCTGCCGGCTCTTGGTCTTGGGCGTGACGCTGCGGTCCGTGATGAACGTCTCGCGGGTCATGCCGTTCAGCTCGTAAGTGAGCGTGCGGCGACCGTCCTTGTCGGGGTCGCTGACGTTGACGAGGCGGACGATCAGGGTCTTGCCTTCCTCGATGGGCACGCTGATTTCTTCGCCGCGTTTCAGACCGTAGAAAAACGCGGGTGTCGGGAGGACGCTGACATCGCTGAACTCGCGCAGGTGCCGCGCGAACTCGGCGAAAACCGGCGGATACATCAGGTGCGAGTAGAGGTCGTCCTCGGTGGCGTCACGCTTGAGTTTCTCAGTGAGTTCCTTGCGGAGCTTGTCGAGCTGGATGGGCGTGGCGCGGTTGCCGGCGCGGTTTTCACGGAACGCGGCCTGCGCTTCCTTGAAACGTTTTTCGCCGAGCACGACGCGCTGAACCGGTTCAGGGAAACCGCTGTCCGGCCAACCCAGTCCGCCGCTGAGCATGTCGATGACGCTCTCGGGGAAATCGGTGTTGCCGGGGTCGAGGTTGACGACGTCGGCGGGCTTGATGCCGCGGCTGAAGAGGAAGAGCGCCATGTCGCCGACGACCTTGCTGCTGGGCGTGACCTTCACGATGTCACCGAAGAGCTGGTTGACCTCGGCGTAGGTGCGCGCGATCTCGGGCCAGCGATGCGAAACGCCCATGCTGGCGGCCTGTTCCTTGAGGTTGGTGTACTGACCGCCCGGCATTTCGTGGAGGAAAACTTCGGCGCTGCCGGTCTTTGGCGCGGTGTCGAACGGCGTGTAGAACTCGCGGACTTTTTCCCAGTAATCGGAAAATTCGTTGAGCGCGTCGAGGTCCAGCTTGGTATCGCGCGGCGTGTGCTGCAGCGCGGCGACGACGCTGTTGAGGTTTGGCTGCGACGTGCTGCCGGACATCGCGGCGATGGCGAGATCGACAATGTCCACGCCCGCCTCGCTCGCCTGGAGGACGCTGGCCGAGTTGATGCCGCTGGTGTCGTGCGTGTGGAAGTGAATGGGGATGCCCACCTCATCCTTGAGCGCCTTGACGAGCTTCTTCGCCGCGAACGGGCGGCAGATGCCGGCCATGTCTTTGATCGCGAGGAAGTGCGCGCCCATTTTCTCCAGCTCCTTCGCGAGCTTCACGTAGTAGGCGAGGGAGAATTTGTCGCGGCGCGAATCAAGGATGTTGCCGGTGTAGCAGATGGCGGCCTCGCAAATCGCATGGGTCTGGTTCACCGATTCCATCGCGACCTTCAGATTCGGCAGGTAGTTGAGCGAATCGAAGACGCGGAAAATATCCATGCCGGACGCGGCGGCGTGCTTCACAAAACCGGCGACGACGTTGTCCGGGTAGTTCGAGTAACCGACGGCGTTGGAGCCGCGGAAAAGCATCTGGAAACAGATGTTCGGAATCTTGGCGCGCAACTGGCGAAGACGTTCCCACGGGTCTTCGTTAAGGAAACGCATCGCGGTGTCGAAGGTCGCGCCGCCCCACATTTCCAGCGAGAACAGGCCGTGCTTCGCGTCGCCGAGCCGGTGCGCGAGGGCGTCGGCGCACGCGAGCATGTCGGCCGAGCGGACGCGCGTGGCCATGAGCGACTGGTGCGCGTCGCGGAAGGTGGTGTCGGTAACGAGCAGGCGTTTCTGCTTGAGGGTCCACTCGGCGAAGCCCTTCGCGCCGAGCTTGAGCAGCAGGTCGCGCGTGCCGGCGGGCGGCGGGGTTTTCTTGTCGTAGGCCGGGGCTTTTGCGGGCGCGAAGGCTTTCTCCGGGCGGTAGCCCTTGGCGTGGGGATTGCCGTTGACGATGACGTTGCCGAGGAAGTTGAGGAGCTTCGTCGCGCGGTCGCGCCGAGCGTGAAATGAGAAGAGTTCCGGCGTCGTGTCGATGAGCGTCGTGGTGGCCTGGCCGCTCTGGAAATCGCGGTGGCGGATGACGTTTTCGAGGAACGGGATGTTGGTCTTGACGCCGCGGATGCGGAACTCGGAGAGCGCGCGGTGCATCCGGTGCATCGCGATTTCATAGGTCTGTGCGCTGGCGACGACCTTCACGAGCAGCGAGTCGTAGAAGGGCGTGATGACCGCGCCGCCGTAGCCCATGCCGCCATCGAGCCGGATGCCGAAGCCGCCGGGCGAGCGGTAGGCAAGAATCTTGCCGTAGTCCGGCATGAACTTGTTCTCGGGATCCTCGGTGGTGACGCGGCACTGGATGGCGTAGCCGTTGCGCGCGATCTGATTTTGCACGGGCATCCCGACTTCCTTGCTGTGCAGCGCGTGGCCTTGCGCGATGAGGATTTGCGCGCGCACGAGGTCGAGGCCGGTGATGACCTCGGTGACGGTGTGCTCGACCTGGATGCGCGGGTTCATCTCGATGAAGAACCACTCGTGGCGGTCGAGGTCGTAGAGGAACTCGATGGTGCCGGCGTTGTCGTACTTGATCTCGCGCGCGATGCGGGCGGCGGCGTCGCACAGCTCCTTGATGATGTGCTCGGGCAAACCAAAGCTCGGCGCGACCTCGACGACCTTCTGGTGGCGGCGTTGCACCGAGCAATCGCGCTCGTGCAGATGCAGCACGTTGCCGTGCTGATCGCCGAGCACCTGCACCTCGATGTGCTTGGCGCGCGGGATGTATTTTTCGAGGAACACGGCGGCGTTGCCAAACGCGCGGCCCGCCTCGGCCTGCGCCTCGTCGAGCAACCCCGAGAGATCGCTCTCCTTTTTCACCACGCGCATTCCGCGACCGCCGCCACCGAACGCCGCCTTGATGATGAGCGGGAAGCCGATGGCCTTGGCGGCCTTGAGCGCGAGGTCGCGGTCGGCGATGGGGTCCTTGGTGCCGGGGAGCGTGGGAACATTGAGCCGCTCGGCGAGCGCGCGGGCGGCCGTTTTGTCGCCCATCATGTCGAGCAGGTCGGGCCGCGGGCCGACGAACGTGATGCCCGCGCGGGCGCAGGCACGAGCGAACTCGGCGTTCTCGGAGAGAAAACCATAGCCCGGGTGAATGAGGTCGATTCCCTTTTCCTTCGCAACAGCGACGATGCTCTCGATGTCGAGATACGCGGCGACGGGGCCTTTGCCGGTGCCGACAAGATAGGCTTCGTCGGCCTTGAAACGGTGCATTCCGAAGCGGTCCTCCTGCGCGAAAATGGCGACGGTGCGGAGACCGAGTTCGGTGGCGGCGCGGAAGATGCGAATGGCGATCTCACTGCGGTTGGCGGCGAGCAATTTCTTGGGCGCGCTGCTCTTCCGCGAATCGGAAGTGCTCAGATTTGCGGGCGCTAAGCTGGGGCTGGGTTGGCTCATAAAGCGGGCGTGGTTATACGGGGCGCGGCGGGACGGGGTAAAGCTTTGGTTCCGCGATGCGCGGAAAAGCTCCAAGGCTAAAGCTCAAAGCTCAAGGGAAGCACCAAGGAACAAGGTGATCAAAGAGCGGTTTGGTGGTGGAGCAGCTCGCAACTGCACTCGCGGCCGGAGTGCGGCCGTCCCCGGCCGCGGCGGCGTTCGCACGCACCAGGGAGCAGGACGTTTGCCTGCGATTCTTTCCGTTTCACCCGGCGGCACCCGGGAGACCGGATCGCTCCGCAGAAACCTGTGGCCTGCGGCATCGCAGGCGGGTGCCGGAGCCAATTCCGCCGACATATTCGACATGCACGCCGCTGCACGGAATCCGGGATTCACGGATTGCGATCACCCGGCGTTGGGCTAACGCTCGCACATGGCATTTTCACAGCTTCACCGGCGCCCGCTCATTTTCTGGAGCGGTTGCCTCCTCGCAATCATCGCGGCTTGGACATCGATGCCGGCCGTTTCAGGAGCAGTGCTGGACAAGCAAAAGGCGCTGGAAACGCAGACCTTCTGGGACAACCGCGATTGGGATTGGTTCAAGGCGACGATCCCGTTTTTCGAGTGTCCGGACGCGGAGTTGGTAACGACGTATTATTACCGGTGGGAGCTGGTGACGAAGCATCTCACGTATGGGTCGCCGAACAGCGGATACAGTTTTACGGAGTTCACCGACCGGCCGTTCTGGAGCGGGGCGTACGGGGCGATCAGTTGTCCGGCGGGGCATCAGCTTTACGAGGTGCGCTGGCTGCGGGACCCGCGGTATGCGCGGGATTACGCGCGGTATTGGTTCCGAACGCCGGGTGCGCAGCCGCGCAACTACGGCTGCTGGCTCACGGACGGCGTGTGGGCGGCGCACGAGGTGCATCCGGACGCGGCGTTCGTGAAGGACTTGCTGCCGGACTTGAAGCGCAACTACGAGGCGTGGGAGAAGCGGCAATTCGTGCCGGAGGTCGGGCTGTTCTGGCAGAACGGGCACGACGACGGAATGGAATTCAACATCAACAGCCGGCAAACGAAGGACATTCTGCGCGGCGCGAACGGCTACCGTCCGGGATTCAACGCCTACATGTATGCGGATGCGCTCGCGATCGCGCGGGTGGCGCGGCTGGCGGGCGACGACGCGACGGCACGGACGTATGAGGTGAAGGCGGCGGGGCTGAAGGAGAAAGTCCAGAAGCTGTTGTGGGATCCGAAGCGCGAGTTCTTTTTCCCGATGTCGATGCGGGACGAGACGGACAAGGAGGGGAACGTGGTGAAGAAACATACGCTCACGTATCAATCGGGGAGGTTCGCAGGGAGTCCGCACGGGCGCGAATTGCACGCCTATATCCCCTGGCAGTTTAATCTGCCGGACGCGGGCTTTGAGTCGGCGTGGAAGTTCTTGATGGACCGCGATTTTTTCTTCGCCGACTTCGGGCCGACGACGGTGGAGCGCCATGATCCCCTGTTTTTGTTGAAGAACTCGTGCTGCTGGTGGAGCGGGCAGTCGTGGCCGTATGCGACGGCGCAGACGCTGAAGGCGCTGGCGAATCTGCTGCACAACTACCGGCAGAACGTGGTGACGCGGGCGGATTACGTGAAGCAGTTGGGCATCTTCGCGCGGTCGCATCGGAAGCAGGGCAAGCCGTATCTGGCCGAGGCGTTGCATCCGGACACGGGGTTGTTCGAGGGGCACGACGGCTACAATCACAGCGAGCATTATTTCCACAGCAGCTTCAACGATCTGGTGATCACGGGGCTGGTGGGCTTGAAGACGCGGGCGGATGACGTGGTGGAGATTGATCCGCTGGCACCGGCGGAGTGGGCGTTTTTCGCGCTGGACGACGTGCCGTATCGCGGCCGGCGGCTGAGCATTTTGTGGGACAAGGACGGGACGCGGTATCAGCACGGGGCGGGCTTGCGCGTGCTGGCGGACGGGAAGGAAATCGCGTCGCTCCCGACGCTGGGGAAGATTTCCGCGACGCTCCCGACGGCGGCTGCCGCAGCGGTGGGAACGGCGAGCGCTGCGGGCGCGAGCGGGAAGACATTGCTGAACTACGCGGTGAACAACGACGGGGATTATTATCCGCGGTTCACCGCATCGCATACCGATCCGAAGACGCCGCTGAACAAGGTCAACGACGGTCATGCGTGGTACACGGTGCATCCGCCGAATCGCTGGACGACGGCAGGCTCGACGAATGCAACGGACTGGCTGGCGGTGGATTTCGGCGCGGCGCGGCGCGTGAGCGAGGTGCGGCTGTATTGGCTCGACGACGGCACGAACGTGGTGGCGCCGAAGTCGTACACGTTGGAGCAGTGGGAAGGAGATGGCTGGAAGAAGATTCCAGGACAGCAGCGGAATCCCGAGGTCGCGGCGGGGCACCGGGCGAACGTCGTGCGCTTAGCGGCACTCGACACGCGGAAGCTGCGGGTCGTCTTCGCGCATGCGGCCAGCGGGCGGACGGGGTTGAGCGAGTTCGAGGCGTGGGGCGAGGGATCGCTGCCGTATGAGCCGGCACCGCCGCCGCCGGGGAATCTGGCGTTGAACATGAAGGGCGAGGGATTTCCCAAGGCGACGGCGTCGTTCAGCGATCGTTACGGCGGAGTGGCGAAGTCGGCGATTGACGGGAAGGTCAATTACCGCCCGACACCGGTGAACCGCTGGACGAGCTACGGCTCGACCAACGCGACGGACTGGCTGGAGGTGGATTTCGGCGCGGCGCGCGAGGTTGGGCGGGTGGAGTTATACATTTACGATGATCGCGGCGGAGTGCAGCCGCCGGCGAGTTACACGGTGCAGGGCTGGTTTGATGGCGATTGGCGCGAGCTGGCGGCGCAGGTGAAGACACCCGCCAATCCCACGGGGAACATGATTAACACGGTCCGCTTCTCGCGCGTGACCACAACGAAGCTGCGGGTGGTGTTCACACACCGCGAGAAATCGCGGAGCGGTGTGACGGAACTGGAAGTCTGGAAAGAGTGACCTGCCGCCCGCAGTTCGCGCCGGCCAGTCGCGCCGCAAACGCGGTTCGCGAGTTCGAGTTCAAAATGCAGGCGAATCCCGGCTTCTCTCCCCTGCCTCCTTGCCCCTGATCCCTGAGTTCTGACTCCTGCCTCTTGTCCCCTGACTCCTGTCCCCTGCTTCCGGCCTCCTGTTCCCAGCTCAGAGCTTTTCCGGCTCCTGCAACAAAGCCGCGATGCGCGTGAGCAGCCGCCCCGCCGCGCCGCCGTCAAGCACGCGATGGTCGAAGCTGAGCGTGAGATTCGCCTCCATCACGGGCACGAACTGCTGCTTCGCCTCGTCCCAGAACGGCGTCTTGCGCCCCGCGCCGAGGCCGAGCACGAGCGTTTGTTCGGGCAACGGAATGGGCGTGGCCCACGTGAGTCCGAACGTGCCGAAGTTAGTGACGGTCGCGATGGAATTGCCGGTGGCGTTGGGCGGGAGACGGCGCTGGCGAGCGAGTTCGACGAGTTCATCGTAGCGCCCGACGAGTTCACCCAGCGGAGTCTGGTCCACCTTGCGCAACACCGGCACCAGCACGCCGTCCTCGGCCTCGACGGCGAATCCGAGATCGATGGCCAGCGGATGCACGATCTTGTTGCCGACGAGCCGGCCGGCGGGCGCGCTGTTTTCCGCCAGTGCGAGCGCGAGCGCGCGCAACGCATACAACGCCGGGCCGGCCTTGCGCTCGCAGCGTTTGCGATGCGCCAGCAGGCGGTCCAGCGCCACCGGCAGGCCGACGGTCGCCAGCGGGCGCGTCCAGCTTCGCCGCATCGCATCGGCCACGGCCACGCGCATCGAGGACGCCTGCGTGAGCCGGTGTTTCTCCAAACTGGAAACAAACAACTCGAAGTCCTGGATGGTCACGCGCCCCGCCGCGCCGCTGCCGGCCACGCCTGCCAGATCGGCCGCGTGCAAGCCCAGCTCCTGCATCCGGGCCTTGAGCCGTGGCGACAAAAAGCTCGCGCCCGCCGCGTGTGCGGGCACGGGCAGGCCGCGCACGGTCGGCTCCACGCCCGCGCGCGCCGCCGGGGCCGGCGTGTTCGCGCCGTGGTTCGCGGGAAGTGACGAACTCTCCGTCGCCGAGGCAGGAGTGCGCGGATCAAGCCCGCGCCGCGCTGATTCTTCGGCCGTCGCCTCGATCTGCCCAAGCACCACGCCCACGGGATAGCTCTCATCCACCCGCGCGCTGATGCTCGTGACGCGTCCCCGGCACGGCGCGGCCACCGTCATGGTCGCCTTGTTGGTCTCGACCTCGAACAGGTCCTGGTCTGCCTCCACGTCGTCGCCCGGCTGGACGAGCAATCGTACGATGGTGGCCTCGGCGATGGATTCGCCGAGCTGCGGCATGATGATGGGGATGTGCGGCATGGGCTAAAGCTGGAGCAACCGCCGCACCGCCTCGCAGATGCTGCGGGCCGTGGGCCGGTGGCTGGTCCACAGATTCGGATGAAACGGCACCGGCGTGTCCTTCGCGTTCAGGCGCTGCGGCGGCGCGTCGAGCAGGCCGAAGCCCTCCGTCGCCACGCGCGCGATCACCTCGGCCGTCACGCCACCCCACGGCCACGCCTCGCTCACGCACAACAGCCGGCCCGTGCGCGCGACCGACGCGATCACGGTGTCCGTGTCGAGCGGCTTCACCGTGCGCAAATCCACGACCTCGACCTCCGTGCCTTCGCCGGCCAGTTCCGTCGCCACGGCGAGCGCCTCGTGAACCATCGCGCTGTAGGCCACGATGGTCACATCGCGCCCGGCCCGTGCGATGCGCGCCTTGCCGACCGGCAGCGCCTCCGTCGGCAGCGCCTCGGCCTTGAGGTGATAATAGAGATACTTGTGCTCGCAAAAAATCACCGGGTCATCAATCGCCACCGCCTCGAGCAACATGCTGTAGGCGTCCTCGACCGTCGCCGGCGTCATCACCACCAAGCCCGGATACAACGCGTACAAGCCCTCCAAACATTGGCTGTGAAACGGCCCGCTCCCGGTCGTCCCGCCCGACGGCAGCCGGATCGTGATCGGACACGGCACGCCCGTCCGCCAGTGAAACGCGCCCGCGTGATTCACAATCTGGTTGAAACCCACAGTCGAAAAATCCGCGAACTGCATTTCAATAATCGGCCGCATCCCCTCGATCGCCGCGCCAATCGCCGAACCCACCATCGCGTCTTCGCTGATCGGCGCGTCGAGCACGCGGCCGGGAAATTCCTGCGCCAGATTTTTCGTCGCCTTGAACGCGCCCCCGAAGCTCCCGACATCCTGCCCGTAGATGAACACCCGCGGATCGTCCCGCAGCGCGCGCGCCTGCGCTTCGCGAATGGCCTCGAGGTACGTGATGCTCATGGCGCGGGCACCGTGGAACCCTGCGATGCGGGGAGCTGCTCGCGCGATGCCTCAGCGGGAAAGCCATCCTTCATCCGTGGCGTTGCCAGCGCGCACCACGTCTCCTGAAACGGATCGGGCGTCGGCTCGCGCTGCACCGAGTTCACCGCCTCCTCGACGCGCCGCACCGATTCACCGCGCCACGCCGCCAATTCCGCCTCCGTCGCCCAACCGTCCGCGCGCAACCGCTCCTCCGCCACCACCAGACAATCCCGCCCCAGCTCCGACTGCTTCAACCCGGGATCAATGTAGCTCGCGTCGTCGTGCTCGCCGTGCCCGCACAGGCGCAGCAGCCGCGCCACGACGAGCTGCGGTCCGCCGCCGGCCCGCGCATTGCGCACCGCCTTGCCGACCACCGCGAGACACTCGGCCACATCGGTGCCATCCAGCGCCGAGCCGGTGACGCCGTAGCCGATCGCGCGATCCACGAGCGAGCGACAGGCAAACTGCCGCGAACTGTGAGTCGAATACGCGTACTGATTATCCGCCACCACCAGCACCAACGGCAGCCGCTCGACGCCCGCCTGATTCAACGCCTCGTGAAACGCCCCCGTCGAAGTCGCGCCCTCGCCGATGCACGCCGCGCCCACTCCCTGCGGTTCGCCCTTGAACCGCCGCGCGAGCAGCATCCCGTTCACCACCGAAATCATCGCGCCGAGATGGCTCAACATCGGCAGATACCCATCACGCGGCCGGCCCCGATGAACATTGCCGTCGCGCCCGCGCATCGGCCCGAGCACCGACCCGAGATAAGTCCGCGCCGCCTCCACCAACGTCTCGCCAAACGCCAGCCGCCCAGCGCCATCGCGGATCAACGGTGCAAACACATCGCCCGGCCGCAGCGACATCCCGACCGCGGCGCTCAACGCTTCCTGCCCGCGCCCCAGGTAAACTCCCCCGTGAATTTTTCCCGCCCGGTAAAGACTCGCGAACTTCTCGTCCAACACCCGCGCCAGCAGCATCCACCGATACGCCGCAACGATGCTCTCGCGCAGTGACGACACCACGGACGCACCCTGAACGCCGGCAACGGATTGAACCATGTGGTGAAAATTATTCGGTTTCAGGCGGAGGGCGCAAACGTTTCCTTTCTTTTCAATGCGCGGCAGGTGCGGCGGCGGCGTTCGCGGTCCCCGCCCGCAGCGGCGCAGGTTGATCTGAGATCTGAGATTTGAAATTTCAGATCTCCGACCAGCGCCCGGCGGCAATCGTTGCGGAGCGGACACAATCGCCGCTCACGCACCGGGAATGGGCAGTTCGCCCTGCGCTTTGAACTTCGCGTTGTGCGCTTCCTCCCGCGCGCTCTCGACTTCCATCTGGAGCCGCGCCAGCAGGCCCGAGTAGCGGTCCTCAACCTTGTGATTGCGGATGGCGATGCCGAGGGCTTTGCGCTGGCCGATGAGGAGGACGAGCTGTTTGCCGCGGGTGACGCCGGTGTAGAGGAGGTTGCGCTGGAGCAGCAGGTATTGCTGCGTGGCGAGCGGGATGACGACGACGGGAAATTCCGAGCCTTGGGATTTGTGAATGGTGATGGCGTAGGCGAGCGAGATTTCATCCAGCTCGCCGTATTCGTAGGCGACTTCGCGCTGGTCGAAGCGGATGAGGACTTCCTGCTCGACGGGATCGACGCGCGTGATCTGGCCGATGTCGCCGTTGAAGACCTCTTTATCGTAGTTGTTGCGCATCTGCATGACCTTGTCGCGCAGGCGAAATTGCCAGCCGAACTTTTCGACGAGCGGATCGTCGGGGATCGCCGGATTGAGGGCGAGTTGGAGGCGCGCGTTGAGTTCGCGGATGCCGAGCGAACCGCGGTTCATCGGACAGAGAATCTGCACGTCGCGGATGGGATCGAGGCCGAAGCGTTTGGGCACGCGCTGCTGCACCATTTCGATGAGCGTGAGCGCGATCTGCTCGGGTTCGTCGCGTTCGATGAAATAGAAATCAGTGTCCGTGCCGCGCGGCGCGAGTTCGGGCATGAGGCCGCGATTGATGCGGTGGGCATTGGTGATGATGCGGCTGCCGGCGGCCTGGCGGAAGACTTCGGTGAGCCGCACGACCGGCACCACGCCGCTGGCGATGATGTGGCTCAGCACGAGGCCGGGGCCGACGGAGGGAAGCTGATCGACATCGCCGACGAGCAGCAGCGCGGTGCGGTCGGGCAGCGCGCGCAGGAGGTGATTCATCAACGGGACATCGACCATCGAGCATTCGTCGGCGACGAGCAGGTCGCAGTCGAGCGGGTTGCCGGGATGATGCGCGAAGCCCGCCGCGCCCGCCTGCACGCCGAGCAGGCGATGGATGGTTTGCGCGTCGCAGCCGGTGGTTTCGGACAGGCGCTTGGCGGCACGGCCGGTCGGGGCGCAGAGGCGGACCTTGATCTGCTTGGCACGGAGGATGAGCAGCAGCGCGTTGACGAGCGTGGTTTTGCCGACGCCGGGGCCGCCGGTGATGACGAGCACGCGGCTGGTGAGCGCGGTTTTCAACGCCGCCCGCTGGCTCGGCGCGAGGTCCTTGCCGGTTTTCTGTTCACACCACGCGAGCGCCTTGTCGAGATCGATGGCCGGATAATTCGGCGGTGCGGCGGCGAGGGCGCGCAGGCGGGTGGCGATCTCGCCCTCGGCCTGGAGAAGCTGCGGCAGGAAAATCATCGGCACGCCGGCGGGCGAATCCCACACGACGTCGCGATGGCTGATGGCGCGTTCGAGGGCCTGCGTGACGATGGGTTCCTGCACGAGCAGGAGTTTGCCGGCTTCGTCTTTCAACAGGTCGAGCGGGAGCGCGCAGTGGCCGTTGTTCGTGGCTTCGAGCAGAACGTGTTGCAGGCCGGCGTTGGCGCGCAGCAACGAGTCGTGGGGAATGCCGAGCTTCTGCGCGATTTGATCGGCGGTCTTGAAACCGATGCCGGTGATGTCGCGCGCGAGCAGGTAGGGATTCTGCCGGACCTTGTCGATCGCGTCGTCGCCGTAAGTCTTGTAGATGCGCACAGCGCGGCTGGTGCTGACGCCGTTGGTGTGCAGGAAGAGCATGATTTCGCGGACGATCTTCTGCTCGGCCCAGGCGTCCTTGATGCGGCGGCGGCGCTTGGGACCGATGCCGTCGATCTCCTCGAGGCGCGCGGAGGTGTGCTCGATGGTGTTAAAAATCTGGTCGCCGAATTTCGCCACGAGCTTCTTGGCATAGACCGGGCCGATGCCTTTCACCATGCCGCTGCCGAGATATTTCTCGATGCCCTCGATGGTCGTGGGCGGCGTGCTGGCGAGCTGCGCGGCCTTGAACTGCGCGCCGAACTGCCGGTCCTGCACCCAGTGGCCCTGCGCCGTGACCCACTCGCCGGGGCTGACGGACGGCAGACTGCCGACGATGGTGACCGGCTCGCGATGGCCGCGGACCTTGACCTTGAGCACCGCGTAGCCGGTGTCCTCGTTGAAGTAGGTCACGCGCTCGATCAGGCCGGAGAGGGACTCGGGCGGGCGGTTGGTTGGGCTGGCATCGGTCACGGCGGCGGCATCATTTGGGAAGAGCGCCGGGGGCGGGAAGCTTCATTTTCAAAGCGGGCGGCAAGCCGAGAGGGGAACGATGGAAAGGTCAAAGGATAAAGCTCAAAGCTCAAGGAAAGGACCAAGCACCAAGCACCACCGGGCACCGTCATAAAGCGAAGCCGTGTGGCCGGATCGGCGCCGCTGACCACGCTGACCGCCAGTTTTCGACTCCGCCAAATCGAGCTTGGACCTTGGCGCTTGGTGTTTCCCTTGAGCTTTGAACTTTGAGCTTCCTCCCCGTCCGCCACCGCCATTCTCGCACAGCGCGGTGATACGCGCACAAACCGGGAATTCACTCGACACGCCCCCCGATCTTCCTACCTTCCCGCACCTGTGAAAAAAGTATTAGTCACCGGCGGCGCCGGCTACAAAGGTTGCGTCCTCGTTCCCAAGCTGCTCGCGGCAGGCCACGAGGTGGTTGTCTATGATTTGATGCTCTTCGGCTCGGCCGGCCTGACGCCGCATCCGCGGCTCACGGTCGTCACCGGCGACATCCGCGACACCGCGAAATATGCGGCGGCACTGAAGGGGTGCGACGCCGTCATCCACATGGCCGCCATTTCCAACGACCCGAGCTTCGACCTCGACCCGTCGTTGAGCCGCACGATGAACTACGAGTGCTTCGAGCCACTCATGCAGGCGACGGCTGCGGCGGGCACCGTCGAGCGCTTCATCAACGTTTCCTCCAGTTCCGTGTATGGCGTGAGCGACGCGCCCGAAGTCACCGAAGAGCATCCGCTCGTCCCGCTCACCGACTACAACAAATACAAGGGCCTCTGCGAACCCATCGCCTTCAAATACCAGTCGCCGAAGCTCACCGTCGTCACCTTCCGCCCCGCGACCGTGTGCGGTTACTCGCCGCGGATGCGCTTCGATCTCACGGTCAACATCCTCACCAACCACGCCTATCACCGCGGCGTCATCACCGTCTTCGGCGGCGACCAGCAGCGGCCGAACATCCACATCGAGGACGTGACCGACCTCTACGCCGCCGCGCTCACGATGCCGAAGGAAAAGCTCGCCGGCCAAATCTTCAACGCCGGCTACCAGAACCAGACCGTCAACGAATTGGCCGAGATCACGAAGAAAATCGTCGGCGAAGAATTCCCCGAACGCCCGCCCATCCGCATCGAACGCACGACTACGAACGACCCGCGCTCGTATCGCATCACCTCGCGCAAGATCGAACAGATCCTCGGCTGGCGGCCCAAGCGCACGATCGAAGACGCCGTGCGCGACCTCTGCCGCGCGTTCAAGGCCGGAAAATTCCCCGGCAACACGCTGACCGACGAATCCTTCGTCAACGTGAAGAGCGTGAAAAGACTCGGACTGAAGTAGCCGGCCGCGACTTTGTGAGCGACGGCAGGACCACAGACGACGCCCGGCGCACTCGAGCCGCCGCCGAACCGGCGCGAGCTGTGGAGTGCGGGGACTTGTCGCCGCTTTCCCAAGGCGACTTGTCGCCGTCGAATGTGGGGGAGTGTCATTTTGTAACGGGGGCGTTCACCGCTCGCGCCAGCGGTGGCGTGCGCTCCTGTTCGAACGCGCACGGAACGGAGACGGCGACAAGTCGCCCGCGCAAAAGCGGTGACAAGTCACCGCACTCCAAAGCCAGAGGAGCCTTCCTATGATTTCCAAACCCATCGCCGTCGTCACCGGAGGCGCCGGCTTCATCGGCAGCCACATGGTGGACCTGCTCCTCGCCGAGGGCCACCGCGTCCACGTCATCGACAGCCTCGTCGGCGGCCGGCTCGAGAATCTCCACCACCACAAGGGCAATCCCGACCTCGTCGTCGAGGTCCGCGACATCCGCGACCTCGCCGCGAACGACCCGCTCTTCGCCGGCGCGAGCCATGTCATTCATTTCGGCGGCATCGGCGACATCGTGCCGTCCATCGAGCATCCGGTGGATTATCTGAGCACGAATGTAATGGGCACCGTGAAGGTGCTCGAGTGCGCCCGGCACGCGCAGATCAAGAAATTCGTCTATGCCGCCTCGTCCTCCTGTTACGGCCTCGCCGCCGTGCCCACGCGCGAGGACGCGCCCATCGCGTGCGAGCATCCCTACGCGTTGAGCAAATACCTGGGGGAAGAGGCCGTGCTGCACTGGAGCCGCGCCTACAAGCTCCCGGTCAACTGCATCCGCATTTTCAACGCCTACGGCACGCGCTCGAAAACCTCCGGCGCTTACGGCGCGGTCTTCGGCGTTTTCCTCGCGCAAAAACTCGCGGGCAAGCCCTTCACCGTCGTCGGCGACGGCACGCAGCGGCGCGATTTTCTCTACGTGACCGACGTGGCGCGTGCGTTCTATCTCGCGGCGATGACGGACAAGGTGAACCACATTTGGAACCTCGGTGCCGGCAATCCGCAGCCCGTCAACCGCCTCGTCGAACTGCTCGGCGGACCCGTCATCCACCTCCCCAAACGCCCCGGCGAACCCGATTGCACCTGGGCCGACATCACAAAAATAACCCGCGACCTCGGCTGGAAACAGCTCGTCCCCTTCGAGCAGGGCGTGGCCAATCTGCTCGCGAACATCGAGTACTGGCGGCAGGCCCCCGTGTGGGACCAGGCCTCCATCGCGCAGGCGACGAAGACGTGGTTCGCGTTTTTGGGCGGTGAGAAAAAGTGAGGCGGGCGGCCGAGAGGCGCAGTTCAGTTTCTTGCGACGATCGCTGCGAGTTGACTCAGTCCCGCAGGGACGACCGAAAATAGTCCAGCACTGAAGTGCTGGGCTATTTTCTTTCGCCCGCTGGGCTGGCACGGCGAACCAGTCCGAGTGGAAGAAACTGAACTGCCCCCAATGCGATTGCTTGCCCATCCAGGGCATTGATGCCCGCAGAACCGCTGCCTAAGTTGGCACCGTGAAATTCACCTTCAACCCCAAGAAAACGGCGCAGGCGGCCGCGATCCTGCTTCAGCGCAGTGGCGGGGACATGGACAATTTCTTGTTCATCAAAATGCTCTATCTGGCCGACCGCAAAGCCATTGAGAAATGGGAGGAACCCATCACCGGAGATACGGCGGCGTCGATGGAATGCGGCCCCGTCCTGCGCAATGTCTATGACCTCACCAAAGGCGATTGCCCCGGCGGCCGCCCGCATTGGGAACCGTTCATCGGGGACGCCGATGAGCCAACCAACCGGGTGGTGCTCCGGTCCAACCCCGGCGTGGATGAACTTTCCAAAGCCGAGATCGCCATTTTGGAAACCATGCACGACCACTTCCGCGACTACACCTGGAAGCAGATGTGCCACTACTGCCACGCCCTGCCGGAGTATGAAGATGTGGGCCGCGGCTCCCAACCGATCCCGACCAAGACCATTCTCAAGGCCGTGGGCCGGACCGATGCCGAAGTGGCGGACGCCGCTCGACGGCACTGGGAAATCTCCGTGGCGGACGCCCTCCTCACCAACTGGTGATGCCAAAACCGGGAACAGTTTTTCAGTTGCGACTGGACGGAGGAAGCCAGAGTCGCCGATGACTTCGACCTCCGCCGGCTCGACGATTTGCGGTGCGTCGCTTTTCCTCCGGAGCAGAACCAAACACAGGGCGCACCTCGGTTTCTTGCACATCTCATTAGCACCCGGCTTCAGCCGGGTGTTACGCACGAATAGAATCGGGCAGCCGTTTCAACGGCTTTGGCGGATGTTCCAACGACGGCGATCAGACCGAAAAACCGCTGAAGCGGTCGCGCCGATTTCCCGCTCCAGACACCCGGCTGAAGCCGGGTGCTAATGAGATGGGGAATCGGCTGCAAGAAACTGAAATGCGCCACCACTTCGCCTCGCCTTTTGCCGCGCGCCCTCCAGTATCCGCGCCCAACGACTGACATTTCCATTGCATGAGCGCTCCTGAAAAACAAAACGACTACCGCCGCAAAATCATGACGCGCGAGCAATTGCGCGCCGCCATCGGCCCGCGGCCACGCACCCACAGCGTCATCATGTGCCACGGCACGTTTGACCTCGTGCATCCGGGGCACATCCGCCACCTGATGTATGCGAAGAGCAAGGCCGACCGCCTCATTGCCAGCCTCACCAGCGACTCGCACATCAACAAGGCCAACTTCCGCCCGTTCGTTCCGCAGGACCTGCGGGCGATGAATCTCGCCGCCCTCGAGTGCGTGGACTACGTGATCGTGGACGACAACGCCACGCCGCTCGAAAACCTCCGCTTCATCCAGCCCGACTATTTCGCCAAGGGTTACGAGTACTCCGCCGAGGGCATCCACCCGAAAACCCAGGAGGAAATCGCCGTGATTGAAAGCTACGGCGGCGAAGTCGTGTTCACGCCCGGCGACCTCATCATGTCCTCGTCGGCGATCATCACCATGACGCCGCCGAACCTCGCCGTGGACAAGCTCCTGGCGCTGCTGGAATCCGAGGGCCTCGGCTTTGATGATCTCCGCACCGCCATCGAGAAGCTCCGCGGCGTGCGCGTTCACGTCGTCGGCGACACCATTGTGGACGGCTACACTTACTGCACGCTCATCGGCGGCACGGCCAAAACGCCGACGTTCAGCGTGAAATATGAGCGGGCCGAGGACTACTCCGGCGGCGCCGCCGTGGTCGCCAAACACATGCGGGCCGCGGGTGCGGACGTGGTTTTCTCCACCGTGCTCGGCAACGACGCGCTCAAGGATTTCGTGGTGAACGACCTCAAATCCGCCGGCATCCACGTCGAGGCGATCGTCGATCCGACCCGCCCCACGACGCACAAAAATTCCTTCATCACCAACGGCTACCGGATGCTCAAGGTGGACAAACTCGACAACCGCCCCATCTCCGAAAAAATCCTCGAGAAACTCAAGGCCCAGCTCACCGCGCACACGGTCGATGTCGCGGTGTTCAGCGATTTCCGCCACGGCCTCTTCAACAAGCACACCATCCCGCCGCTCACCGCCGCGCTGCCCGCGGGCGTGATGCGCGTGGCCGACAGCCAAGTCTCCAACCGCTGGGGCAACATCCTCGAGTTCCAGGGCTTCGACCTGATCACGCCCAACGAACGCGAGGCGCGCTTCGCCCTCGGTGACCAGGACTCGACCGTGCGCCCGCTCGCGCTCGACCTCTACACCAAGGCGCGTTGCAAGGCCCTCATTCTCAAACTCGGTGAGCGCGGCATCATCACCTATCGCGCCCCGGACAGCGAAGTGCGCTCGTTCTTCACCGTGGACAGCTTCGCCGACCGCGTCGTGGACGCCGTCGGCGCGGGCGACGCCCTGCTCGCCTACGCGACGCTCTCGCTGAAAACGACCGGCTCGAATGTCATCGCGAGCATCCTCGGTTCCCTCGCCGCCGCCGTGGCCTGCGAGCACGACGGCAATCACCCCGTCGCGCCCGCCGAGGTCTTGAAGAAACTCGACGCCGTCGAAAAAAAATCGCGCTACGAATGAGGCTCGTCGTCATCGGGCTCGGCGTGCAGGGCCGCAAACGCCGCGCCCTCGCGGGCGACCACGTCGTCGCGGTCGTCGATCCCGTCGCCCCCGGCGTGGATTGCAAGGCCATCGAGGAAATCCCGCTCGATCGCTACGACGCCGCCTGCGTCTGCGTGCCCGACGGCGCGAAGCTTCCGATTCTCCGGCACCTCGTCGGCAACGGAAAACACGTCCTGGTCGAGAAACCGCTGGTCGGCGCGGCCGCCGAAATCCGCGAGCTGCTCGCCCTCGCGCGCCGCACCGGCGCGACGGCTTACACGGCTTACAACCACCGCTTCGAACCGCACATCGCGCGGCTCAAACAAGTGCTCGACACCGGCGCGCTCGGCCGGATTTATCTCACGCGCATTTTCTACGGCAACGGCACCGCCCGCGACGTGCGCAATTCGCCGTGGCGCGACAAAGGAGCTGGCGTCCTGCCCGACCTCGGTTCGCACATGCTCGACATGGCGCATTTTCTCTTCGGCCCGCGCGCCGACACCGGCCGCGTCTGGAGCGTCAATCGTTTCGAGAACCAGTCGCCCGATCACGTCACGTTCGGCTTCGGCGGCCCGGCGGTCTGGGAAATGGAAGCGACGCTGCTCTCGTGGCGGAACACCTTCACGCTCGACGTCTTTGGCGAACTCGGCAGCGCGCACATCCACTGCCTCTGCAAATGGGGGCCGAGCACGCTCACCGTCCGCAAACGCATCTTCCCCAGCGGCCGCCCCGAGGAAACCGTCACGACCCTCGAACAGCCCGACCCGACGTGGAGATTGGAATACGACCACTTCCTCGCGCTCTGCCGCACCGGCGCGAGCAACTGGGAAAACGACCTGTGGATTGGGGAAAAGCTCGCCGGTCTTGCCACCAGCGCGGGCCTAGCGTGAGGCGCGCATGCAAACCGCTTACGCCGACATCGAACTGATCATCGCAACAGATGAAATGAACGGCTCCCGCAGCGCTCCTCCCTCCATGAACTTCCCGCAGATTCAAGACGGCCACAGATTCCATTCCCCATCTGTGGTCGCCCTGAATCTGCGGGAAAACCTCGGCGGCAAATCGTCCCGACTGGCCATGCTGCAGGGGCGGGGACAGCTTGTCCCCGCAACCGCAGAGCGAAAGGCCACGCTCTCAACCAAGTGGCGACATGCTGTCGCCGCCCCTGGCGCAGATATTTTTCCGCCATGATCGGCTTCGTCGGCCTCTCCCATCTCGGCATCGTTTACGGCCTCGCCACGGCGGCGAAAGGCTTTGCGGTCGTCGGTTTCGACCGCGACGCCGCGCTGTGCGGACGGCTCGCGCAGGGACAATTTCCAGTCTCCGAACCGGGCCTGAACGAACTCTTCGCTGGGAACCAAGCCCGCCTCACCTTCACCGCCGACGCCAACGCGCTGGCGCAATGCCGCGTCATCTTCTATTCGCTCGATGTCCCCACCGACGACGACGGTCACAGCGACCTCGCGCCGCTGCGCGAACTCCTCGCCCGCACCGCCCCGTACCTCGCGCCCGACGCCACCGCGGTGATTCTCTGCCAGGTGCCGCCCGGCTTCACCCGCTCGCTGAAAACCTCGCTGGCGACCACCGCCCAGACCCTCGGCGGGCACCTGCATTACCAGGTCGAAACCCTCGTCTTCGGCAACGCCGTCGCGCGTGCGCTCCAACCCGAGCGCTACATCGTGGGCTGCGACGACCCGCGCGCCGCGCTGCCCGCCGCCTACGCGCAGTGGCTCGGCGCGTTCGGCTGCCCCGTGCTCCCGATGCACTACGAGAGCGCGGAACTCGCGAAAATCGCCATCAACTTCTTCCTCGTCTCGAGCGTGGCCACCACGAACACGCTCGCCGAAGTCTGCGAAGGCATCGGCGCCGATTGGTCCGAGATCGCCCCCGCGCTCCGACTCGACGCACGCATCGGTCCCAAGGCCTATCTCACGCCCGGCCTTGGCATCTCCGGCGGAAATCTCGAACGCGACCTCGTCACCGTGCAGCACCTCGCCGCTCCGGAGCGCGGGCGGCCCGCCCGCGAGAGCCTGTCCGCCCCGAGCACGACCGACAGCCCCGCCGCCCCGCTCGCCGACACCAGCATCATCACCGCCTGGCAACACAACAGCGCCCATCGCAAAGACTGGCTGGCGCGCACCCTCCGCTCCGCCTTCGCCCGCCGCGGCCTCGCGCTCGACGGCGCGACCCTTGGCATCTGGGGTCTCGCCTACAAAGAGAACACCCACTCGACGAAAAACTCGCCCTCGCTCCAATTCATCGCCGCCCTGCCCGCGTGCCGCAAACAGGCCTTCGATCCCGTGGTGAAAATTTCCGCCGACGCGTTCCCGCTTTTCACGCAGTGCGCCACGCCGCTCGCCTGCTGCCGCGATGCGCACGCGCTGGTGATTCCCACACCGTGGCCTGAATTCCGCGGCGCGGACCTCGAAACCATCCCCGCCGCCATGCCCGGCCGCATTCTCCTCGACCCATTCGGCCTGCTGGACGGTGAGCGCGCCGCCGCGTTGGGCTTCGATTATTACCGCCTCGGAGCGCCCCCACTCCCCGGAGCGCCGAACTCCAGTCCGGCGCAAATCTGAACCGCACCGATCTGGAGATCGGCGCTCCGCTTCCAACCATGCTTACCCTTCACCAACCCACTCCCACCAATACCCCGCGCGTCGTCGTCATGGGCGCGGGCGGCTTCGTCGGCCGCGCCACCTGCACCCGGCTCGCGGCAGACGGCGCAGACGTCGTCGCGCTCACCCGCAAAGAAGTGGACCTGCTCGCCGCCGACGCCGCCCCGAAACTCGCGGCGCACCTCACACCCGAGTCCACGCTCGTCGTCACCTCCGCCCTCGCGCCCGTGAAGAACACCGCGATGCTCCTCGACAACCTGCGCATGATGCAGGCCGTCATCGCCGCCGTAAGATCGCAGCCCGTCCCGCACCTGCTCTACGTCAGCTCCGACGCCGTCTATGCCGACTCGCGCGCCCCAATGACCGAAGCCTCGCCCGCTGAACCCGGCTCGCTCCACGGCGTCATGCACCTCGCGCGCGAAGTGATGCTGAAATGCGATCTGCCCGCCATCCCGCTCGCCCTCGTGCGACCGACGCTCATCTTCGGCCCCGGCGATCCGCACAATGGCTACGGCCCCAATCGCTTCATGCGTCTCGCGCAAGCCCGCCAGGACATCACGCTCTTCGGCGAAGGCGAGGAACAGCGCGACCACATCTTCATCACCGACGTGGCGGAAATTATCCGCCGGTGCGTGCGCCACCGCGCGACCGGCGTGGTGAACGCCGTCAGCGGCACCGTCACGTCCTTCCGCGCCATTGCCGAACAAGCCGCCGCCCGCTTCGAGCCGCGCGTGAAAGTCCTCGGCTCCCCGCGCACCGGCCCCATGCCCCACGGCGGCTACCGCGCCTTCGACCCCGCACTGCTGCGCCAGCTTTTCCCCGACTTCGCACCCGTGAGCCTCGCCACCGGCCTGGACCGGATGCGCGCGGCACTCTCCCCCGCATGAGCACCAGCGCATCGCCCACGCCCGCGCCAGACCCCGCCCCCGTTCCGGAGCCGCTCCCCGATTCCATGCCGCGCATCGCCGGCGTCGTGCTGCTCCGAGCCGACGGCGCGGCCCTGCTCCAGCACCGCGATGACAAGCCCGGCCTGCCCGCGCGGGCGCTCTGGGTCTTCCCCGGCGGTCATTGCGAACCGGGCGAATCGTGCCGCGCCGCTGCCCGTCGCGAGTTTCTCGAGGAAACCGGCTACGACTGCGGGGACGCCGATTTGCTCACCGAATTCGTCTATGTCTCGCCCGACAACGGCCGCCCCCATTGGATGAGCTACTGCTGGGCGGAGTACGATGGCGTCACCGAAACCCATTGTTACGAAGGGCAGGCCGTGACCTTCGTTCCGCGCGAACAGGCGGCCCAACTTCCCGCGCCCGACTACGTGCTGGCGGTCTGGGATCTCGCGCTGGCCGCGCGCCGGGAAAAGGCTTTACGCACCGGGTGATTGCGTTTAATCACGCGGCTCCAAAAGCGACATGAAAACCTACGTAATCCTCGGCGGCGGCGGTTCCTTCGGCGTTCACACGGCGAAGTATCTGCTGGCGAACACCGACGCCAAAAAGGTCATCTCCGTGGGCCGCAATCCCGAGAAGCCCGAGGCGTTTTCACTCAATGTGGGCAAGGGCGACAAACGCTACGCCTACCACCAGATTCACCTCACCCACGAGCAGGACCGGCTCTTCGAATTGTTCGATGCCGAGAAGCCCGAGGTCATCATCAGCTACGCCGCGCAGGGCGAAGGCGCGGTGTCGTGGAAAAAATCATGGCGCTTCTTCGAGACCAACTGCGTTGCGCTCACGATGATGTGCGAGGAGTTGATGAAACGTGACTACATGGAGCGCTTCATCCAGATCGGCACCAGCGAGCTGTACGGCTCGGTGAATTTTGCCGCCAAGGAAACCACGCCCATCCAGCCCACCAGTCCCTACGCGGCGAGCAAGGCGGCCTTCGACATGTATCTCCTGAGCGTGGCCAACGTGCTCAAATTCCGGATGAACATCATCCGCCCCTCCAATGCCTACTGCCCCGGCCAGCTCCTGCACCGCGTCATCCCGCGCGCGGTCGTCTGCGGCCTCACTGGACAGAAGCTCCCGTTGCAAGGCGGCGGGCGCGCCGAAAAGTCCTACATTCACGCCCGCGATCTGGCCCGCGCGATCCTGCTGGTTTCCGAGAAAGCGCCGCTCGGCCGGGTTTACAACGCCGGTCCGCCGCTGCCGATTTCGATCCGCAATCTCGTGGCGAAGGTGGCCGAGGGCTTCCCGATGCCCTTCGAGCAGCTCTGTGAAGTGGTGCCCGACCGGCTTGGCCAGGACAGCCGCTACTGGCTGGACAGCAGCGCCATCAAAGCGGACGTCGGCTGGGAAACGCAGATCAGCCTCGAAGAAGGCATCCAGGAAATGATCGCGTGGGGCCGGCAATATCGCGACTTCCTCAAGGACTATCCCACCGCCTACGTGCTGCGGACCTAACCCCCTCCTCATGGCCAAATCTGCTTTCGACGCTGCGGCCGTCCGCACCCGCTGCCAGGGCTATCGCCGCCGCATCTTGGACATTTCCCAGACCGTCGGTGCCTTGCATATCGCGCCGTCCTTCTCGTGTCTGGAACTCGTCGCGACGGCCTATTTCGGCCTGCTGAACCGCACCGGCGACGTGGCGACGGAGGACACGTTCATTCTCTCCAAAGGCCACGGCTCGCTCGCGCAATTCGTCGCGCTCGAGGAACTCGGCGTCATCCCCCGCGCCTGGCTGGAGAATTACTGCAAGCCCGGTTTCCCCCTCGCCACGCATCCCGACTACGGCACGCCCGGCGTCGCCGCTTCGACCGGCTCGCTCGGCCACGGACTGGGCCTCGCCGTCGGCATGGCCTACGCCGACAAATTGCACGGCAAGGACCGCGACATCTATCTCGTGATGAGCGACGGCGAATTGCAGGAAGGCTCCGTGTGGGAAGCCCTGATGACCGCACCGTCCTTCGGTCTCACCCGCATCGTGGCGATGGTGGACCTGAACGATTTCCAGTCGCTCGGCCGCACGAGCAAGACGCTTCCCAATTTTTATCCCATGCTCGACAAACTCCGCGCCTTCGGCTGGGAAGCCGCCGAGGTGGACGGCCACGACCCGCAGGCCATCCACGACGCTGTCACCGCGCGCTCGGGCAGCAAGCCGTTCATCCTGCTCGGCCGCACCACCAAGGGCAAAGGCGTGACCTTCATGGAAAACGTCCCCATCTGGCATTACCGCTCGCCCAACGCCGAGGAATACAAAATCGCCATCCAGCAGGTAGAGGGCTGCGGCCTGTGAGAAATTCCTTCGCCAACGCCTTCTACGAACTCGCCAAGAGCGACAAACGCATTTGTCTGGTCGTCGCGGACATCACCGCCGCGGCCGGGGTCGCCTCGTTTCAAAAAGAATCGCCCGAACGCTTCATCAACGTCGGCGTGGCCGAGCAGATGATGGTCGGCATGTGTGCCGGTCTCGCGCTGCGCGGCTGCATTCCCTTCGCCTACACCATCGCGACCTTCACGATTTACCGGCCCTTCGAGCAGGTACGCGTGGATTGCTGCTACCAAAACCTGCCGGTGAAACTCGTCGGCGTCGGCGGCGGCGTGAGCTACTCGACCCTCGGCGGCACGCATCACGCGCAGGAGGACGTCGCCCTCATGAGCGCCATCCCGAACATGACCGTGCTCGCGCCGTGCGATCCCGCCGAGGCCGCCGCCTGCACGCGCGCATGCGTCATCGACATTCCCGGCCCGGTTTATCTCCGCCTCGGCAAGGCGGGCGAACCCGACCTCACGGCCGGCGCGCCGGACCCGTTCCTATTGGGCAAAGTCCGTTGCATCCGCGCCGGCACCGACGTGTGTCTGCTTGCCTACGGCCCGATCACCAAGATGGCCTGTGAAATTGCCGCGCGGTTGGAAAAGGAAAAGGGCCTGTCCACTGCCGTCGTGGCCGTTCACAGCCTCAAGCCGCTGGACGAAGCCGGCATCGCGGCCCTGCTCGCGCGGTTCAAGACCGTGGCGGTCATTGAAGAACACGCGCCCTTCGGCGGCCTCGGCCCGCAGGTGAAAGCCATCGCGTGGGACAGCGGCGCCCGCTGCAAGCTGCGCACCTACTCGCTCAAGGATGAGTTCATCCACGTCTATGGCACGCACGCCGAGCTGCTCAAGGCGCACGGGCTGGACCCGGAACTGATCTTCCACGAACTGGCCGCCCTCGCCGGCTAGCCCGCCCCGCGCATGGCCAAACTCGATTTCATTTCCGGCATCCACAACGCCACCAAACGCAACTACGTCCAGCGCGTGGTCGAGTTCGACAAGGCCGAGTGCGCCGCGGTCTCGAAAAAGTTCGGCCAGGAATATTTCGATGGGGATCGCAAATACGGCTACGGAGGCTTCCGCTACGACGGCCGCTGGAAATCGTTCGCCGAAAAACTCATCGCGCACTACCGCCTGAAACCGGGGATGCGCGTGCTGGACATCGGCTGCGCCAAAGGCTTCGTGCTGCACGAACTCAAGCAGTTGATCCCCGAACTGGAGGTCGCCGGCCTGGACATTTCGGAATATGCCATCGCCAACGGTATGGAATCCGTGAAGCCATTCCTGCGCGTGGGCAACGCGATGGCACTCCCCTACCCCGACCAACACTTCGACCTCGTACTGTGTGTCAACACACTGCACAACCTCTATCTCCCCGGTCTCTTTCAGGCGCTGCGCGAGATCCAACGCGTCGGCCGTGGTGGCAAATTCATCGTGATGGATTCCTACCGGAACGAGCGCGAGAAGGTGAACCTGATGTATTGGCAGCTCACTTGTGAGTGCTTCTTCACGCCGACCGAGTGGGAATGGATTTTCCAGCAGACCGGCTACACCGGCGACTGGGACTTCGTCTGCTTCGAGTAGGAGTCAAGCTATGAGACGCGGCACCAGTCATCTGACCCTTCACCGGCAACCGGAAATGCGAAACCCGCTGTCAAGGGCTGCAGGGTGAAGCGGGATAACTCATCGGTGCTGGAACTATGAACTTAGGCGGACGCTATCTGACCGAAGAAGACCTGCGGAATGCCGGGTTCAAACACCTCGGGCGAAATGTTAGGATCCATGAGCGGGCCAGTGTCTATGGCGCCGAGAACATCTCGCTGGGCAATCATGTGCGCATTGATGACTTCTCCATTCTGATCGCCACCGGTCAACTGATCATCGGTGATCATGTCAGCATCCCGAACTTTTGTTTTCTGGGCGCCAAGTTTGGTCTCACCATGGAGGACTTCGTCACGCTTGCTCCGGGGGTCAAAATTTTTACCGCGAGCGATGATTACTCCGGTGAACGGCTTACCGGACCAACGGTGCCGACTGAGTGGACCGGGGGACGCAAGGGAGCGGTGGTGCTCCGGAGGCACGTCATTCTTGGGGCAGGCAGCGTCGTACTACCGGGATGCACGCTGGGGGAGGGAGCGGCCGTGGGGGCCTTGTCACTGGTCAAGGAGGATCTGGAGCCTTGGGGTGTTTATGCGGGCACGCCCGTCCGACGCCTGCACGCCCGCCAGCGAGAGTTATTGAAATTGGAAATGGAACTACGCAAAGTCGAAACCCATGAACATTGACATTGGTCAGTACAACGCCAACCCAGACCTCTATCAGTCACTGATCAATGATCTCTACGCCGCCCACCCGCCAATAACCCTGCCGCCGGAATACGCCTCTTTCTTCAAGAATGACCTGCTGCGGCTGCTCATCCGTCTGGCGCGTTACAAATTCGTGGCGCGACTGGTCAAGAAGACTGACCGCGTGTTGGAAGTCGGTTCCGGTTCCGGCGTCGGCTGCACCTTCCTGGCGCAGCATTGCGCGCACGCCACCGGGATTGATGTCAAGACCACCGAGGTCGAGGAGGCGCGATCCATCAACCGGCGGGAGAATGTGGCTTTTGTCTGCGGCGATCTTTTCAAGCAACCGGCGGAACGCATTTATGATGTCGTCCTGGCGCTCGATGTCATCGAACACATGCCGGTGGAACAGGGTGACAAGCTGCTCGCTGCCATGACGGCGCGCCTCAAGCCCGACGGCATGCTCGTGATCGGCACGCCCAGTCTCTACTCTTATCCCTATCAGAGCGCGTTGAGCCAGGCCTCCCATGTCAAATGCTACGACCAGCAGGAACTGGTCTCCTTGATCGAACGCCACGTCGGCCGGGCGCTGCCTTTCTCCATGAATGACGAAGTGGTCCACACCGGCTACTCCAAAATGGCTTGGTATTACTTCGTGCTCGGCTTTGGGCCCAAGACCGCCCCGCCCCTATGAACCCACGAGACTACCTATGAACCGGCGAGTTTCTTTCCTCGATCTGCGCGTCACTGACGAGCAGGAACGGCGTGAACTGTTGGCGGCCGCCGAGGCCGTTCTGTGTCACGGACGGATCGTCATGGGACCGGAGATGCAGGAATTTGAAACCCGGATCGCGGCGCATCTGGGCCGCCGCTTTGCCGTCGCCGTCAATTCCGGCACCGATGCGCTCTTCTTTGGCATCCGCGCCCTGGGCCTCGGTCCCGGCGACGAAGTCATCACTACCTCGCTGTCCTGGATCGCGACGGCCAACGCCATCGCCCTCAACGGCGCTACTCCCGTGTTTGCCGACATCCGGGAGGATCTGAATATGGACCCGGAGAGTGTCCGCCGGCTCCTTACCCCGCGTACCAAGGCTATCTTGCCTGTTCATTATACCGGCAAAGTGTGTGAGATGGAGGCCCTGCTGAAACTCGCCGCCAGCCACGGCGTGCCGCTGGTGGAAGACGGTTCCCAGTCGTTCGACGCGCGGCATCATGGCCGCGTCTCGGGGGCCTTTGGCACCCTCGGGTGCATCAGCCTCAACCCGATGAAAGTCTATGCGGCGTGCGGCGAGGCTGGCGTGATCGTGCTGGATGACGAGAAGCTCCACGAACGCCTGATCGCCCTGCGTTACAACGGCACAGTGAACCGCGAGACCTGCATCGAGCCGAGTCTCAATGGACGGCTGGATACCATGCAGGCCGCATTCCTCCTCTGTCGCCTGCCGCGGGTTGCCGAAATAATCCGCCGCCGCCGCGAGCACGCCGCGCTGTATTCCAAACTGCTCGCCGGCTTGGTGGGGACGCCGTTGGAACGCGAGGGTGAGTCCGATGTCTATTACACTTACACCATCCGTTCTTCACGCCGCGACGAATTGAAGGCGTTCCTCGAGGCCCGGGGCGTCGAGACAAAAATCCAACATCCCCTGTTGATGCCCGAGCAGCCCGCTTATCGAGAAACGGTGCGGGGTGAGTTCACCAACGCCCGGCGGCTGGTGAAGGAGATACTCTGCCTGCCGGTCCACGAAAAGCTGACTCCCTCGGACATCGAATACGTGGCGGCATGCATTGCCGAACACGGTCCCTCCGTCCCCTCATGGCCGCGGTAACCTACTTCCCCGGAGCCGACCTTATCGTCATCACTCCGGCTCTGCTGGCACAGGTCAAACAGGCCGCCGCTGAGGAACCCCTCCGTCGCGCCCGCCTCTGCCTGCATCCGGGACCGGCCGACCCTTTGCACGAGATGGTCGTCGCCTTCTGCCGCGATGCCTATCTGCGCCCGCACCGGCATCGGGGGAAGAGCGAGTCCTTCCATATCATCGAGGGCGAATTGGACGTGATTTTCTTCGATGACTCCGGGCGGATCACCCGCCGGCTCGAACTGGGTCCGGTCGGTTCCGGCCGGGCCTTTTTCTACCGCCTGGCAAGCCATGCCTGGCACACGATCGTCCTGCGCACCGAAACTGCCGTGATTCATGAGACCACCAACGGTCCGTTCAATCCTGCGGACTGTGAATTCGCACCATGGAGTCCTGCTCCGGGGGACCGCGCCGCCGTGGCCGCGTTCATGCAGCGACTGACACAGTAACCCGTTTCCGCACCTGACCCATGGAACGGCCCAAGCTCTCCGTCCTGCTCCCGAACTATAATCACGCCCAGTTCCTCCCGCGTTCGCTGGCCGCGGTGGGCGCGCAATCCGCTCATCTCTTCGAAGTCATCGTGATTGATGACGGTTCCACGGACAACAGCGTGGAGATTATCAAGCAGTTCGCCGCGAAGTTCCCGGTCATCAAACTATTCGAGAACGGGAAAAACCTCGGCATCCATGCCAGCGTGGACCGCGCCATCCGGGTCGCCCAGGGCGACTATCTCTACTTCGGCGCGGCGGATGATGAGATCGCACCCGGACTGTTTGAGAAGTCCATGGCTTTGCTCGCCAAACATCCACAGGCCGGTCTCTGCTGCACCATTGGTGACTTTCACGAAGAAGCCACGGGCTTGCGCTGGCTGTGGGGTGGCGACATTGCCCGGCAGGCCTGCTACCTGTCGCCGGCGGAACTGCTGGAGATAGACAAACGGGGCGATCTCTACATCCCGCCGCACAGTGTCATCATGAAGCGCCGCGCGCTTTTGGAGGTCGGCTTTCACCTCGAACTAAAGTCCGCCTGTGACTGGTATCTCATGCAGGTGGTCGCATTCCGCCATGGCATGTGCTTTGTGCCGGAGCCGCTGGCGGTGTTCTATATCCAACCCAATTCCTATTACAAACGCGTGCTCCGCGACCCGGCCGAGCATCGCAAGCTGCTCGCCGAACTGCTCCGCCGCCTCCATCTCCCCGAGAATCAGGATGTCCTCCCGCTCCTGCGCGAAGGCGGGTCACTCTATCTCTATGTCACTCCGATGTTCCGCCTCATTCTGAGCCGGCCAGAATATCGGCACCTCATTACCTTCCGCTACCTGCGCAAGATGCTGGTCCACGCCACCAAGCTGTTTTTCAAAAAGCACGCGCCCAAGTCACTGATCAGTCTCTATCTCAGGTTCTCTCCCTACCGCGTCCAGAACCCGCCCGCGTGAATCCGTCCACTCACTGCCCGCGCTGCGCCTGCGCCTCCAGCCAGGCGCAGGCTTGGGGTAGGACGACATCCCAGTGGAAAGTTTTGGCCCGTTCCCACGCGGCTTTCCGATAGCTCTGGTACTTATCAGGTTGGAGTAATATCTCCTGTAGTCTCACCGCCAGTGACTCGGGGGTTTCTTCCGCGGACACCAAGCCCGTCTGGTCATGCAAGGTGGACTCCACCAGTCCCTCTACCGGATAAACTAATCCGGGAGTTCCCATGGCGTTGGCTTCGATAACATTGAGACCCCAGCCTTCCCGCAGCGAGGTGTGAACCAGGAAATGCGCGCGTCGGAGTATCTCATTCTTCTCGGTCTCGGAGACTTGACCGGTGAGAGTGACTCGATCTTGGAGACTCTCGGCAGCGACTAATCCCCGCAAGCGCATCTCTTCCTCGCCACCACCGACAATGGTGAGTTGCGCCGTCACACCTGCCGCCGCGAGACACTTCATCAAGCGCACGGCGTGTTCGACGCGCTTGTTCGGAGCGAGCCGGCAGACAGTCACGAGCCGGAGCGGCGGGGTCAGTGGCTTGGCTTCCAGTTCCGGCAGCGCACGGGTGTGAACGCCGTAGGGAATCAAGGTGATGTCGCGGACTCCATGCGCGCGGAGACAGTCGCGGGTGGCCTGACACGCGGTCCAGAAAGGTACTTTCCGATAACCCCAATGAGTCCACCGCTCCTGCCAGCGACCGATGGCGCTGAGCGGCCACGGATAGAAGGCGCTCCAGATCGGTCCGAGGACTTCGTGGATGTAGGCGACACAGCGGGTCCGGCACCACCACGGCGCATACCAAGGAATGCCGTGGTGTTGGTCGATCACGAGGTCAAAGGGGGCCTGTCGCCGATACCAGCGGACCGCGTGCAGGATGGAAGTGCCCATGCCACCGCCCCGAACGATATGAACGCCGCCAAGGTTCGCGGTCGGGGCTGCGCCGGGGAAGTCATTGGCAAACCACCACGCCTCGTGCCCGCGTTGCACGAGGGCTTCGAGATAGGCTTGCGTCACCCGCTCGGCGCCACCGGCGAGCGGATTTTGCGGGTCCCGCCAATTCAGCATCAAAAAGCGCATAGGGGCCAAGGGCGACGGTTTATGCGGGCAAAGCCGTCGTGCTGACAATCACAAAACCTGAAAACTGCGCCGGGGATGGAACCAAACAGGGCGCGAAACAGGCGACCTCCGAGAGGGAACGTGACGGTGGCAGGGACTGGCGGACTTAGTGAAACAAACACTTATGCTGCTGAGCTACTAAGAAACTAAAACCACTAACCGGCACTAACTGGCACTAATAGGGAGGGCAGGATGTTACTTAATATCCGGCTACTCACTGGCTTTTTTCGATTAGTGCGAGTTAGTGCCGGTTAGTGGTTTGAGAATCCCGCCGAGGACAGTACCGGTGTTGGGTGGACCAACTTTACCCGACCAATTGAAACGTCACTGCTCAGGGCATGAGGAAGACGGCGGCACCGGGGCCGGGACTGGAGGGAGTACCCCAGCCGTAGGATTTTCCGGCGTTCACGAGCGATGTTTGCAGAGTGGTGGCGGTGGCCTGTTGCACACTGCCATCCGCAAAGGCCACGTTACCTTGCGAGTCGTGAAGCATGGAACCGGAACCCATCACCCAGCGAACGGAGTTTGCGGCCGGCTCATCGGTGATGACGAAACGGGAACCGCCCGGCCAGGCCGTGGTGGTTGGAGCGTTGCTGGCGCTGGAGAAATTGATGTTGCGGTCCACGTTCAGGACGGCGAGCGGGTTGATCTCTTCGGCGAGTGCCTGCGGGGCGTAGCTGATGGCACGGTTTTGATTGCCGGGATGGCCGAGGCTGGCGGTGGAGCTAAGCCCGGGCGCACGGGCAAGCGCCGCGAAATCGGTGACGCGGTTGTAGGTCGCACGGAAGCGGTCAGAGGGACAAAGGAGAACCTTGGGTGACTGGAGTTCGTTCCACATTGCTTGGAAAACCTGCCAGGCGAAGGCGGTGGTGGTGGGTGTTGCGCCGGGAGCGGTTCCGATCTCACTGGGTTGGTAGAGGTAGGGATGGTTGGTGGCCTGGAGGGGGAATTTATCGCCATTGTCGGTGGCGAAGACGCGAAACGCAGTGCCGATCTGTTTCTGGTTGTTGACGCATTTGATGCGGGGGTGTTTTCGACTTCCGCCACGAGAAGGAAGGAGCATCGAAGCCAATAGCCCCAGGGTGACGAGGACGACCAACAGTTCGATGAGAGTGAAGGCGCCAGTGTTTGGGCAGGTGGGGAGTTTCATAGAGTCTCAGGCTTTGGTCTGAGTTAGGCATCCATTCGAGTGCTTCGGGATAGTTGCCGCAGTCTCGTGTCTTAACCGAAGCACCACCCATGCCAGCGGCGCTGGGGCGGAGGTATAAGGGGATTGGCCCGGTAAACTTCGTTCAGTCGGGAATATCTCACGCATATTGCGTGAACTGCCCGTTCCGGGTCGGAAGCTGCCGCACCTCAAGCAAACCCTACTTGACTCTCTGCGCCGTAGTCCCACCCGGAACGGGCTTGTCCTCTGCGTTGCTCGCCGCGCGCCGCCGGGTCACTGCCGCTCGAGCTGCTGTTTCACGAAGGCGAAGGCCTGGCGGTGGGCTTCCTCGATTACCGCCGGGTCGCCGCCGCCGAGGCCGTGTTCGCCGCGCGGGATGGGATGAAATTGGAAGGGGATTTTCTGGCGCTCAAATTCTTTGACCATGAGCTGGGATTGCTCGAAGGGCACGTCGGTGTCGGCGGTGCCGTGGATGAGAACGGTGGGCGGGAAGCCGGCGCGGACGTTTTTCAGCGGCATGTAAGGGAAGAATTTTTCCGGCTCGCGATGCGGGTCCCAGGTGGTGACGGACTTGGGCCACGCACCGGTCTGGCGGCAGAAATTGTAGAAGATGCCGCCGTCGCCTGTGCGCTCGCGCGCGTCCGAGACGGGCGGGCCGGCGACCTGGCGCAGGGCTTCGTCGGCGGTGAATTTTTTCTGGTTATGGCGCGGATGCGGGCTGGGGGTGGAATACCAATCGCCGACGAGATCGCCGTAGCCCCAGAAGGCGAGGAGCACCCGCGGGCGCGGTTCGACGCGGTGGCCGGTGACGAGCGTGAGATAGCCGCCCGCGGAACCACCGGTCACGGCCACGCGGTCGGGGTCGGTGTGGAAGCGTGCCGGGCCTTCGCGGCGCAGCCAGCGGAAGGCGTCCTCGAGGTCTTCGATGATGCCGGGGAGTTTGGTCTCGGGCGCGAGGCGGTAGTCGAAGGAGACGAGGACGTAGCCGTTGGTGAGGGCGAAATTGCGGACGCGCTGGCTCACGCTCTCGCGGTGGCCGTTGATGAGCGCGCCGCCGTGGAGCCACACGACGACGGGGCGGACCTTGGTGTCGGCGTAGGCATACACGTCGGCCTTGATGGCGAGCGGGCCGGCTTGTTTGTAGATGACGGTTTGTTTTTCAGGGGCGTCGGCGGCGCGGGATGGGGTGATGCTGGGTGAGAGCATGAGGAGGGAGAGCGCGGCGAGGAGGGGCGTTTTCATTTTTTGGCGGAGGGGGAGATGGCAGAAAAATAGGGGGCAGAAAAATGGGACGGAACGGGAAGTTTTCGAGAGGGACGCGTCTGAGTTCGTCGCCTCAATATCAGAACAGCTCGCGAATTGGGGTGCCGTCGGAGAGGGCGGTGGGGCGGCCGTCGGAGGCGAGATACTGGAGGTTTTGCGAATCGTAGCCGAGCGCGGCGAAGATGCTGGCGTGGAGGTCGGCGGGCGTGGTCGGGCGTTCGAGCGGATAGGCGCCGAGGTTGTCGGAGGCGCCGATGACTTGTCCGCCGCGGACGCCGCCGCCGGCGAGCAGCACGCTGAAGCAGCCCGGCCAATGGTCGCGTCCGGCCTCGGCGTTGATCTTGGGCGTGCGGCCGAATTCGCCCATCCACACGACAAGTGTGGAGTCGAGGAGGCCGCGTTCTTCGAGGTCGTCGAGCAGGGCGGCGTAGGCTTGTTCCATCGGGGGCACGAGGCGGTTTTTGAGCGTGTTGAAATTATCCTTGTGCGTGTCCCACTGGATGCTCGGGCCGTTGACGGTGGTGATGAAGCGCGTGCCGGCTTCGACGAGGCGGCGCGCGAGCAGGTGGGATTGGCCCCAACTGTGGCGGCCGTAGCGCTCGCGGACGGCGGCGGGTTCGCGCGACAAATCGAACGCGTCGGCGGCGCGGCCGGTTTGGAGAAGGGTGGCGGCCTGCTGGTTGAACGTGTCGATCTCACTCGTGAGCGGCGAGAGGATGCGCGGCGCGGTGATGGCGAGATCGCGCGAGAGGCCGAGGCGTTCGGTCAGGCGTGCGGCGGAGAGATCGGCTTCGAGGCTGAGATTGCGGACTTTGAAATCGGCGCGGTTCGGGTCGTCGTCGAGCACGAAGGGATCGAAGCGCGAACCGAGGCAGCCGCCGTATTGGCCGGGCGTGATGTACACCTTGCTATCACAATGCGGGAACGGCGTGATGACATAGGGCGGCACGCCGCGGCTGAAGCCATCGCGCTGCGCCAGCCAGCCCACGAGGGTGCCCACGCACGGCAAGTCGGTGCGACCGGGCGTGATGAGCGTGCTGTCCACCGCGTAAGGTTTGCCGACCGTCGCCCAGTGCATTCCGCCATTGTGGCTGTTGTGGCCGTGATACACCGAGCGTATCAAGGCCAGCTTGTCCATGCGCTTGGCCATGCGCGGCAGCAGTTCGGAAATGTGGATGCCAGGGGCGTTCGTCTTGATCGGCGCGAAGGGACCACGCACTTCGGAGGGCGCGTCGGGCTTGGGATCCCACAGGTCGATGTGACTCGGCGCGCCGCCGTTGAAAATCAGGATGACGGCCCTCGCTCTGCCTGCGCCCGGCACCGCCGGCACGGCGGCGCGGGTGAAATTCGTGACGAGTGGCAACATGGCCAGTCCCAGTCCGTGCAGTGCCGTGCGGCGCGAGAGCGGGCGGGAGAACACGCCGGGCGGGAATGCGGCTGCGAGGGATTTTTTCATGCTCACATCACCGGCGCATCGCGTGCGTGCGATGCGGCGAATGCGTGCAAGTGCTCTCGAAGCGACACGCCACGGCGGCGGGAACGCGGCGCGGCGGCACGCCGAGAACGCTGAGGAAGTGTGAAAGCATGCGGCCTCAGACCACGCGCCGCGGGTGGGGAATTCATTCGCGCGGGCCGGGCCACACCCCATTCCGGCCCGACCGACGGCAGAACTTTCTGGTGCAGTTGCAGAATCCCAATTCAAGCGTGCCCGCTGCGCATGGGATTGCGAGCTCCCCACTCGCCTGCCCCGCTTCTCTGCGTTCCTTCCGATCTCTGCGGTGTACTCGGTTTTCTTCCCTGTCGCCGTCCGGCGACGGGAAGGGCGCGGATTAGAACGCCGCAGAGATGGGAAGGAACGCAGAGAAGCGCGGGCGGCAGTCCTGACCAAGAGCGGCCTGACCACCCAGTGGTCCTTCCGGCCCGCGTGCTACATCCATCTCCTTGCTGCCAGCATTCCACGTCCCAACGACCCTCGCCTTCTCCCGCTTCCGCCGCCGCAAAAGCCTGATCCAAGTCAACGCCGCCCAGGGTGAGATTCCGCCAAGATTGGCCGACTGAAATGGCTCGAAACGCGCCGCCTGCGAGCGGTACTTTCGTTGCTTTGGAACCGTTAACTATGAACACAAATCCAACCGCCCTGCCCTCCCGTCGCATCGGCCTCTGCGCCGCCGCGCTGTTCTTCGCCCACACCCACTTCGCCGCGTTCGCGGCCGATCCCGCCCCGGCCGCCAAGGCCACCGATCCCACCATCATTGGCGAAGAAACCGCCGTCCTCACCCAGGCGCCCGCCGTGCCGCCGCCCATCAAGCGCAAACACGCGACCAAGGTCATCGTCCGGCTCGAGGTCAAGGAGGTCGTGAAAAAAATGGCCGACGGCGTCGAGTATCTCTACTGGACCTTCGGCGGCGACGTGCCCGGCAGCTTCATCCGCATCCGCGAGGGCGATTTCGTCGAGTTCCATCTCAACAATCATCCGAGCAGCAAGATGCCGCACAACATCGACCTGCACGCCGTCACCGGCCCCGGCGGCGGCGCGGCGGCGTCCTTCACTGCGCCCGGGCATTCCTCGCAGTTCTCGTTCAAGGCCCTGAATCCGGGCCTCTACGTGTATCACTGCGCCACCGCGCCCGTCGGCATGCACGTCGCCAACGGCATGTACGGTCTCATCCTCGTCGAGCCGAAAAGCGGCCTGCCGCCGGTGGACAAGGAGTATTACGTCATGCAGGGCGACTTCTACACCGTGGGAAAATTCGGCGAGGAAGGACTGCAACCGTTCGATCAAAACAAGGCCGTGGACGAACGCCCCACCTACGTGCTTTTCAACGGCGCTGTCGGCGCGCTCGTCGGCGACAAGGCCCTGCGCGCCAGCGTCGGCGAGAAGGTCCGCCTCTACGTCGGCAACGGCGGGCCGAACCTCGTCTCCTCCTTCCACGTCATCGGTGAAATTTTCGACGAGGTCTATCAGGAAGGCGGCGTAATCCCGACCCAGAAACACGTGCAGACCACGCTCATTCCCGCGGGCGGCTCGGCCATCGTGGACTTCACGGTCGAAGTCCCCGGCACCTACATTCTCGTCGATCACTCGCTCTTCCGCGCGTTCAACAAAGGCGCGCTGGGCATGTTGAAAGTGGACGGCCCGCCGAATCTGCTCGCCTACACCGGCAAGGAAGTGGACGCCGTGTATCTGGGCCAGCAGGCCACCGCCGGTTCCGAGGCGGAAAAGCGCGTCGCCGAACTCCAGGCGCAGATGAAAGAAGCGCTCAAATCCAACCCGCAGATCGCCACGCTCACCAAGGAAATCCAGATTGAGAAAGGCAAACAGGTTTACATGCAGACCTGCTTTGTCTGCCACCAAGTCGATGGCCAGGGCGTCGCCGGGCAGATTCCGCCGCTCGTGAAATCCGACTATCTCATGGCCGACAAAGCGCGTTCCATTCGCGGCGTGCTCCAGGGCCAGTCCGGCGAGATCGTCGTCAACGGCAAGCCCTACAACGGCATCATGATCCCGCTCAATTATCTGAACGATGAACAGGTCGCCAACGTGCTCACCTACGTCCGCAACTCCTTCGGCAACTCCGGCGAAGCCGTGACCATCGAGGAGGTGCGCCGCATCCGCGCCGAAACCCCCAAGGCCCCGTCGCCCACCGAGAAGTTCGAGTAGCTGGATCAACGTCTCGCTCCGCGCCCGCGCCTGAACCGCCATGAATCGCCCGCTCCACTGCTCGCTCGTTTTTGCATGGATGCTGGCCTTCTGGTCTCAGGCCGCCGAGACCAAGCCGGTCTCAACCCCAACCCCGGCGGGCATGGCCACCGTGCCCGCCGGGATTTACCGCCCGCTTTTCCGCAGTGATCGCGATGCCAAAGAGGTCGCCGTGAAATCCTTCCACCTCGATGTCACGCCCGTCACCAACGCCGATTTTCTCGAATTCGTCCGCGCCCATCCCCGCTGGCAGCGCTCGCAGGTCAAACGCATCTTCGCCGACGAATCCTATCTCACCCACTGGGCCGGCGACCTTGATCTCGGCCCGAATGCCGCGCTCCTCGCGCGCCAACCTGTGACGCAGATTTCGTGGTTCGCGGCCAAAGCCTACGCCGCGTGGAAAGGCAAACGCCTCCCCACCACCGAGGAATGGGAACTCGCCGCCGCCGCCGGCTTCACGCAAATCGACGGCACCAAAGACCCTGAATTCCAGCGCGCCGTGAACCGCTGGTACTCGACCCCCACGCCCGCCACGCTCCCCGCGGTCGCCACCGGCCGCACCAACTGCTTCGGCCTCCACGACCTCCACGGCCTCATCTGGGAATGGACCAGCGACTTCAACTCCACCCTCGTCACCGGCGACGCCCGCGGCGACAGCGGCCTCGAACGCCAGCTCTTCTGCGGCAATGGATCGTTCGGCGCGACCGACCGCGCCAACTACACGGCCTTCATGCGCTTCGGTTTCCGCAGCAGCCTCAAGGCCGGGTACACGGTTCACAACCTCGGGTTTCGGTGCGCGAAGGACCTATGAAAAGCTCAAAGCTCAAAGCTCAAAGCTCAAGGGAAGCACCAGCGTTCAAGCTCCAGCGGGGAGCGGATCGCGCCACCATTGTTCTCGAGCCACCAGCTCCATCGCCCCGTGGTTCCACGCCTTTTCGTCACTCCCATTTCCCCAGCCTTGAGAAAAAAATTGGAACCACGAAAGGCACGAAAGAAAAATTCTCGGACAAAATCCACCCGCCCACCCGGCGAGCAGAGATTCCGGTTGGCTCCCAACATCGTCTTCACCCTTTGTTTTCGAGGCTTTCGTGTCTTTCGTGGTTCACCTCCTCAGCCGCAGCCAAGTGCAGTTTCCTCGCCCTCTTCCTTTGTGCTTGGAGCTTTGCCCTTGGAGCTTCTGCCGCCGAGGCAGCGCTTCCTCCGTGTTGCCGCGCCCTGGCCCCGAGCGCGCCGCTCACCGACAAATCCCTCTACCAACTCGACTCCCGCTGGACCTCCCACCACGACAAACAAATCCAACTCCGCGTCCTTCAGGGACGCCCCCAGGTCCTCACGCTTTTCTTCACCCACTGCGAATTCGCCTGTCCCATCATCATCCACGACCTCCAGCGCCTCGAAGCCGCGCTCCCGGCGAATCTCCGCGGCCAGGTGGATTTCCTCCTCGTCAGCCTCGACCCCGAGCGCGACACCGTCGCCGCCCTGCGCGCCTTCCGTGAACAACGCAAACTCCCGCTCGCCAACTGGACCCTCCTGCGCGGCGCGAACGACGACGTCCGCGAACTCGCCGCCCTCCTCGGCGTGAACTACCAAAAAGACGCCCGCGGCCAGTTCGCCCACTCGAATCTCATCACCGTCCTCAACGCCGCCGGGGAAATCATCCACCAACAAATCGGCCTCAACCAAGACCCCGCCGCGACCATCAAAGCCCTGACCAAAGCCACCGCCCCGCCTGCCCCGGTCGCGCCCGTCCCTTCCCTCGCGCCGCCCGCACCGCCCCGGCGCAATAAATCCTGAGTCCAAAAAATAATCGCAGCGAAGAACGCCGGCAGGCGCGGTTGGCGCGCGGTGTTCCCGCCGCCTCGCCGTCCGCTCGACGCCGCGCGTTCGCACCCGCCCGGCGCAAGCCCCGCTGCAAGGGCACACATGCCGCGCGCCCCGCCCGCCCAGCCGAACCATTCACCCACAGCCCCGCGCTGCACCTTCGAATCCGCCGCCCGCCTTTTCCGCTTTTCTTTCCCCGCCCCACTGGCAGCGTCCGGCCCATGCAATTTTGGAAATCGCTCACCCTCCTTCTCGGCCTCACCCTCGGTGCCAACACGTTCGCCGCACCCAGCCTCAAGACTGTCGGAATCTACGTCGGCAACAATAATTTCCCCGGGTTGCAGGGCAGCGATCTGCGCGGGTGCATCAATGACGCCAACCAATACGCCGACGCGTTTCAACTGATCCTTGGCAACGTCGAGGAACACCGGCTGACCAATGCCACGCTGGGAACTTTCACCGCTGAATTCCAGCAGGCCATTCGCCGCTGCCGCAGCGGAGAAATCGGCCGGCTCATCCTCACCATCGCCAGCCACGGCACCTCCTCGCCCGCGGCGGACGGCAAATCGGCCGTGCAGGCGATTGTCTTTTCCGACGTCAACGCGGCGATGACCGTCGGGCTGCTCGAAGACACAAAGTTTCGCAGTCTGCTCGATCAGATTCCCACCAGCGTGGGTGTCGAGCTGATCCTGGACACCTGCTTTTCGGGCGGAGCCACGCGGGACCTGGCGGCCACGCGTTCAATTTTCAAATGGAACCCGCGTTACGTTGCCCATCCGCGTTTCCGCCCCGGCCTCCAACGCATTGTCCCGCGGGCCGTGCGCAGCGTCGGGCCCGAACATCGGGCCGAATGGGCGGCCTGCTCCGAGAAAGAGACTTCCGCCGACGCGCTCCTCGGTGGCGAGTGGCACGGGGCGTTTACTTATGCGTGGGTGCGCAATTTCCGGCTCCATCGCGACCAGAAGCGCAGCGCGTTGCTCCAGGCGGTGCAGAACGAAATCACCCAGTTTTACGGCCAAACCCCGCAATTGTTGACCCAATGAAAAAACTCCTGTCGCTCGCCGCACTTCTCGGCTTCCTCGTGGGTTGCGCCACCAACCACGGCCCGACGCCGCCCAGTCCGACGCCGGACACCAATCCCCCGCCCGCATCGCTGTTACGCGAACTTCCGGTCGGCCAGTTTGGCGGCCAGTGACCGCGGTCGCAGCGGGTGGAATGCGAAACGCCGGCACGTCGCAACGGCGCACACCCCAACACCGGAGCGCGGCTGTGTCGAAGATCAGCCGCCGCGCCGCCCACTTGGGCGCAGCAGCGTGACGGCAAGATCGAGGGACTCGAACGTTTCGCCGCCGCGCGGAGGCCGACGACCTTTGTAGGAGTCGAGGTCACGAGACTCTAACCACGTTCCGCGCGCCGCCCGGCCAAGACCACTCCAAGCCACGTTCCTGAAACCAAGTTTCGATCCCCCGGCCCGCCCCGAGTCATCCCCCGAGACTCAGTCCGCTCCCGCGCAGAAAAGGTCAGAGCCTCGTCACCTCGACTCCTACCAGCGTGCGCGGCCTGCCCGCAGCGGCAGCGCACTCGCGACGGTGCGCGAATGTTCCGCATCACCCGCTCGTTTACGCACGCGCCGCGCCCACGGACCGGCCGCGCGCCGGGCCGTCACGCCGCGCTGCCGCCGCGGTAGATGCGGGGGACGCGGTGGGTGATGGCGGTGAGCACTTCCCACGGAATCGTGCCAAACCACGTCGCCAACTCAGTTGCCGAGATTTCTTCCGCGCCCTGCCGGCCGATGAGCGTGGCGACATCGCCGGGCTGGGTGGCGGGGACGCGGGTCACATCGACGAGCATCTGGTCCATCGTCACGCGGCCGAGCACGGTGCAGCGGTGGCCGTGTAGCAGCACGGCGCTGCGGTCGCTGCCGGCGCGGAGGTAGCCGTCACCGTAGCCCGCGGTGAGGGTCGCCACGCGCATCCGTCGCGGTGCGGTGAAGGTGTGGCCGTAGCTGAGCGGCGTGCCTTTGGGGATCTCTTTCACGAGCGCGACGCGGCAGTGCCACGACAACGCGGGCCGCAGTTCGGGCAGCGGCGGCGCGAGGCGGCGACGACCGGTGGGGAGGATTCCGTAAACGAGCAGGCCGGGGCGCACCAGGTCGAACGTGGTCGCCGGCTCGTGAAGAATGGCCGCACTGTTGTTGGCGTGAATCGTGGGCGGCGTAATTCCGGCGGCGGCGAGCTGGCCGATGATGGAGTGAAATTGCGCGGCCTGTTGCGCGGAAAATTCCGCGTCGTCCTCGGCGCTGGAGAAATGCGTAAAGAGGCCTTCCAGCTTCAGTGCTTCCGAGGAAGCGATGGCGTGCGCGATGGACAGTACGTCCGACGGCGCGGCCCCGAGCCGGCCCATGCCGGTGTCCACCTTGAGATGCACCTCGACGCTGCGGCGGAGCTTCTGCGCGGCGGCGGCGAAGGACTGCGCCTCGGCGAGGGTGGAAATCGTGGGCATGACATGGTCTTTCACGCAGGTCTCGATTTCGTCGGGCAGGCACGCGCCGAGCATCAGAATCGGCCAGCCGCGGCCGACGCTGCGGATGGCGCGGGCTTCGGCGAGATTGGCGACGCCGAAGATGTCAGTGCCGCTCTGCATGAGCAGCGCGGCGATTTGCTTGAGGCCGTGGCCGTAGGCGTCGGCTTTCACCACGGTCATGATTTTCACGCGCGGGCCGACGCGATGACGCAACCACGCGAGATTCGTGCGCAACGCGTCGAGATCCACCTCGGCCCAGCAGCGATACGGGGTGCTCATGCGAAAAAAAGGTGATGCCCCCGAATCAGGCCGAGCGGCAGCGAATGGCGGGCGGCCTTTGGAGTGCGGTGACTTGTCACCGCTTTCCCGAGGCGACTTGTCGCCGTCAAACTGCGGGACGCGTTGGTGGGGAGAGGGGCGCTCACGGCTCGCGCCAGCGCCAGCGCGCCCGCCGGTTCGGATGCGCGCCGAACTGCGACGGCGACAAGTCGCCTGCGCAAAAGCGGTGACAAGTCACCGCACTCCAAACCGCGGCGGGGCACGGCGGTGGACAGGCCGCCAAAACACAGGATCCTGGCGGCGAGACGCCGCCAGAGCTCGCAGGCGGGGACGCCTGCGGTACCGGGGAGCGGTCGGGACGCGCGCGTAGTCATGGCTCGGTGGGCAGGACGCGTGGGGGCGGGGCTTTCACGAACTCGACCGCGCGCAGATACACCGGCTCCAACTGGGCGGCGGGGGTGAAATCGGTGCGGCCCGCCGCGAGCGTGGCGACGGTCGCGGCGGCGGCGTGGAGGACACGGCCGCGTGGAAACCACTTGGTCGCCTCGGGGCCAATCCAGTGATCGACGCGGCTGTCCAGCGCAGCGGCCTCGTCGATGGGGACAATGCGCAGCGGCTCGGCGACGCGCCAACCGGCGGTGTCGAGGTCGTAAAGGCCGAGGTAAATCTCGTGGCGCTGCGCATCGACGACCACCGCCACGCGGCCGAGCCAGCCCGCGCAATGCGCCTGCGCCGCGAGACAATCCGCGCTGTTGACGCCGAGCACGGGCGTGCCGAGCGCGAGCTGCCAGCCTTGCGCAAGCGAGATGGAAATGCGGACGCCCATGTTCGAGCCGGGCCCGAGCGCGACGGCGAGGTGGTCGATTTGTTCGCGCTCAAGCTGCGCGACTCGCAGCGCACGCTGGACCATTCCCAGCGCGCTGATCGAGCGGCCGCCGATTTCGCTTTCGGTCGCGAGTACGCGCACAAGGCCTGTCGCGTCGGTCGTCGCGACGGCGACGCTGCGGTGGGTGGAGGAGAACTCGAGGGCGAGCAGGTTCACGCGGAGAAGATTTCTTTAACCACGGATGGACACGGATGGACACGGATGGGAAAGACGCGGCCGAAGTGTGGCGGATTTGGAGTGCGGTGACTTGTCACCGCTTTACCGAGGCGACTTGTCGCCGTCGGGTTGCGGGAGGCGTGGGTGAGCAATGGGGCGTTCCCGGCTCGCGCCAGCGGTGGCGTGCGCGCGGGTTCGGACGCGCGCCGAACTTCGACGGCGACAAGTCGCCTGCGCGAAAGCGGTGACAAGTCACCGCACTCCAAACCGCCGCGGCGCGCAGCGCGATGGGGAGCGCACGCGGCCCGCGTGCCGGTTTGGGCGGCCCGCCCAAACCGTCGTTCCCCGGTCTGCCTTCCCTCCGGTGGGGAAAAGTTAGTGGGACGAGGTTTTCGGCGGGCCGCCGAAAACGGCACGCCAGCGGCGTGCGCTCCCCGGGGCTTCGGGCTGCGCCCGGGGCGGCTGCGGCGCATCGCTTCAGAGATCCTCATACGTGATGCGGCGCTCGGTTTCGCTGAGCGTTTCGAGGCGGACATGGCGGAGACGCAGGCCCGTCGCAGGCGCACCGGCGTTGCCGGCGAGGGCGGGCAGCCAGCGCTCGATCCATTCCACCACGGCGACGCCGGCGGGCGCGTAAAGGTATTCGTCCAGCCCCGCCCCGGCGATCTGCGCGGGCGTGTCGAGGCGGTAGAGGTCGAGATGGAAGAGCGGCAGGCGTCCGCCGCGATAGTGATTCACGAGCGCGAAGGTCGGCGAATGGACGCGTCCGGCGAAGCCGAGTCCGCGTGCGAGGCCCTTCACGAGCTGCGTCTTGCCGGCGCCGAGATCGCCTTGCAGGCCGAGCACCCAGCCGCCCTGCGCCGCGCGTCCCCACACCTCGCCAAGAGCCTCGGTTTCGGCAGGGCTATGCGAAATGAACGTATCCATGCGCTTGGAGTTCGTGAACGCCGTGCTCGGTTTTGATCTTCAGGCCGGAGCCGGCGGTGATGCGCCCGATGCAGGTCAGCGGCACGTCGGGGAATTGCGCGCGCCACGCGTCGAGCAGCGGCACGGCGTCGCGGCTGGCGACGGTGAGGAGCAGTTCAAAATCTTCGCCGTCGGTCAGCGCGGCGAGCAGGCGGGATTTGCGCGGGCCGGGGGGCAGTGGCAGTGCGCTCGAGGGCTGGCCTTCCGCAGCGGCGCTGAGGTCGCGGGTGCGTTCCTTGGCGGCGCGGCTGATGGGAATGGATTTGCCGAGCAACACCGCGCCGACGCCGCTGGCATTCAGGATATGGCGCAGATCGCCCGCGAGGCCGTCGCTGACATCCATCATCGCGTGAATCGGAAAATGCGCCGCTAGCCAGCGGGCCTCGGCGAGGCGCGGCTCGAAGTCGAGATGGCGTCCCGCGAGCGAGCCGCCGAGCTGGCCGGTGACGAAGATCGCGTCGCCGACTTTCGCACCGGAGCGAAGCGTGGCTTTTCCGCGCGGCGCCCAGCCGACGAGCGCGATCGACAGCAGCATCCGCTCGGGATTGGTCGTGGTCTCACCGCCGCTGATGGCGACATCGTGGCGGCGGGCGAGCGCGCTCAGGCCGCGGTAAATGCCCTCGAGGACTTCGACTTGGAAATCGCGCGGCAAGGCGATGGTGACGAGCGCGCACGTCGGCGTGCCGGCCATTGCGGCGATGTCGCTTAGGCAGCGAGCGAGGGCTTTGTGGCCGATTTTTTCCGGCGGCGTGTCGGCGGTGAAGTGGATGCCCTCGACGACGGCGTCAGTTTTGAACAGGAGCACGCGGTCTTTCATTCCGAGATCCAGCACGGCGCAATCGTCGCCGGGGCCGACGAGGACGGAGTCGTTCGTCGGGAGTGCGCGGGTGAGATGGGCGATGAGTTCGAACTCGTTCATGACGGCCAGAAGATGGGCAGGCGGATGCGCTGCTCGAGAATGAGCCAGAGAAAGTTGGTCAGGTTGAACGTGGCGTGGGTGAGGATGGGCGTGAGCAGATTGCCGGTGCGTTCGTAGAGCCAGGTGAGCAACAGCGCGAGCAGGACGAGCGGGAGGAAGGTCATGGTGTTCGCGTGACTCAGCGCGAAGAGAATGGCGGTGAGCCACAGGGCGGTCTGCGGGAAGCCGAGCCGCTTGATCGCCGGATAGAGGATGCCGCGGAACAGGATTTCCTCGACCACCGGCGCGCACACGATGGCGATGAGGCCGAACACGGCACGCTCGGAACTCGAGACGGAGGTTTGCAGCGCCTGCACGGTGGCCTGCTGGACCGGCTCGGTTTTGAAGCTGGTCATCACCTGTGCGGACACGCCGGCGAGCATCCAGGAAAGCGGGAGAATGCCCGCGGTCGCGAGCAGCGCCGGGACGACGACGCGGCGGGGACTCCAATCGCGCCAGCCAAAGGCCTCGTGCCAGGTCAGGCCGTGTTCGCGCACAAAGACGCCGGTGATGATCAGCACGCCGAGATGGAAGGTGAGCGTGTTGACGACCAGCGTCGGCAGGCGCGCGTGGGGATCGGGCAGCAGCCGGAGCGCCAGCGAGCCGATCATCATGAAGGCAACAACGCCCAGCAGGAAGCGCATCAGGGCTTCGAGTTTCCAGGGCTTTTCCGACAACATCGCCGCGGAACGTAACGCAGCCGGCGGCGAGGTGACGACGGAAAAACCGGGTGCGACGACGAAGCGAGGCGTCCCGATGAGGGTGATGGGGACGAGAGCTTGGTCGGTAGAGGCGCATCTGGGCCACGGAGATCCGGATTTTTGGCAGACGAAGAGGGGCCGACGGATGCCAGCCCGGTTCGGCTGACATCCGTTCGGTCAGTTCGGGGGAAATCTTTGCCGCAACTTACGGACACGCGTCTGGGAATGAATTGCGGGGATCTCCCGCAGATTCAGGGCGACCACCGATGGGGAATTGGGTTGGCGGGAGGTTTTTGAGGCGATCCCGCCACCGGTGTCACACGCGTTTCGTGGCGGGGAAAACTGTGGTCGCTGACGGAAGGAAGCCGGTGCCGATGGTGCTCCTCAGCATCGAGGGATCGACTGCTTGCCGCACCCGCCGGGCGTCTCTCTCGCTCCGACAACTGGGCGGAAGCGCAGCGGAAACGGGCCGGGGGTGGGCTCAGCTTGTTCCCATCGAGCAGGTGACGACGAGCCGTCGCCACCCCGATTCCGCCATTCCCCGCGCGCACCTTCTCACGGATCGCGGATCACGGATCATCCGTCACCCCTCACACATCCGTCTGTATCTCGATCATCAATGTGCCGATCTCCAGCTTGTTCCCTCCGCGCAGGGTGTGCGTGGATTTCGTGAGCTTGTTTTCCATTTCCACCTTGCCGTCGCGGAAGGTGACGATGGCGGTCACGGGCGGAAAGCCCTTCTCTTTTGGCAAATACAGGTGCGCTTCGGGCGAGCTGCCGAGGATCACCGGCTCCGCGCCTAGCGAGATGACCGTGCGTTCGTTCGGATCCCAATGCACTACGAGCGCCGCCTCGCGCGCGAGCTTCTCGACGAGCGCGACCATCAAGCCGATGGCTCCGCCGAGGATGAGCGCGCCGAGCAATCGTCCGCCGATCTCGCCGGCGCCTTGGATCGCCACGAGAAACGCCACCGCGCCGAGCAGTCCGCCGATCATTCCGCCGAGGCTGGCCCGGCCGCGCGGCAGGTTGGGAATGAAACCGCCGAGGCCCGCGCCGAGCAGCGCGCCCAGCAGCATCCAGCCGAAGACCTGGCCGAGTTTCACAAGCCACAGCGCGTCGGGAAATTTCTCCGCGAGCGTCGGTGCGACGAGCGCGAACAGGTATTGGCTGGCCGAGCCGGCGAGGAGTCCCGCGAGCACGCCGCCGCCCGCGAGCTTGAGCGCTTCCTTGCGATTCCACGGCGGACGGCGCAGGAGCAGGTTTTGTCCGGCCACAATGAGCAGCGCGAGGAACGTGGCCAGCAGCGCGGTCCACAGACCGATGGCGAGCGTGATTTTCAGCGGGACTTTGGCGTAGATCGCGTTGGTTTTCCGCTCGGGCGTGGCGGAAGGCGACGGGACCTCGAAGGTGTGAACCGTCTCCGCCGGCTCGCCGGGGATGGCGGTGCCCTTGAATTCCTGCACGCGGCCGTTCGCCTTCAACCCGACGGTGAAGGGCGTCGGTCCCACTTTTTCGTGGCGCTCGTAATGATGCACCTGGATGACGTAGCGGCCGGGCGGCGCGCCGCCCGCGGGCCAGTAGATGTTCTCGACGGGCTTGTCGGAGTATGGCTCGCGGGCGTTCATGTCCACGTCCAGTTCGCCACCGGATTTGACCCGCTTCTGGTTGAAATAAATGTGCTCCTTGAGCGGGGTGAGGCAGTGCAGGTCGATGTCGTTGCGATTGTCCCACATCAGCGAAATCTGCACGTCGCCGGACTTGGCGGATTCGCGTTCGAGGCGCTTGGTCAGTTCGTTGTTGAAGACCAACACGGGCGCGGCCCCGCCACCCCCAGCGCGGGTTTCGGCCGACTTCGACGACGGTTTGACCAAAAACAGCAGCGGCTCGCCCAACGCCCAGCCGAGGCCGCAACCGAGCGCGCCGAGCAAGGCGAAGAGAACGGGCTTCGGGAGCAGATGAACGAGTTTGGTGCTCATGGTGCGTTGCGGTGATTAGTCGAGGGCAAGTTCAAAGAATAAAGCTCAAAGCTCAAGGGAAGAACCAAGGAACAAGCGGTTCCAAGGGGACGCGGCCGACGTGTTTGAAAACGGACTGTGCTCCGGGGTGCGGCAGAAACCGGCGGGCAGGTTGATTGCAGAACCGCCGTCCTCACCGCGCCAGCCGTGGTGCTTGGCGCTTGGTGTTTCCATTGAGCTTTGGGCTTTGGGCTTTGAGCTGCATCCCAACCTCCGCGGCACGCACGCCGGCAATCCCCCCATCCGCAAAATTTTCTTTGCTCCACCGGAGGCTTCGACAACTCTCCGCGCCGACAGCACAACCACCAACCACTCCAAAAAGGATTCGCCATGTCAGTGAGAAGATTGCCGGTTTACATTTTGGCCGATTGCTCCGGGTCCATGTCGGGCAACCCCATCGAGTCCGTGAAATCGGGCATCCGCGCCCTGCACAGCGAGTTGATGGGCGACCCCTCCGCCGTCGAGTGCGCCTACCTTTCGGTCATCACCTTCGACGCCAACGCGCAGCAGCTCGTGCCGCTCACCGAGCTGTCGCTGTTCGCGCCGCCGGACTTGAAGGCCGCGGGCACGACGGCGTTTGGCGCGGCGCTCAAGCTCCTCATGGAGTGCATCGAGCGCGAAGTGCAGAAGACCACCGCCGAGCAAAAGGGCGACTGGAAGCCGCTCGTCTTCATCTTCACTGACGGCTCGCCGACCGACCGCTGGGACACCTTCGCCGATGAACTCAAGGCCAAGCGCCCCGGCAACATCATCGCCGTCGCGTGCGGTGACGCGGCCGATCCCGAGGTGCTCAAGCGCGTCACCGGCACCGTGCTCATCATGAAGGAAATGTCGCCCGACGCCTTCAAGCAGTTCTTCAAATGGGTCAGCGCCTCGATCAAGCAGACCAGCGCGAAGATCGGTGCCGCGGCCGCCGCACCCACCGAGGGCATCGCGCTTCCGCCGCCGCCGCCGCAGATCGTCATCCATCCGTGAAGCATCGCTCGGTGCTGCGGCGCGATTTGGCAGGCGTCCACGCGGCGGGGCGCGGCGTGTCAGCAGGGCGCGGGGTTGCCTGACCTTCGAGCATGTTCGACAAATTCTTCAATCGTCCGCCCGGCGGCAAAGCGATCAAAAAAGCCGCCGCCAACCCCGCTGCAGACGCGCCGAAAACCGGAGCCGCCCCGGCGGCGGCGACGCCGCCAGCTCCCGACGTCGCGAAGCTTCCGACGGCTCCGGCACCCGCTCCCAGCCCGCCCGCCGCTGTTTCCTCCGCGCCAGCCAAGGTTGAGGAAAAGCCCGATTCCAAAGGGCCGAACGAGGCCATCCCCGACATCAAGACGTTGAAGATCGACCGGAGTCTGCCGCGGGAAAAACCAAAGATGCCGGACGGTTCCGCAGCGCCCGAGGCTGCTCGCGAGGCCGCGAAATCACCCGCCGATTCCGCGCTGAAAACGCCTTCGCCCAACACACTGACGCCGCTCAACCGGCCCGCAGAATCCGCCACGCCCGCCGCCGCGCCATCGCGCCCGGCCTCGGTACCGCAGGCGTCCCCGCCTGCGAGTTCGGGCGGCGTCTCGCCGCCAGAACCCATTTCCGCCGCGCGTCCGCCCTCTCCGCTCGCGTCCGAGAAAACCGATTCCACATCAGCCCAAGACCCCGTAAAACCCAGCCCGCTGCCCGCTCCCACCGCGCCTGTCGCCTTGCTCACTGCCCCGAAAAAAGCAGACGCACCGGCATCCACGCTGCCGCCGGTGCCCGCCCCCAAACCCACCGAGCCGCCCGCGCCCAAGGCCGCGCAATTTCAAAATCTCCCCGCCACCGACGCTTGGTGCCCGCCCGCCATCGCCGAGCATTATCCCGAATTGCGTGCGCACATTTACGAGGACAACGCCGCCACCGAACGCGTGCTGCCCGGCGGCTGGCGCATCGTCGGTGCGACCAAGCGCGGACGTCAGCACGCGCACAAGGCCACGCATCGCGAGGACGCGCTGGCGTTCAACGTCGGTGCGCAGTTCACTATCCTCTGCGTGTCCGACGGCGCGGGGAGCTGCCCGCTCAGCCGCCTCGGTTCGCACGTCGCGTCACACACCGTCGCTGCGCGACTGATGGAGCAATTGCCGAAGCTGGAGAAGGCCGTCACGGACGACGCGGACAAATTGAAAACCGAATTGAGCGCGCAGCTCACCGCCGCGCTCGTGGCCGCGTGCCAGGCGCTGGTGGACATGGCGGCGAAAACCAAGACCAGCGCGAAAGATTACCGCTGCACGCTGCTCACGCTGCTGCATTGGCGCGGCGAGAAACACGAACTGCTGATCGCCAATCAGATCGGCGACGGCGCGATCCTCGTGCTGAACCAGGACAAATCCACGCGCCGCATCGGCGAGGCGGACTCGGGGCAATTCTCCGGCGAGGTGAGCTGCTTCGTCCCCGACGACAATGCGCGCGACAAGGCGAAGAAGATTGATTTCATCGCGCCCGCCGACGCGGTCGAGTGCGTGCTGCTCTGCACCGACGGCCTCGAGGACCCGTTCTTTCCCATCGCGAAAAAGGCCGGGGATTTGTTCCGCCAGCTCTACGCCGGCGTGAGCGAGCCGCTGAAGGATTTCAAGGCGCAGCCGCCGCAGCCGCCGATCCTGCCGCAGGAAAGCGCGGCGGGCGCGCTCGGGCAGTGGCTCGAGTTCGAGAAGCGCGGCGAGAACGACGACCGCACCGTGCTCCTGTTGCACCGCCGCCCGCCGACGGTGACGTTCTGAGCGATGAAGGCGATGGAGAATCCGATGCGTAGCCGCCGACGTGAGGAGGCGGATTCGGGCGTGTGCCAGCGCTCGTGCCAGCCAATCCGCCTCCTCACGTCGGCGGCTACAAGGATTTGCCCATGAGCCACGGCCCGTTCATCAAGGCGCGGATGCACGGCGGGGGCGAGATCGTCTTCCACAGCGAGCCGCTCGCGTCGGGCGGCGAGAAGGTCGTGTTCAAATCGCAGGAGGGAAAACACGTCGTCGGCTTTTTCTTCGGCCAGCTCGATGACCGCCCCGAGCGTCTGCGCCGGCTCGAGAAAATCATCGGCTCCTACAATCCCACCACCGGCGGCGCGCAGGCCGAGCACTGGCTGAAACATTTCTGCTGGCCCGTCGGCGTCGTGGACGGCACGCAAAACAAGCTGCCCGCCGAATGGCTGCGCCGGAACAATCTCCACGCGCCCGTGCTCGGCGTGGTCGCGCCGGTCTATCGGGCGAACTTTTTCTTCCGCGACCGCACTGGCGAGCTGCGCGAGAAAAAAGGCAAGTGGTTCACCGGCGTGAAGGCGCGCAAGCTCCTGCCCGATTCCGAGAAGGGCGATTTTCTCCGCTATTTGCAGGTCTGTTCCGTGATGGCCAGCGCGGTGCGGCGGCTGCATTACGCGGGCCTCGCGCACGCCGACCTCTCGCACAACAACGTGCTCATCGACCCCAAGGGCGGCGACGCGTGCGTGATCGACATCGACTCGCTCGTCGTGCCCGGCCTCGCGCCGCCGACCGTGCTGGGCACGCCCGGCTACATCGCGCCCGAAGTCGTCGCGGGTAAAAAACTGCCGTCCATCGAGACCGACCAACACGCGCTCGCCGTGCTCCTCTACGAAACGCTGCTCCAGCGCCATCCCCTCCACGGTCCAAAAATCCATACGACGCGCTCCGCCGAAGAAGACGATCTGTTGATGATGGGCGCGCGCGCCCTCTACATCGAGCATCCCACGGACTTTTCGAATCATCCCAAGACGCCGCCCGCCATTTCCGTGCGCCGGCTCGGGCCGTATCTGGAAAAACTTTTTCTCAAAACGTTCGCGGAGGGCCTGCACCAGCCCGCACGCCGCGCCACGGCGACCGAGTGGGAAAAGGCTTTGTCGAAAACCTTCGACCTCCTGCACCCGTCGCCTGCGGGCGGCGAATGGTTCGTGCTCGACCGCAACCTGCCGATGATCTGCCCGCACAGCGGCCAGCGCCTCACGCAGCCGGTGCCGTATGTGGATTTTTATCGCGAGACGAGCACCGGGGCTTACTCCGATGAAAACCACTCGCTGACCCTGTGGAACGGCCTGCATCTCTACAAGTGGCACACCCTCGCCAACGTCTCGCCCCACGACGCCGAGCGCACGTCACAGGGCTACTTCACCTTCCACAACCGGCGCTGGTATCTCGTGAACCAGAGCGGTGCCGACATGTGGCTGCCCGACGCCCAGCGCTTCGTCCCGCACGGCGCGGCCGAGCCGATCACGCAGGGATTGAAGGTGCTGTTCTCCCTCGAAGAAGGCCGCCGGCTGGGCATCTTCAACTTCATGAAACCGTAGTCCGCCGCAGCCCACCCGAAGGCGCGGCCGGAGCGATCGCACCGATTCCAGGCGAGGTCCACGGGCGGCGGCTGAGGTTGCACACTCCAACGTGTTCCGGGGCAGCGCCGGGCTGGCTCCCGCGCCGTTTCATTCTCGGAGGGCAGTGTCGGCCAAGCACCCGCGATGGATAGAAAGGGTTGCCGTTGCCAACCGAATGGAGCGCCGGGGGCCGACAAATTAAGGCGTGTGTTTGACAAGCAATGGCGAGCGGGGCGGGCGGGCTGTGGTTACAAAAGTACGCAAATGCCAGCAGCAACTATCAACCACCACCCCCTGCCGGAGTCCGGCTCGGTCCCGGCCGCCGCGAGGGGCGGGGCCGCGCTCGCGGGCGCCGCCACGGTGGCGGGACCGTTGAGCGTTCCGTTGGATTTCGTCGGCAACGGTCTGGTCAGTCTCTACATGTCGTCGCGCGCGGGCGGCCTGGCGATTGATGTGAATCTGAATCCCGACGGGCGGTGCAATTTCAACTGCGCCTATTGTGCCGTGGATCGCTCGCAGTTGTCGCGCGAGCCGGTGGTGGACGTGGACCGGCTCGCTCGGGAATTGCGGGAGTTGCTCGCCTTGGTGCATTCCGACCGGATTCAGCAGCAGGCCGGTTTTCAAAATCTGCCGCCGGAGTTGCGCCGGCTGCGGATGGTGGCGTTGTCGGGGGATGGCGAGCCGACGTTGTCGCCGGTGTTCTGCGAGGCGGTCGAGACGGTGGTGCATGTGCGCGCGCTCGGGGGCTGGCCGTTCTTCAAACTGGTGCTCGTGACCAACGCCTCGGCGCTGGACCAGCCGCGCGTCCAGCAGGGCCTCCAGCATTTCACGCGGCAGGATGAAATCTGGGCCAAGCTCGACGCCGGCACGCAGGCGTTTTTCGAACGCTTCAATCGCGCGTCCGACACGCTCGAACATGTGCTGCGCAACATCCTGCTCGTGGCGAAGGAGCGGCCGGTGGTCATCCAATCGCTCTTCGCCCGGATGCGCGGGCAGAACCCGCCCGCCTCCGAGGTGCTGGAATACATCGCCCGCCTCCAGGAGTTGCAGGCGGCGGGCGCGCAGATTTCATCCGTCCAGATCTATTCGGCGAACCAGCCGACGCCGAATGCGGAATGCACGCATCTCTCGCTGCCCGCGCTCTCCGGTATCGCGCGACAGGTCCGCACGGCGACGGGTCTGCGGGTGACGGTGCATTGAGTGCGGGTCTCGCGGTGATGCGGCGCGGTGGAGTTTTGCGCACGCAGGTCTGGCCCAAAATCAAGCGGCTGGCGCTGGAAATACCACCTGTCAGCTCGTCATCCGACTTGAGAAGTTGATGGTAAAAAATGAGGGGTAAAAGATGGGAACTACCTGCTGACTTTTTCTTTTACCCACCGTCTTTTACCAAAGCTGCCTTCATCCCCCACCATCGGGGGCAAACGCGGAACTGCCTCCTCCCCGCCAGAAACAAAAAAGGCCGGTTGCCAGAGCGGCAACCGGCCGGAAGTCCCGCAAATAAACCTCAGGTCAACACCGCGCCCTCGGCGGCGGCGGCCTTCTGTTTGAAGACCAGCTTGCCGTCCGCGACCGTGACCTCGATCGGGTCGTTGTCGTGGAGGCTGCCGCGCAGAATTTCCTCGGCCAGCGGGTCTTCGAGGTAACGTTCGACCGCGCGCCGCATCGGTCGCGCGCCGTAAACGGGGTCGTTGCCCTTCTCGACGAGGAAGTCTTTGGCCTTGGCATCGAGCACAAGGACGATCTTCCGGGACTTGAGGCGCTGGGTGACCTTCTCCACCTCGAGCACGAGGATCTGTTCGAGTTCCGGCTTGGCCAGTGAATGGAACACGAGGATGTCGTCGAGGCGGTTGAGGAACTCGGGCCGGAACGCCTTCTTGGCTTCGTCGAGAATCTTCTCGCGCATCCGTTCGTAGCCGCCTTCGTCACGCGAGGAACCGAAACCGATCGTGGAATTTTTGCGGATCGTTTCAGCGCCGACGTTGGAGGTGAGCAGGATGACGGTGTTACGGAAGTCGATCACGCGGCCCATGCTGTCGGTGAGTTTCCCGTCTTCGAGAATCTGCAGGAGCATGTTCATCACGTCGGGATGGGCCTTCTCGATTTCGTCGAAGAGCACGACGGAATAGGGCTTGCGGCGCACCTGTTCGGTGAGCTGCCCACCGTCCTCGAAACCGACATAGCCGGGCGGGGAACCGATCAGGCGCGAGACGGTGAACTTTTCCATGTACTCGCTCATGTCGAGCTGGATGAGCGACTTGGAGTCGCCGAACATGGATTCGGCCAGCGTCTTGGCGAGGAGCGTTTTGCCGACGCCGGTGGGTCCGAGCAGGGCGAAGGTGCCGATGGGGCGCTTGGGATCCTTGAGGTCGGCGCGCGAGCGGCGCAGCGCCTTGCAGAGCGCGACGACGGCGTCTTTCTGGCCGATGACCACGCGCTCCAACTCGGTTTCCATCGCGAGGAGCCGGCTGATTTCGTCCTTCTCCATGCGCTTGAGCGGAATGCCGGTCCACTTGGCGACGACCTGGAGAATTTCCTCCTCGTCCACGGTCACGCGTTTTTCGTCGCGCGAGGTTTTCCACGCGGCGAGCACGGCTTCGAGTTTGTCCTTGGCCTGTTTTTCCAAGTCGCGCATCGCGGCCGCGCCCTCGAAATCCTGCTCGCGGATCGAGCGTTCCTTGCGGGTTTTGATGTCCTCGATTTCCGCCTCGATGGTTTTCACATCCGGCGGGCGGGTCATGGCGTTGATGCGCGCGCGGGCACCGGCTTCGTCCAGCACGTCGATGGCCTTGTCGGGCAGGAAGCGATTGGTGATGTAACGGTCGGAAAGGCGCACGGCGGAATCGACCGCCTTGTCGGTGAACTCGGCCTTGTGGTGGTCTTCGTATTTTGACCGCAGACCTTTCAAAATCTGGATCGCCTCCTCGATGGTCGGCGCTTCGACTTTCACCGTCTGGAAGCGGCGTTCGAGGGCGGCGTCCTTCTCGATGTATTTGCGATACTCGTTGAGCGTCGTCGCGCCAATGCACTGCATTTCGCCACGGCTGAGCGCAGGCTTGATGATGTTCGAGGCGTCCATCGTGCCCTCGGCCGAGCCGGCGCCGACGATGGTGTGCAACTCGTCGATGAAGAGGAGGATGTTCTTGGCGCGGCGGATTTCATCCATCACCGCCTTGATCCGTTCCTCGAACTGTCCGCGGTACTTGGTGCCGGCGACCATCAGCGCGAGGTCGAGCGTGATCACGCGTTTTTCGCGGAGAATCTCGGGGACGTTGCCGCGGGCGATTTCCTGCGCGAGACCTTCGACGATGGCCGTCTTGCCCACACCCGCTTCGCCGAGCAACACGGGGTTGTTCTTGGTGCGGCGGCAAAGGATTTGGATGACCCGCTCGATCTCGTTCTTGCGGCCGATGACGGGGTCCATCTCGCCTTTGCGGGCGATCTCGGTGAGGTCGCGGCCGAAGGCCTTGAGCGCGGGCGTTTTGGTTTCGCCCTTCTTGTCGGCGGGCTTGTCGCCGGATTCGCCGGCGGGTTGCTCCTCCTGGCTGTTAAAATTGGGATCGAGTTCCTTCAGGATTTCCTGCCGGGCCTGCTCGATGTCCACGTCGAGATTCTTGAGCACGCGCGCGGCGACGCCTTCGCCCTCGCGCAAGAGACCGAGCAGAATGTGCTCGGTGCCGACGTAGGTGTGGTTGAGCGCCTTGGCTTCCTTGGCGGCGAGATTGAGCACTTTCTTGACGCGCGGCGTGTAGGGGATGTTGCCGACCTGCTTCTGATCGGGGCCGGTGCCGACCTGCTTCTCGACCTCGAGACGCACGGTGTCGAGGTCCATGCCGAGGCGTTGGAGGACGTTCACGGCGACGCCCTGCCCCAGCTTGATCAGGCCCAGCAACAGGTGCTCGGTGCCGACAAAATTATGGTTGAAACGGTCGGCCTCTTTCCGCGCCAGTGCCAAAACTTGTTGGGCACGCGGGGTGAAGTTGCTCATTGATTCTTCGCTCATAGATCGAAATTGCTTTTGTCCCGTAGTTTTGTCCAGCACCCGTCCGCGAAAAGATTTTTCGTTGTCTCGCCACGACTCGCCCCACCGCGCCGCGAGACCCAAAAGGGGTTCGATTCACTATCGTACCTTTGCGTGGGGAGATTAAGGAATAACCCGCGCCGGACGCGATTCTGTGGGCATCCGCACCGGAGCTCCGGCGCGCGGCCTTCAGGCCGCAGAGACGTCCGCTCAACAAAGAAGCCAACACGATAAGCCCAAAGCTTCGGTGCCGACGCACGCGTCTGCGCGTTAACGCCGCGCTCCGGGGGCGGCGCGCTCCGCGCGGCCATGCTCACCCGCCGCTCACTCCGTCATCGGCGGCGGCGCGACGTTTTTGTAGTTGGGCCGTTTCACGTCCTGCAGACGCTCGCGCAGCATGTCGGCGCGCCGGAGGTCGCGTTCCTCGGGGGCCAGTTTGTCCCCGAACAGCTTCTGCAAATGGAACGGCTGCGTGGTCAGGAACAGTTCATCGACGAGCGCGCGCTCGACGCCGGGGAAGAGCGAAAGATCAATGCCCAGCCGCATCAGCGAAAGGAGATTCATCGTCTCCTTCGAGGAAATGCTGTGCGCGTTGGCGAGGATGCCGTAGGCGCGGCCGATGTGATTGAACATCACCTTGGGCTTCTTCTCGACCAGCATGGCGCGGGCGTTTTCCTCGTGCTCGATGATCTGCTGCAGGACCTTGTTGATGCGGTCGAGAATGTCCGTCTCGGACTCACCGAGGGTCATCTGATTCGAGACCTGGAAGATGTTCCCCAGCGCCTCAGTACCTTCACCATACAGGCCGCGCACGGCGTGGCCGAGCTTGGTGACGGCGGTGATGATCTGGTTGATCTGCTCGGACAGCACGAGGCCCGGCAGATGTAACATCGCGCTGACACGAATGCCCGTGCCGAGATTGGTCGGGCAGGCGGTGAGATAGCCGAGTTCCTGCGAGTAAGCGTAGGGCAGCGTTTTTTCGAGCTGGCTGTCCACTTCGTCAATCGCCTGCCAGGCGTGCTTGAGCTGGAGGCCGGGCCGCAGCGCCTGCATGCGCAGATGATCCTCTTCATTGATCATAACCGAGATCGTCTCCTCACGATTGAGCACCAAGCCGCTGCCCGCGCTCTTGGCCGCGTGCTCGCGGCTGATGAGATGCCGCTCGACGAGAATCTGCTTCTCGAGCTGGCTGAGATTATCCATCGCGTCGGCAAAGTGATCAGCCATCTGCGGCAGGGTCTCGACCGCGGGGCGGATGATGCCGAGGGACTTGACGCGCTCGGTTTTCTTGGCCCAACCGGGAAACGCCAGCCCCGTGAGATTGCGCGCCAGCCGGACGCGGCTCGACATCACGATGCGGTCGTGCGGGCCGGTGCGTTTGCTCGCTTCGGCGGGGGAAATCAAAAAGTCGTGAATGCTCATGGGCGTCAGGAGGGGGCGTTTTCGCTGAGCTTGTGTTTGGCCATCTTGATCTCGTCGCGCAGGATGGCGGCCTGCTCGAAGTTTTCCGCGGCGATGGCCTGGTCGAGCTTCTGGTGCAGCGCCTTGAGCTGCGCCGAATAATCCCGCGTTTGCTTCTGCGCCTGCGGCACCTTGCCGACATGACGCACACCCTTGTGCATCGACTTGAGCAGTGATCCCAGACTGTCCGCGAAGGTTTCGTAACACGCCGCGCAGCCGAGCCGGCCGGATTTCTTGAAGTCCGCGTGCGAGAAACCGCACTGCGGGCAGGTCACCTGCGACGTCTCCTCCGCCACCGCCGGCGTGGCGTCCTGCGCTGCGCCGAGGCCGAGCAGCAAATCCGCCAGCGAAAACCCCGTGGGATCATCGACGCCCTTGGCCTTCGAGCACGCCTCGCACAGGTCGATCTTCTTCGTGACCCCTTCCACGATCTGCGTCAGGTGGACCTTCGCCTCAATCTGCTTGCACACGTCACACAGCATACTCGCGCCTTATATCGGTTCGCCGGACACCTGCGTCAACGCGTGGTACCGGGTGATCAAATCTTTCGTCACCGGCCCCGGCGTGCCGGTCCCGATCACGCGCCCGTCGATCTTCACCACGGGAATCACCTCCGCGCCCGTGCCCGTGAGAAAGCACTCGTCGGCATTGAACAAATCATACCGCGTCAGGTTCGGCTCGCTGACCGTCAACCCGGCGTCGCGCGCCAGATCCATGCACACGCCGCGCGTGATGCCATACAACGCGCCCGCCGACAGCGGCGGCGTCTGGAGTGTCTTGCCCTTCACGATGAACAAATTGTCGCCCGTGCATTCCGCCACGTAGCCCTCGGAGTTGAGCATGATGGCCTCTTCGACCCCCGCGTTGTTCGCTTCGATCTTCGCCAGAATGTTGTTCAGATAATTCAGCGACTTGATCGCGGGATTCACCGCGTTGTGCAGATTGCGCGTCGTCGCCACCGTCACGATGTCCATTCCCTTCGCGTACAACTCCGCCGGATAAAGCTGAATCTTCCCGGCGATGATGATCACCGTCGGGTTTTTGCAGCGGTTCGGGTTGAGGCCCAGCGTGCCGATGCCGCGCGTGACCACCAGCCGGATGTAGCCGTCGCGCAGCCCGTTCTCGCGGCACGTCTCGACCGTCGCGCGCATGATGTCCGCGTGCGACATCGGCAGCGTCAGCAGAATCGCCTTGGCGGAATAGAACAGCCGGTCGATGTGCTCCTTGAGCCGGAAGACGCGGCCGTTGTAAATCCGGATCCCCTCGAACACGCCGTCGCCGTAGAGCAGGCCGTGATCGAACACGGAGATCTTGGCCGCGTGTTCGTCGTAAAATTTTCCGTCGATATAGACTTTCATTCCAGTAAAGGCCGCGAACAGTAAGGGAACGTTTCCGGTGAGTGCAACAAGTTAGAAAAAACGACCGCCGCTGTGGAGAGCGCGATGTTTTTGGAGGCGAAGCGCAGCGGGCGAAGAGCTCAAAGTTCAAAGCTCAAAGCTCAAAGAAAATTCCAAGCGCCAAGCTCCAGCGGAAGCACACGGTTCCCGTCTCCAATTCAGCATCGGCACCTTGTCCAAGGGATCTCCAGACACACGGCGACTACGGCCAATTGATCCTTGATCCTTGGCCATTCCCTTGAGCTTTGCGCTTTATCCTTGGAGCTTCCCCCCCGGGTCAGTGCTCGCGCACCGACTTGATGAACACCGCCACCGCCTGCGCCTCCGAACCGCTGAGCTTGGCCTTCCCGCGCATGCTGCCGAAGATCGAGTCCCACTGCTTCTCGTCGTAGATCGACGGGTCGTACAGATGATGGCAGTCGTAGCACTTGCGATTAAACACCTCGCGCCCCTCGCGAATCTGCGCCGCCGACAGCCCCGCCTGAAACGCCCCCACCAGCGGCACCACCAGCTTCCCTGCAGTCTCCTCAACCCGCTCCGGCGCACTGCTTTTGACCGCCTTGGCTGCCGCCGCCCGCGCCTCCGCGACGACCGGTTTGCCGCCCTTCTGCTTGATGTAAAACGCCGCCCCCGCGCCCGCGACCGACAGCACGAGCACCACCGCCGCCGCGACCAGCAGCACCTTGCGCGAACGCCCGCCCTTCGGCCCGCCACCACTCCCGTCCGCGTCGTCCGCTGCGACCGCCGCTGCGCCCGCACGCAAGACCGTGGTCTTCTGACACAACGGACACTCGACCTCCGCGCCCGCATCCGTCGCGGCGAACTCGAGCAACCCACCGCACTGCGAACACGGGCCTTTTAGATTCGTTTCCATCATTCAACTTTCCTTCACATCTCACCGACCCGCACCGGGGTGGCGACAGCTTGTCGCCACGGCCTGCCATTTTTCCTTCAAGAGTTACCGCACCGACCCACACCGTGCCGAGCAATGCTCGGCGCTCCAATTTATGTGCAGCCTTCCCGCACCGCTCACCGCCCGTCGCCGGGTTCCAACACGCAGCGAAAACCATACAGGCCGCTGCGCGCGCCCGGCAAATTTATATGCCGCCGCCCCGTCGCCAGGCTCTTCGGACTCCAGTAAATCCACGAAGCCCCGCGCAGCACCTTGTAGCGCCGTCCGCCGCCGTCATCCTCCAGCTTCTTATCATCCGCGCGCAGCGACGGGTCGTTCATCAGCTTCTGATACCAATCCTCGCACCACTCCGCCACGTTGCCGCCGAGATCGTAAATCCCGAACTGATTCGGCGCATAGCTCCCCACCGGCGCGGTGTTGTCCCCGGTCGAAGGCTTGTAACCCGGCAGGTTCGGCCAGTCCTTTTCCCCCGGCCATTTCTTCCCCCACGGAAACGGGTCCGGGCCGACCGCCGCGTCCCATTCCTTGTCCGTCGGCAGCCGATACCGATCCTTCGGACCGAGCCGGCCCTCCTTGCGTTCCTTCTCCGTCAGCCACCGGCAAAACGCGCTCGCCTCGTCCCAGTTCACATTGCTCGCCGGATACAGCGCCCGCTGCTCCAACCCGCTCTTCGCCACGTCCGCCGCCTTCATCGCCTCCGCGAACACCAGATAATCCTGCACCCGCGTCTCCCAGATGCTGAACAACACCTTCGTCCCCGCCACCGGCACGAACTTCATCCCGAGTGAGTTCTCATACGGCCGCTCCTTCGTCGCCGTAATCCGCCCGCCCTTGCTGCCCTTCGCGCCTCCCGACGACGATCCACCGCCGCCCGCGTCCGGCCCGTCCTTCTTGCAACCGCCCGCCGCCAGCCCCGCCGCTAGCACGCCCGCCCACAGCCATGATCGGAAAAAAAACATGTTCACTCGCATCGCCCGTTTGGTTGTCCGCTCCATCACATCAGTTGAGTTGAAACCGCCGAGTTAGACCACCGAGACCTGACGAACACCGAGCGGCGAATCCGCACCGGAGCGCGGCCGGTCCCCGGTCGCAGCGGCAACATCGGAGCCGACGCTCTTGGAATTACTTGCGCCTCCGCGGCTGTTGTGGCCGCTGCGGGCGGGGACCGCCCGCGCTCCGCAAAAATCCTCGCGCCCCACACC
>BJHT01000008.1 GCA_014193395.1 Verrucomicrobiota bacterium
AAGCACCCGTCGCCGAATTGGCCTGCCTCCTGCCTCCTGCCTCCTGCCTCCTGCCTCCTGCCTCCTGCCTCCTGCCTCCTGCCTCCTGCCTCCTGCCTCCTGCCTCCTGCCTCCTGCCTCCTGGCTTGCGAGGGCGCGAGGGTGCGACGGAGATACGGAACGGGGACCGTGATGTGCTCCAAGAGTCATGGGGATTTGATTGCGTGGGTTTTTCTTCCCGTCCCCCTGGCTTGTCAACAATTTTTCATTTTGTTTTTTGCGGAGATGGCAGAACCGTGCCGGCAAGCAGCCCCGCATCATTTCCCCATCACGCATCCCGCCCAAAACACGGTAGAGCCGCGTTGCGCGCGGCCCTGGCCTTTCCCTGTCTGGGCGCACGCGAAGGAATATGATGCCCGATGCGGTTACGACCCGTGGCGGGGACAGGGGACAGGTCACGGACGCGCGCAGCGCGTCCCTACCAAATCGTGGTAGGGCCGCGTTGCGCGCGGCCCTGGCATTTCCCCTGAATGAGCGCTGGAAATAAGCTCAAAGTTCAAAGCTCAAAGCTCAATGGAAACACCAAGCAACAAGCCCCAAACTCCGCGCCCAGATTTCCATCCCGCCTCCCCTTTTGGTCCTTCTCCCCTCTTGGCCCTTCCCTTGAACTTTGAACTTTGAACTTTGAACTTTCCCCAAGTCACACCTCCACCACTTCCCCCAATTCCGGCAACCGCGCCTTGATCCCAAACCGTTTCTCAATCATCTCCGCCAACGGTATCCGCCCCCGATCTTCCCCATGCGACAACACCACGCGCGGATGCTTCTTCGCCAGGCACGCGAGCCATTCCAGCAAATCCGTCTGCCCCGCGTGGGCGCTGAAACCGCCCAAGCTGTACGTCTTCGCCCGCACCCCGATGCGTTCGCCGAACATCGTCACCACCTTCGCCCCTTCCACCAACTGCCGCCCCAGCGACCCCGGCGTCTGATACCCCACGATCAGCACCACCGTCCCCTCGCGGCTCAGATTATGCCGCAAGTGATGCATGATGCGCCCGGCGTTGCACATTCCCGCGCCCGCCAAAATCAGGCACGGCCCCGGCAGCTCGTTCAGCGCCCGCGATTCATCGGCCGTCACCGTGTTCCGCACATACTCGAGATTCCGCCGAAACTCCCCGCGCGCCGACCGCTCCCGCATTTCATCATCGAATAGCTCCGGATGCGCCCGGTGCAGCCGCGTCGCCTCAATCGCCATCGGGCTGTCGAGAATGATGGGAAACGGCTCGACCACCTTGTCCTCAAACATCCCCGACAGATGAAACATGATCTGCTGCGCGCGCCCCACCGCGAACGTCGGCACCAGAATCTTCCCCCGCGCCGCCACCGCCTCGACGATGATCCGCCGGAACTCCGCCACCGTGTCCGCCAGCGACCGATGATCCCGGTCGCCGTAGGTCGATTCCATGAACACCAAATCCGCCCGCGAGAGACACTCGGCATCGCGCAGGATCGGTGAATTCCGCGGCCCGAGATCGCCCGAGAAAACCACCACCCGTCGCACGCCCGAATCCTCCAGCGTCATCTCGATGCTCGCCGAACCCAGGATGTGCCCCGCCTCGAACATCCGCACGCTGATCCCCGGCGCGACCGTCACCGGATCGTGATACGGCAGCGGCCGGAACAGCGCCACGACGCCCGCGACGTCCGCCACCGTGTAGAGCGGCGGCACCGGCGGCTTGTCCTTCTCCGCCCGCTTCCGATTCTCGCGCTCCGTGTCCTGCTCCTGAATCTTCGCCGAGTCCTCCAAAATCAGCTTGGTCAAATCCAGCGAAGCGCGCGTGGCAAAAATCGGCCCCTTGTATCCGCGTTTCACGAGCAGCGGCAGCCGCCCCGTGTGATCCAGATGCGCGTGCGTCAACACGACGGCGTCCAGTTTTTCCACATCCAGATCGCGCGGCACTTGGTTCGCGCTCGACGCCAGATTGCGCGCCTGAAACAGCCCGAAATCCACCAGCACCGACGCCCGCCGCGTCTGCACCTGATACGCCGACCCCGTCACCTCGCCCGCCGCCCCATGAAGAGTGATTGTATTCATAACGACACGCCGACCCGCTCCGCCGACCGGCAAAACATTTCGCGATCCACGGGTGTTTGAACCTGACGATAACCGTAACTCGTTGGCCCCTGACAACCAATTCACACCGCCACGCGTCCGGCCGCGCCGCGCGACCCAAGCAATGCTAATCCACCAAATCGGACCAGCCTTCGCCAAAATCCGGTTGGTCCCGCCACGCCCCAGCCGACACCGTCCGTGCGCAACTCGGACTTGCTATGCCCGTTGATCAACACCGCAGCGAAGACCGCGCCGCCACCGGCCCGGACGATTCACCGCGCCCGGTCCCCGCCCGCCGCGATGCCTGCTGCCACTGCGGCGCACCGTGCCCCGCGTCCGCCTTCGCGCACGCCGGCAACTCCTTCTGCTGCCAGGGCTGCCGCACCGTTTTTGAACTGCTCACGGAAAACGGCCTCGCCGATTTCTACCGCCTCAGCGACACCGCCGGCGTCCGCGTCACCCGCCCCGCCGCTCCCGGCCAGTTCGCCTATCTCGACGCCCCCGAGACCCGCGCCCGCCTCGTCGATTTCTCCGACGCCCGCCTCACGCACGTCACCTTCCGCCTCCCCGCCATTCACTGCATCGCGTGCGTGTGGCTGCTCGAAAACCTGTTCCAGCTCCAGCCCGGCATCGGCTCCTCGCAGGTGAATTTCCCGCGCCAGGAAGCCGCCATCGCCTTCGACCCCGCCCGCGTCAAACTCAGCGAAATCGCCGCGCTCCTCACTTCGCTCGGCTACGAACCCGACCTCAAACTCGCCGACCTCGACACTGCGGCCGCCGCCCGCCGCCCCGTTTCGCGCCGCCTCTGGCTGCAGCTTGCCGTCGCCGGCTTCGCCTTCGGCAACATCATGCTCTTCAGCATCTCGTCCTACTTCGGACTTGATGGCTTCAGCGGTCCCGGTCTGCAAAAACTCTTCGGCTACCTCAGCCTTGTCCTCGCGCTGCCCGTCTTCTTCTTCAGCGCCGCCGACTACTGGCGCGCCGCGTGGATCAGCCTGCGCCAGCGCGTGCTCACGATTGATGTCCCCATCGCCGCCGGCATCGCCGCGCTGTTCGCGCAGAGTGTTTATGAAGTCGTCAGCGGCCGTGGCGAAGGCTACTTCGATTCCCTCGCCGGACTGCTCTTCTTTCTCCTCGGCGGAAAACTCTTCCAGCAGAAAACCTACGAACGCCTCGCCTTCGACCGCGACTACAAATCCTTCTTCCCCCTCTCCGTCACGCGCCTCGCCCGCCCATCCAGCGCCGCCCGCGTCCACGCAGGCTCCGTCGAAGAACAAGTCTCCCTCGCCCAGCTCGCCCCCGGCGACCACCTCGCCCTGCGCCACGGCGAACTCATCCCCGCCGACGCCCGCCTCTTCTCCGGCCACGCCGTCATCGACTACAGCTTCGTCACCGGCGAATCCGAACCCGTCGAAAAAAATCCCGGCGACCCGCTCTTTGCCGGCGGACGACAAATCGGCGGCCGCATCGAAATCGAACTCACCAAGAACGTCTCGCAGAGCTACCTCACCTCGCTCTGGAACCAGGACGCCTTCCGCAAAGACAAGTCCGGCACGCTCGACAACCTCACCAATCGCTACAGCCAGCGCTTCACCAAAATCATCCTCGCCATCGCCCTCGGGGCCGCGCTGTTCTGGGCGTTCGCCGATCCCGCCAAAGCGGTGAAAGCCTTCACCTCCGTCCTCATCGTCGCGTGCCCGTGCGCCCTCGCGCTCGCCGCGCCCTTCGCGCTCGGCACCGCGCAGCGCGTGCTCGGACGTCGCAACGTCTTCCTGAAAAATCCCGGCGTCCTCGAGGCCCTCGCCCGCGTGGACACGCTCGTCTTCGACAAAACCGGCACGCTCACCGCCGCGGGCGCCGGCTCCGTCGCCTGGCACGGCACGCCGCTCTCCGAAGCCGAAGAGCGCTGGCTCTACTCGATGACCCGCCACTCGACCCACCCGCTGCCCGTCCGCATCGGCGAAGCCATCGCACGCCAACATTTTCCCGAGCCTGTCCGCTCCTTCCTCGAAACTCCCGGCTGCGGCATGGAAGCCTCCGTCGCCGGTCAGGAAATCTGGATGGGTTCCGCCGCCTGGCTCGCCTCGCGCAATGTCCCTATCCCGAATGCCGACATCGTCGCCGCCGCGCCCGGAGCGCCGAGCATCGCTCGGCACGATGGTGGTAGCGTGCCCACTGGCCGAGCAATGCTCGGCGCTCCGATTCATGAGGAGAAGGGCCGCTCCGCCACTCCTCTTAAATCTGAAATCGCCCCCTCCGGCTCCTCCGTCCACGTCGCCCTCAACGGTCGTTACCGCGGCTGCTATCACCTCGCCAGCGCGCTCCGCCCCGCCACCGAAACCCTCATCGGCCGTCTCGCCCCGCACTATTCCCTCGCGCTCCTCAGCGGCGACCACGCCCGCGAGCAGGCCCGTTTCCTCGAACTCTTCGGCCCCGCCGCCGCGCTGCATTTTCAACAAACTCCGCTCCACAAACTCGCCTTCATCCGCGACCTCCAAGCATCCCGCAAAACTGTCGCCATGATCGGCGACGGCCTCAACGACGCCGGCGCCCTTCAGCAAAGCGACGTCGGCATCGCCGTCGTCGAACACATCAACGCTTTCTCCCCCGCCAGCGACGTCATCCTCGCCGCCGGCATGATCCCGCGCCTCGCCGACATCCTGCGCTTCGCGAAAAACTCCGTCCGCACCGTCCGCGCCGCGTTCCTCATCTCCACGCTCTACAACATCGTCGGCATCAGCATCGCCGCGAGCGGACGCCTCTCGCCCATCGTCTGCGCGATCCTCATGCCGCTGAGTTCGATCACCGTCGTCGCCTTCGCCTGCGGCATGACCACCTGGCTCGGACGCCGCCTCGCTCAACCGGAGGCGAAACCATGAGCGTCATGTATCTCCTCATCCCGCTCAGCATCATGATCGCCGCCGGCTTTCTCTACGCCTTCTTCTGGGCCGTGCGCTCGGGGCAGTTCGAGGACACCACCACGCCCTCGCTCCGTCCGCTCCTCGACGACACGCCCGCGCCGCGCCGGCCCGCACCCGCTTCCGTTCCCGCAGCTTCCGTTCACTCGGCTGCAACCACCCGTTCGACCTCGTCCCCTCCCTCGGCAATCCCATGAACATTGAATCCTTCAAATACGACAACCGCATCGTCCGCGCCTTCGCCATCGCCACCGTCTTCTGGGGCATGGTCGGCTTCGCCGCCGGACTGCTCATCGCCTGCCAGCTCTTCTGGCCGCAACTGAACCTCAACCTCGAGTTCACCACCTTCGGCCGCCTCCGCCCGCTCCACACCAACGCCGTCATCTTCGCCTTTGTCGGCAACGGCATGTTCATGGGCATCTACTATTCGCTCCAGCGCCTCTGCAAGGCGCGCATGTTCAGCGACGCCCTGAGCTGGATTAATTTCTGGGGCTGGCAGGCCATCATCGTCGCCGCCGCCATCACGCTTCCGCTCGGTCTGACCAGCAGCAAGGAATACGCGGAACTCGAATGGCCCATCGACCTCGCCATCACGCTCGTCTGGGTCGCCTTCACCGCGAATCTCTTCGGCACCATTTTCAAGCGCCGCGAAAAACATCTCTACGTCGCCATCTGGTTCTACATCGCCACCGCGCTGACCATCGCCATCCTGCACATCACCAACTCGCTCGCCGTCCCCGCCAGCCTCTTCAAGAGCTACTCGATCTACGCCGGCGTGCAGGATGCGCTGGTGCAATGGTGGTACGCGCACAACGCCGTCGCCTTCTTCCTCACCACGCCCTACCTCGGCCTGATGTATTACTTCCTGCCGAAAGCCGCGGACCGCCCCGTGTTTTCCTACCGGCTCTCGATCATCCATTTCTGGGCGCTCATCTTCATCTACATCTGGGCCGGCCCGCATCACTTGCTCTACACCGCGCTGCCGGACTGGGCGCAATCCCTCGGCATGGTCTTCTCGATCATGCTCGTCGCTCCGAGTTGGGGCGGCATGTTGAACGGCCTCCTCACCCTGCGCGGCGCGTGGGACAAGGTCCGCCAGGATCCGATGCTGAAATTCATGGTCGTCGCCCTCACCGCCTACGGCATGGCCACGCTGGAAGGCCCGATGCTTTCGATCAAGTCCGTCAACTCCCTCTCGCACTATACCGACTGGACCATCGCCCACGTCCACACCGGCGCGCTCGGCTGGAATGGCTTCTTCACCTTCTCGATGCTCTACTGGCTCTTCCCGCGCCTCTACAACACCAAGCTCTGGTCCATCAAACTCGCCAACTACCACTTCTGGATTTCCCTGCTCGGCATGATGTTTTACGTCGTGCCCATGTATTGGAGCGGCATCACGCAGGGCCTCATGTGGAAGCAATTCACCCCCGAGGGCTTCCTCCAATATCCCAACTTCCTCGAGACCGTCCTCCAACTAATCCCGCTCTATCGCCTCCGCGCCATCGGCGGCACGCTCTACATTCTCGGCGCGGCCCTCATGTGCTGGAACCTCTGGAAAACCGCGAGGAGCGGCGTTTTCCAACCCGATCAGGAAGCCCAAGCCGCCGCGTTGCGCGACACCCACGCGCCCGCCACCGCCGAGCACTGGCATCGCTGCCTGGAATCCAAGCCCTTCCTCTTCAGCGTCCTCGCCGCGGTCGCCGTGCTCATCGGCGGCGCGGTCGAAATCATCCCGCTCTTTGTCATCAAGGAAAACGTCCCGACCATCGCCAACGTCAAGCCTTACACGCCGCTCGAAATTCTCGGCCGCGACCTCTACATCCGCGAAGGCTGCGTCGGTTGTCACTCCCAGATGATCCGTCCCTTCCGCTCCGAAACCGAGCGCTACGGCGAATACTCGAAGGCCGGTGAGTTCGTTTACGATCATCCCTTCCTCTGGGGTTCCAAACGCACCGGCCCCGACCTCCATCGCATCGGAGCCAAATATCCCGACGCCTGGCATTACAACCACATGGACGACCCCGGCACCACTTCGCCCGGCTCGATCATGCCGCGCTACCCGTGGCTCCTGACCAAGAAGCTCGACACCGCGTCGCTCCCCTCGCGCATCCGCGCCCTGCGCAAGACCGGTGTCCCCTATCCCGACGGCCTCGAAAACACCGCGCAAAAGAACCTTGAAACCCAGGCCGCCAAGATCGTCGCGAACCTCAAGCAAGGCACCATCACCGCCGCGCCCGACCGCGAAATCATCGCCCTCATCGCCTACCTCCAGCGCCTCGGCACCGACATCAAAGCCCCTCCCGCCGCCGCGCCCGCCGCGCCTGCCACACCCGCTCCGTCCACGCCCGCGGCCCCGAAACCCGCTGCGGCTACTCCGCCTCCCGCGCCAGCACCACCGGCAACGCCCGCACCCGCAGTACCGAAACCGCCCGCCAACAACTGAGCTTCGCGCTCCATAACCAACTCACCCCTCCCCATGATCAAAAACGTACTGAGCGACCTCGGCGGCGTGGGCCTGTTCGGCGTCATCTCGATCTGCCTCTTCTTCACCGTGTTTCTCGGCGCGGTCTTCTATTCCCTCTTGGTGAACGAACGTCACACCGAATCCATGAGCGCACTGCCCTTGAACGACGGCTCGGTGTCCGAGCCATCCGAACAACTCCCGCCGAGCAGCTCTGTCCGATTCCCCAATTCATAATTCGAAATTCGCCATTCGAAATTCCTACCCATGAACTCCTCCCCCACTCCCGATCCGCTCCTGTTGCCGCACGAAGCCGACGGCATCAAGGAACTCGACAACAACCTCCCCCGTTGGTGGGTCTGGCTCTTCTACCTCACCATCATCTACTCGGTGGGCTATCTCGCCTATTACCACGTCCTGAAAAAAGGCGACCTCCAGGCCGCCGAGTATGAAAAGGAATGGAAAGCCGGCGAAGCCCTCAAGTCCGCCGCCATCCAGAAATTCGAGGCCACCCTTACCGCACTCACACCCTCGAGCGACAAACAAGTCCTCTCGCAAGGCATGGTCGTTTACACCACCTACTGCGCCCCCTGTCATCGCCCCGATGGCGGCGGCCTCGTCGGCCCGAACCTGTGCGACGACTACTGGATTCACGGCTCCAATTACGTGGACAACGTGAAAATCATCATCAACGGCGTCCCCGAGAAGGGCATGCTCACCTGGCGCGGCGTCCTCAAGCCCTCCGAGATCACCTCCGTCGCGAGCTACATCTACACCTTCCGCGGCACCAAGCCCCCGAACCCCAAGCCCCGCGAAGACCAAGCACCCAAAACCACCGGCCCCAGCGAGTTCGAGTGAGATCAAACCGTCGCCCCCAATCACGCCGCTCGGGTTTGGAGTGCGGTGACTCGTCACCGCTTTCGCGCAGGCGACTTGTCGCCGTCGAAAACCCGCCCGCGTCCGCACCCGCCAGCACGCCCCCGCTGGCGCGAGCAGTGAACGCCCCGCTCAGTTTCCACACCTGCCGCATTTCGACGGCGACAAGTCGCCTCGTCAAAGCGGTGACGAGTCACCGCACTCCAAACCCGGTACCCATCCCGTCACGTCCCTCCACATCCGTGTTCATCCGCGGTTAATTTTTCTTTCCTAACCCGATGCCCACGCCCCCTCCCACGCCGACGCCTCCGTCCGCACCCGCGCCCGCACCCGATTCACGCAGCGCGGCGCAGGACGTGAACTGGGAGGACTTCCGCGATCACCTCGCCACCGCCGACAAAGACGGTCACCGTCGCTGGCTCTACCCCAAGCGCGTCACCGGCCGGTGGTACCGCTGGCGCACCTGGATGAGCTGGCTCCTGCTGGCGGTCATGTTCATCGGCCCGTTCATCCGCATCCACGGCAACCCGCTCCTGATGATCAACATCGTGGACCGCCGCTTCTCGATACTCGGCCAGATTTTCTGGCCGCAGGACATCGTGATGTTCGCCGTCGCCATGCTGATCTTCCTCACCGGCATCGTCATCTTCACCACCGCCTTTGGACGCCTCTGGTGCGGCTGGACCTGCCCGCAGACCGTCCTCATGGAAATGGTCTTCCGCAAAATCGAGTACGCCATCGAAGGCGATGCTGCCGAACAACGCGCCCTCGACGCCGCGCCCTGGACCCCGCGCAAAGCCGCCAAAAAATTCGGCAAACACGCCGTATTCTTCGGCCTCTCCTTCATCATCGGCAACACCCTCCTGAGCTACATCATCGGCAGCGACCAACTCCTCCGCATCATCCGCGACGACCCGCGCCAGCACGTCGTCGGCCTCGCGTTCATGATCCTCTTCACCCTCGTGTTCTACGCGATCTTCGCGCGCTTCCGCGAACAGGCCTGCACCTTCATCTGCCCCTACGGCCGCTTCCAATCCGCCATGCTCGACGAAAACACCATGGTCGTCGCCTATGACAACAAACGCGGCGAAACCCGCGCCCCGCTGCATCGCGGCCAGTCCTTCGACCAGCGCGCCGCCGCCGGCGAGGGCGACTGCATCAACTGCCGCCAATGCGTCGCCGTCTGCCCCACCGGCATCGACATCCGCAACGGCGTCCAGATGGAATGCGTCAACTGCACCGCGTGCATCGATGCCTGCGACGCCGTGATGGACAAGATTCACCGGCCGCGCGGCCTCATCCGCTTCGCCTCGCTCGACAACATCGCCCGCGGCACCAAACAGCGTTTCACCGCGCGCATGGGCATCTACAGCGCCGTGCTGCTCGGCCTTATCACGCTTTTCCTCGTCCTCGTCTTCACCCGCTCCGCCGTCGAGACCACGCTCCTGCGCGCCCCCGGCTCCCTCTTTCAAACCAGCGCCGACGGCCGCATCAGCAACCTCTACACGATGAAAATCGTGAACAAGACCGCGCACGACATCCCCGTGGAACTGAAACTCCTCAACCACCCCGGCACGCTCAAACTCATGGGTGGCGACCTCGTCGTGGAAAAAGAAAAACTCGCGCAAACCTCCGTCCTCATCGACCTCGACCCCGCCAGCCTCCACGCCAGCGGCACCAAACTGAAGATCGGCGTCTTCTCCCACGGCCGCCTCCTCGAAACCATCAGCACCGTCTTCGCCGGACCCCGTCACGACTCAAGTTCCGAAACCAAATGAAAGCGCGTGAAATAATGTTCCGATCTTTGCGAGGGAACGTGAGGGGAAGCTCAAAGTTCAAAGCTCAAAGCTCAAGGGAAGGGCCAAGGCTCAAGCTCCATCGAAGCCTTACTTCGCAAAACCCGCAGCAAATCCTGCATTACCACCGCGCCCCTTTTTTCACATGCTCTCCGCACTGGAACTTGGATCTTGGCACTTCCCTTGAACTTTGAACTTTGAACTTGGAACTTCTCCTTCCATGACACCCACCACCCCCAGTCCCGCCTCTGTCCCGCCGCCCGCGTGGAACCCCTGGCCCACCGCGCTGGTCGCGTACTTCATCTTCTTCATCGGTTGCATCATCGCCTACACCGCGTGGGCGCTGCGACAGCGCGTCGATCTCGTCGGCACCGACTACTACGACCAAGAGATTCGCTACCAGCAGCAGATCGACCGCCTCGGCCGCACCCGCGAATTCGCCCGCGACGTCGCCGCCGCCTACGACGCCGCGCAATCCGTGATCAACATCTCCCTCCCTCCCGCCCACGCCTCGGACGCCACCGGTATCATCCATCTCTATCGTCCTGCCGACTCCCGTCTCGACCGTGAACTCAAGCTCGCCCTCGACCCTCAGGGCCGCCAACGCGTGGATGCCCGCACCCTCGCCCCCGGCCTCTGGAAAGCACGCGTGCAATGGAACGTGAACGGTCGGGAGTATTTTTTCGACCGCACGCTCATCATCGGCAGCGGCCTCTTTTGAACGATGGAACTCTGGACCGCCTTTCTGCTTGGTTCGCTCGGCAGCCTCCACTGCGCGGGAATGTGCGGTCCCCTCGTGCTCGCGCTGCCCGGCACCGGCGGCACGCGGACGACATGGCTGCTCGGCCGCGTCGCCTACAACGCCGGACGCCTCGCCACCTACTGTGCGCTCGGTGCCGGCCTCGGCCTCGTCGGCCAGACCTTCGCCCTCGCCCGCTTGCAACGCTGGCTTTCCCTGGCCGCCGGAATTCTCCTGCTGGTCGCCCTCGCCGCGTCCTCCCGCTTCTCACTCAGCCTGCCCGCCACGGCCACCGTGGGCTGGATGAAACGCGGCTTCGCCACGCTCCTCCGCCAGCGCACGTTCTCCTCGCTGCTCCTGCTTGGCACCCTGAACGGCCTCCTCCCCTGCGGCCTCGTGTATGCCGCCACCGCCGGAGCCATCGTGTCGCACAGCCCGCTCGCCGGTGCCACCTACATGCTCGTCTTCGGACTCGGCACCGTCCCCATGATGCTCACCATCGCCCTCGCCGGGCAGAAACTGCCCTTCGCTCTCCGTCTCAAACTCCAGCCCCTCATACCTGCCAGCCTCGCGATCGTCGGCGTCCTCCTGATCCTCCGCGGCCTCGCCCTCGGCATCCCCTACCTCAGCCCCGCCCTCACCGGCGCATGCCCCGCCTGTCATTGAACGGCCTTGCGTAGGTCGTCGCCAAGAGCGGTCAAATCAATCGCCGCGACAGTTCGTGCCGGGACCGTTGTAACAAGGGGCGCGTCCGTCTCCCTCGCCCCGTGAGGCACGAACGGGGAGAGGGTCGGGGAGAGGGGTGCTTCACCATTGCGAGCGGCTCGACCGTGCGGCGCGTTCGGCGAGGCCGACGCCCTGCCGACTTAGAAGTCGGCGACACAGCAGGTTTGGAAACCTGCGCTACAAGGACACGCCCATACTGCAATAGGGCTGTGAAATATCCGCGCTACCCCTAATGGCTTTCGGAAATTCGAGCGAAGAATCCCAACGGGATTCCGGCCTCCAGCCCAGGGTTGCGAGGCACGAGCTACCCTGGGAAAACGGTCCACAATTCAACAACCCCAACGGGGTTGCGGCCCGACTGTGCAAGCGTGCCGCCACCCCGCTGGGGTTGAGAATCCTTTCCACTGCCTACCCAGGGTAGCTCGTTCCTCGCAACCCTGGGCTGGAGGACACAACCCCGTTGGGGTTGCCGAGAGCCGCCGAACCCGCGCTTGGCGACCCAGCGTTCAGTTGAGGGGAAATACCGAAAGGCATTAGAGCTACCCCATCACTTCCGCCAGTTTCACCAACCGGCTCTTCTCGGTCAGTGACTTCGCCGCGGCGTGAATGATGGCTGTGACTTCCAATATCTCCTGATGCGGCACCGGTTCCTTCCGCGTCCGCACCATCTCGCGAAACGTCGCGATCAGCCGGAACATTTGATAGTGATAGCCATAATCAAAGCTCCCCTCGATCGACGGCGTGAAGCTATGAAGCTTCTTTTTGAAATAGAGATCGGTGCGGTCGTACTCGAATTTCTCATAAGGTTGCCCAAACCACACATGACACGGGTAGCGATCCGGATAAGTAATCATTCCGTGGATCGTATCCTTATACTCATAGAGACTCACCGCCTCGACGCCCGCGCCCATGAGTGTCACGACCGCCCATACCGGATGCTGCCCATAGATCATCCACGCCGGCAGAGACGAACGGCTGAACAGCCGGGCCGACACATGTTCGAGCGCCCCGAACTCACCCGAGTCGCGCATCCGCAACGCCGCCTCCATCCCGAACTCATAGCGCCAGCAACTCGTGGACATCAACGGCGTCCCGTGTTTACGGGCAAATTCGAGAATCTTCCGCGTGCCCGCCACATCGCCGCCGATCGGCTTGTCACAGAAGGTCGGCAGCCCTTTCGCCAGCCCCGGCGCGACCAAATCGAAGTGATCCTCGCCCAACCCCGACGCATCGCCCATCCATACGGCGTCCACTTCCTCGAGCATCTGCGTGAGATTCGTCGCGACCTTCACTCCGGGAAACACCTCGGTGAACGGCACCGCCACTGTCGGGTCGGCATCGTAGTAGTGCGTGATGCGCGTGTCGGGAAACGGGAGCTGATCAAAGTTGAACTTGGGATTGCGCAGGTAATTGCTGAACAGCCGGTACCCATACGGATAATGCTTCTTGAGTGCATCGAGATCGCACACCGGATGCAGCCCCTGCGCGAAATGCCAGATATGTCCGTTGCGCGGCTGCGGCTTGCCCTTGATCGCCGCCGACACCACGCCGATGCGAATCGGCTTCTTCGCCGCCTCCGCCGCGCCCAGCGCGCCGAGTGTGCCCGTGCCTGCCAGTGCCAGCGCGCCGAAGGTGCCCGCCGCTTTCAAGGCGTCACGCCGGGTGAGTGAGGAGAAGTTGTTCATGTTAGATAGAGTTCACCGCGACTAGTTGGTTGGAGCCACATGATGCGCGAAGGGAGAAGGTCTTGCGGCATTCTTGGCACCGGGACCGCCCCAACGCGCGGTCGCTTCGGCCACGACTTCGCCGAGCACTTTATTGAGCGGCGAGGCGGGAAAGACGGGTTTCGGTTCGCATCCCGCCAGGCCGGGCAGCGCACTTACCAAGAGGGTGGGAGCGAGGCGGATGACAATGACGGAACTCATGAGCTGCGGCGATGATGGCTAAGTATCGCGATGTTCCAAGCTGCGCCGCGGGAACGCAAACCAATACCCGAAGAGGCCGTTGACACGCTGTGACTCACCGAAAAGGACACTGGGGGCGGAGAAGCCGGGGTGTTGGGAGCTAATCGGTGCCGTAGCAAGGAGGACACCGTGAGGCATCGCATCATTACTGATGAAAACGAGCCTCCCCGATTAACCCCGTGTGATGCGCGGCAGGTATGCCCTGGCGGAAGGGCAAGCAGGCACGCGCTGCCCGACAAGCCCCGCTTGTGGAACCGCATCGACGCCGCCGCCGCGCCCCACCCGTAACCCGTGATCCCCATTCCCCCTCCCTTGCTTTTCACGCTGCCCCCCGCTTAACCTCCGCCCACTGAACGCCGCTGAAGCCAACATCCCGTAATGGAATCGCCCGCCGAAATTCGCATCTTCCTCTCCTGCGTCGCCGACGAATTCGTGCGGACCGATCCGAACAACCGCCTGGCCTTTGAATCCTACCGCGACTACCTCGCACGAGAACTGCGCGACACCCGCGTTCGGGTGGTCGTCAAGGAAGACCTCGTCCCCACCACGGGCGACCGGCTGCAACTGCTTGATGAAACCGTGGCCAACAGCCAGTTGATCGTGCATCTCATCGGCGACATGACCGGCGAAAGCGCCGGCACCGAGGAGGTCGCCCGCCTGCGCCAGCGGCACGCCGAACTCTTCGCCGACCAGCGCGCGCTGGCCGCCCGCCTCGAGGACCCCGCGCCCATCAGCTACACCCAGTGGGAATGCTATCTGGCCATCGAGCATCAGTCCCAGTTGCTCATCCTGGTGCCGGAACCCGAGTCGCTGCGCTCGCCGTTTCATCAGCAAATGGAGGATCAGGTCTTCTCCCAGGCCGGCCACCGGCGGCTCATCGCCATGCTCGGCAAACCATGGGACACCTTCCTCGGCCACGACAGTCTCTGCCGCAAAGTGCTCGGGGCGCTCCTGCGCCACGGCATCGTCCCGATGGCCACCGAGGTCCCCGCCCGCCGCGACGGTCGCTTGCCGACGGCTGCGCTGAGCGCGGTGCTGGGCCTGATCGGCGTCAAGGGGCCGGGCGCTCGCACGCCTCTGCCGCAGGACCCCGCCGCTGTCGCCAAGGCCGTCGCCGACACCCTCAAAACCGGCGGCGGCGAAAGCGGCACGGAACGCTTTCTCCGCGCGCTCCGGGCGGTCGGGACCGACCGCCGTCTCACCCTGCAAAAAACGCTGCTCCTGCTCGATCAACAGGTCACGACAATGCAGGCCGCCGTGCAGGGCGAATCCACCGTCACCACCCTGTGCGACCTCGCCCTGGCCCAGCTTGCCGCCGGTGAATTCGAGGACGCCATGCAAACTTGCGTCGAGGCCGCGGAACTCGCCGAACAGGCAATGAAAGACGATCCCGAGCATCTGATCGAACACCGGCAAAAAGCCCTCAACGCCTATCTTCTCTGCGCCGACGCCGCCCGCGCCGCGCACCAATCCGTGGCCGCCCAGGAGGCCGTCCTGCGCGGCTGCCGCCTCATCTCGCTGGCGCGCGAACCGCAGTTGTGGGCCGACTATTACTCGACCCTCGCCGACCTGCTGCTCTCCTTCGGCAAGGCCCAGGAAGCCGAGCCATACATCCGGACCATCATGGCCCTGCAGGAGCAAAACGCCGGCCCGGCCAGCCCGCAGATGGCCACCGCGCTGGCCCTGCGCGCGCGCTGGTTTTACACCCGGCGCAAATGGCTGGAACTGGAGGCCGTCGCCGAGCGCATCATCGCCATCCAGAATGCCCAACCCGAGGCCAACCGCCCACTCCTGCCCACCGCGTTGAATCATCTCGGCTCGGCCCTGTTGAACCAGGGACTGCGCGAAAAGGCCGGTCCCGTCCTCCGCCAAGCCCTCGCCGAGTGCGAATCCCGCCGCGGCCCCGACCACCCGGACACGCTGACCAGCGTGAACAACCTGGCCGGCTGGCTCTATTCCCACGGCGAAATGGGCGAGGCCGAACCGCTGTTGCGCCGCGCGCTGGCGGGCTTCGAGCGCGTGCTCGGCCCCGACCACCCCGACACCCTCAACAGCGTGAACAACTTGGTTTACCTCCTGAATGCGAAGGGCGACCTGAAAGGCGCCGAACCCCTGCTGCGCCGCGCCCTCGCCGGCCAGGAACGCGTGCTCGGTCTCGAACATCCCGACACGCTCACGACCCTGAACAATCTCGCCTTTCTCCTCCGCACCAAGGGCGACCTCCCCGGGGCTGAACCCCTCTACCGCCGCGCCCTCGCCGGCTGCGAACGCGTACTCGGCAAGGACCATCCCGACACCCTCGGCAGCCTCCACAATCTGGCCGGCCTGCTCGATGCCAAAGGCGACTTCGCCGGTGCCGAAGCCCTGTTGCGCCGCGCCCTCGCCGGCCGCGAACGCGCCCTCGGCCCCGAACACCCCAACACCCTCGGGACCCTCAACAATCTCGCCCGCCTCTTGCAGGACAAAGGCGACCTCGCCGAAGCCGAGACCCTCGCCCTCCGCGCCGTCGAAGGCGCGCGCGCGACCCTGGGCGCCCAGCACGCCGAAACCAAACTCTTCGAAGAAAACCTCGCCGACATCCGCCGCGCCCTAGCCGTCCCGCCGGAGAAGGAAGTCGGAGGGAAGGGGAAAGTAGTTAGTAATTAGTAATCAGCACAGGAGTTTGGAATCAGGGTGGCGACAGCTTGTCGCCACCTCGGATTTTTGGAAAAAGAACAGGCAACGCCACCGAAGCACCGCCGGGCACGCCACCTTCGGCCACACGCCCCACGTGATCGAATGGCAGACCCCGACGCCGTCGTCGCCGCTGTCCACCAGCGGGTCCGCCACCGCGGTCATGCGCGCCTCGCTCATCGAGTAGGTCCGCCGCCAGGTGTCGGCCGTCGGGAACGCCGCCGGGATTTTGTCCGCCGGACACGTCAGCAGCTTCAGCCGTTTCGCTACGGAAATGCGGTTGGTCATCTTCTCCGCGTCCGTCAGCGGCATCCCGAGATATGGATACAACAGGTCATCGAAGCTGATGTTCAGTTGCCCCCGTCCGTGGGCAGCGGCAACGGCCGCCAGATCGCCGTGGGAAAACCATCGTCCCTGTCATCACGGTAAGTTTGGAGCGCAACGCCGAGTGGCTGCAAATTCGTCATGCACACCAGCGGGTACCTGCGCGTCTTCCCGCGCGCCACCACCGACAAAACCCGGCCCGCCAAAATCCCGATGATCCCGATCACCACCAGCAGTTCCGTCAGCGTGAACGCCGCGGCTTCTGCGCTTGCGCCCCTTGAGCGCGGCGCTCACGCCGCAGAGACGTCCATCGGGCAGGAAACCGCCGTCCAATCCAACGCTCCCTTGGCTGGCCACGCGAATGCGCCGTCAGTCCGCCGCCCGCACCCCGATTCTCCCGGTCCGTCGCCCGCTTTGCCAATTGCGCGCGGCAATTGTCGCAATGCGGTGCGCCTCCGTCTCCCTCTCCCCGTGAGGCACGAACAGGGAGAGGGAGACGGAAGTCGTGGTGGGGACGGCGCGAACTTTCGCAGCGATTGATCCGGATATTTGCAAGGACATGGATTTCCTCACGCCAGGATTTCCGTCACGACGCGGCCATAGACATCGGTGAGGCGGAAATCGCGGCCGTCGTGGCGGAAGGTCAGGCGCTCGTGATTCAGCCCCATCAGATGGAGGATCGTCGCGTGGAGGTCGTGAATGTGGACCTGGTCGCGCACGGCGTGCCAGCCGAAGTCGTCGGTGGCGCCATGCACGAGGCCGCCGCGTACGCCGCCGCCGGCCAGCCACATGCTGAAGCCGAAGGGATGATGCTCGCGGCCGTTGGTGCCCTCGGCCGTGGGCGTGCGGCCGAATTCGCCGCCCCACAGGACAAGGGTGTCGTCGAGCAGGCCGCGGGATTTCAGGTCGATCAGCAGGGCGGCGATCGGCTGGTCCACGGCGGCGCAGCGTTTGGGCAGTTCTTCGCGCAGGCCGCCGTGGTGATCCCAGGCGTTGTTTTTCGGCGCGTCGAAAAGCTGGATGAAGCGCACGCCGCGCTCGACCAGCCGCCGCGCCAGCAGGCATTGCCGTCCGAACATCTCGGTGCCCGGCTGGTCGGTGCCGTAGAGCCGGTGCGTGGCGCTGGTCTCGCGCGTGAGGTCGAACGCCTCGGGCGCTTCCCGCTGCATGCGGAACGCGAGCTCGAAAGAGGCGATGCGCGCGTCCAGTTCGCTGTCGATGACGCGGTCGCGCTTGTGGAGATCGTTGAACTGCTGGAGCGCATCGAGCTTCGCGCGCTGCCGGTCGCTGTTGCCGGAGGGATCGCCGAGGTTGGCGATGGGATTTTTCAGATCGCGGACGAGCGTGCCCTGATAGGCGCTGGGCAGGAAACTCGAGGCCCAGAGTTGCGCGCCTTGGAAGACGGCGGCGGGACTGACCACCACGAAGCCGGGGAGATTTTGGTTCACCGTTCCGAGGCCGTAGGTGAGCCACGAGCCCATGCTGGGCCGCGAGAAGGCCTGTTCACCGGTGCAGAGCTGCGCGGCGGCCCCGGTGTGATTGATGTTGTCGGCCACCATCGAACGGATGACGCAGAGGTCGTCGCTGCACGCGGCGATGCGCGGCAGCAACTCGCTCACCGCGATGCCCGACTGGCCGTGCGGGGAAAATTTCCACGGCGAGGCGAGGAGGTTGCCGGTCTTGGTGCGTTCGAGTTTGGGCTTCGCGAACGGGAGCGGCTTGCCGTTGTCCAGCAGCAGGCGCGGCTTGGGATCGAAGAGATCCACATGCGAGGGTCCGCCGGGCATGTAGAGAAAAATGACGCGCTTGGCGCGGGCCGGATGATGCGGCGGGCGCACCGCGTAAGGGTGCGCCGCGCGATCCGTGTGAGCGACGGCGGAACGCGGCGACTCGGCGGCCAGCAACTCGGCCAGCGGCAGCAGACCGAAGGCCGCGCCCGAGCGGGCCAGCCATGCGCGGCGGGAGCAGGTGCGAGGAGACAAAACGGAGGGGTTCATTTTCAAATCGCGTGGCGGTTCGGACGTTTCAGGTGCCGAAACCGTGTGACGCAATTTCCGCGAAAGGTTGGCGCGGTGGCGGAGCAGCCGCGGTCTCAGCGCAGAAACAAATCAGCGGAGACGCTGAAATGCCGGGCCAGCGTGCGGACGTGCGCCAGCGTCAATTGCCGCTCGCCGCGCAGGATCAGTCCGCCGAGCGTGCGGTGAACGTCCAGCAGCCGCGCCAGATCAGCGGCTCCCAGATCGTGCGCATCCAGCAGGTGTTGCAGTGCGTCCACCCCGGTGACGTTGCGGGTGTCGAGTTGCGCGTGGGCCTTTTCGTAATCCTCGATCAAACGGCAGAGCAGGTCGAAATAGTCTTCCTGATCCGGGGTCAGCTCGTGTCCGGCCATCGCGTCCGTGATTTCGGTGACGTTTTCAAAATCCACCTGGTCATGGATCGGGCGCGGCGTGAGCAGCCGGCACAGACCGGCGTAGCTTTTGGGCAGCCGCGCAAAGTCAACTTTTGGACGGGTCGTTTTCATAAGGTCTCTTTCCACCGGTCTTTGCTGTATTCGGCGTGGGTCATGAAGCGCAGCGTATAGACGATCTGGCGGTTGAAGTGCGCCGCGGCGATCAGGCGGTAATCATTCCGGCGGACGTTGAACACCAGCACCTGTCTTCCGCTGCGAACCTTGACGGCGTCGGTGTCGGGGTAACTTCGCCGCACGTCCACAAGGTTCCGCCACGCGGCGGCCTTGACCGTCGTGCGCCAGACCTCCAAGTGGCGGGCTGCCGGGGGATGTTCCCGTCCTGCCGCCACCAGAAACGCTTCTTTGATGATGCGCATGGATACATTTTGTATTCATGCCGCCGCGCTTGTCAAACCGGCCGGCAAACAAGGTTTTCGCCGCGAGGCGGAGAGCGCGGGGCAGGATGTCCCGTCGCCTCCGCTCGAAATAGTCGCCGCACAGGTGCCACCGGATCGTTCAATCCACATAAACAAATTCATTCGCGCACAGCAGCACATGCGCGAGGTCGCGCCACGCGGCTTCGGTGTGCGGTTCGCCGGATTGCGCGAGCAGGTGATGGCCGACGGCGAGTTCTTCCGCGCGCGCCGGACGGGCGAACAACAACTGGCAGGCCCAATCGATTCGCGCCGCCTCGTCGGCCGGGGCCTCGCGCAGGAGGCGTTTCGCCAGGGCGGCCGCCTGGGTTTGCACGAAGTTGTGATTGAGCAGCAGGAGCGCCTGCGGGGCCACGGTCGAGAGGGAGCGTTTCTCCACGGAGGCGTCGGGATTGGCGGCATCGAAGAGCGTCGCGAAGTTGCCGCGGTCCCAGCGCGCGGTCTGGATGTAGAGCGAACGTCGGAGCGCCCCGATGTCCGCGCCAGCGGGACCCGCGGGCGCGAGCTCGAGCCGGCCAGAGACGAAGATCATCGCGTCGCGAATGGCCTCGGCCTCGATCCGGCGTGCGGTGAAGCGGCCGAGCCAGCGGTTGTCGGGATCGCGCACGGCCTGCACGCGGGGCACCGCGCTGGTGCGCTGATAGGCGGCGGAGAGCATGATCCGGCGGTGGAGCGTCTTCAGCGACCAGCCGTCCTCGACGAACTGCGTCGCCAGCCAGTCGAGCAGCGCCGGATGCGTCGGCAGCTCCGCGAGCAGGCCGAAGTTGTTCGGCGTGCGCACGAGGCCCGCGCCGAAGTGCCATTGCCAGACGCGATTGACGATCACCCGTGCGGTGAGCGGATTCGCCGGCGCGGCAATCCAGGCGGCCAGCTCGCGCCGCCCGCTGCCGTGGGTGATCGGCGGCTGGGATTCACCGGCAAAGAACGCGGGCATGCGCCGCGGAATCACCGGCCCCAGCCGCGTGTAACTGCCGCGGACATGGACGGGCACGTCCTGAATTTTCGGAAACAGCCCGCCCTTCATGCCGCCCTCCTGCACGGTCATCGCCACCGGATACGGCGGCGGCAACCGGGCTTGCAGCGCGTCGCGTTCCTGCACGAGCGCGAGGCGGGCGGGATCGTTGTCGGCGGGCTTGGGCTTCTGTTTGTCGAGCGCCGCCAGTTTCGCCTTGAGCGCGTCGAGCTGCGCGACCTGTGCGTCCCGCGGCGCGGCGATTTCCTTCGGCACGAGCGGCACGCGTTTGAACGTGATCTCGCCGCCCTTGCTGCCGAGGGTTTCCATGAAGTGCGTGCTGTAGAAGACTCCGGCCAGCGCGTAGTAATCCTCGTTCGAGATGGGATCGAACTTGTGATCGTGACAACGGGCGCAGCCGAGGGTGAGGCCGAGAAACGCCTTGCCCACCGTTTCAATCTGATCGTCCACCATGTCGCTGAGCATTTTCTCCTTGTCGGCGTCGCCCCGGTCCCACGCGCCGTTGGCGAGGAACGTGGTGGCGATCAGGCCGGCCGGATAAAGCGCGCCGCCCGCCGGATTCGGGAGCAAATCCCCGGCGAGCTGATGCACGATGAAGCGGTCGAACGGCAGGTCGGCATTGAGGGAATCGACGACCCAGTCGCGATAGCGCCACGCCTCGGTGGGTTCGCAACTCGCCGTGCGGGCCTTCGGATCGGCGTCGTGATAATCCGCGTACCGCGCGACATCGAGCCAGTGCCGCGCCCAGCGTTGGCCGTAAGCCGGGGACGCGAGCAGCCGGTCCACGACACGCGCGAAGGCGTCGGGAGCAGCGTCGGCGAGAAAGGCGGCGACCTCCGCGGGCGTCGGCGGAAGGCCCGTGAGATCGAAGGTCGCGCGGCGCAGGAGCAAACGGCGGTCCGCCGCGGGCGCGGCCTCGAGACCAGCGGCCGCGAGCTTTTCCGCGATGAACGCATCAATTGGATGGCGCGGCCCCGTGTTTGGCACGACGGGCTTTCGCACGGGTTGAAACGCCCACCACGATTTCGCCTTGTCCGTCGGCATGGCGGCCGTGCGCGCGTCCGGCGGGCGGGGCGCGGCGGGGGACGGCTCGGCGCTGCGCAGTTCCGGCAGCGGCACGAGCAGCAGCGCGGCGGCGAGGACGGCGGCGAGCGGGGCGGGGACGGGGCGTTGTTTCATGTTGGATCGCGATGGCCGGAGAGCGGCGGTTCAATCACGGATGAAGAGGGATGGACACGGATGGGAGCGGGGAATTCGCGGTTTTGATGTGCGCCGGGCCGCCGCCGAATGAGCGCGACTTTGGAGTGCGGTGACTTGTCACCGCTTTCTCAAGGCGACGTGTTGCCGTCAAACTGCGGGAGGCGTCGAGATGAAATGGGGCGTTCACGGCTCGCGCCAGCGGCGGCGTGCTCGCGTGACTGGAGCCGCACGGAGGTTCGACGGCGACAAGTCGCCTGCGCAAAAGCGGTGACAAGTCACCGCACTCCAAAACCATCGCTCTGCGACGACCTGGAAACGGTGCGCGCCATTTCTCACTGCGAACACTTCTCGTTTTCGCCCGGAATGACGGGGCTTTTTCCCAAGTCACGCTGCACGGCGAATCACGGCCCCCTCTGCGAACTCATTGCGGCACGTGTTGGAAGTTGCGGCCGCAACTTGACCCGAAACCCAGCGTTGCCCCCACGCGCTTGCCCGCTCAATTCCCTCGGCAGACAGGCGGCCCAGACCGGTTGTTTTCTTGGGGGGGCGTTCACCGGGGGTGGAAAAGTTGAATTGCCCGCAAAGCCTTCTCCAAGCTGCGCGAATGTCTGGCGGCGTCATCAATGTTCCAGTGGTCGCGCACAAAACTGCGGAGCGCCCGCTCGAAGCCTCGCCCCACCGCCGCCGAGCTGCCGGGCGGAGGAACAAGGTCACTGACGATGTCCTGTGAAGCAGAAAGGCGAGCCAGCCTGACAATCTCCACCTTTGGGTCAGTCAATGCCTCACTGTTCGTTGGCAGGTTCGCCACGTTCACTTCCAGGAAGTCGGCCAGGTTTTGGCGGTCGGCCACCAGCCAGGCCTCCACCTCTTTCACCGCGACGCGAAAGACCAGGTTCGGACTTGGAGCGGCGTTGGGAAGCCACATGGGCAACAGTTGTCCGGGGCATTGGGCATGCACGTCCAAATCGGAGAGCACGAAAAAGGGCTGCCCGGTGTTCGCCGCGGCGTTGAAGGCTGGTAGTTGGACCTTGAGTTGCCCGTAACCCGACAGGCCGCGCTGGCTTCGCTGATTCGCCGGATTGGTTACCCCGCCCGCGAGCTGCTTCAGCGGATAGCGCGTGCCAACCGTAAGATCGCGGCGACGATGGTTGAGCAGACGGCGCAACACGCTTTCGCTGAGGCTGTCCTCGACCGCAATGTTTATGGAGGTAGGCACGGCTCAGAAAAGCGACATCTGAGCGGCCTCCGGCGGATTCGTAAGTGGCAGCACCGCTTCGCCAACGGACAAGCCGCCTTCCACCAGTGCCTTCACGTCCTTCAGTTTGCTTGCCTGCGTGACCGTTGTGCCTTCGGGATTTGGTTTCAGCAGGAGCAGTTCTTCCAAGCCGATTCCCGAGTCTGCCAGCAGCGCATAGCTGTGGGTTGTGACCATGACCTGCCGGGGAGTCTGGCGAGTCAACTCGTGCATCAGTCCGGGAATCTGCCGCACGATGTCATTGTTCAGCGACAGTTCCGGCTCTTCGAGCAGGAGCAAGCCCTGCCCTTCCAGCAGCGCCCAAAACAGCCCGAGCATCCGAATGGTGCCGTCAGAGAATTGGTCTTCCTGTTGCCGTGCGCCCACCGCCCGCCAGTGGTCGTAAAGCACTTCAATATGCGGGTTGCCACGCCGGTCCTCGACATAGCGAAGCTTCTTGAAATGCGGCACAGCCACACGCAAGGCCCTTTCCACCCGATGCAGCATTTCCGTCCGGGAACCCTTACCGACATCGGAAAGCCGCCGCATGAATTGGAGGCCGAACGGGTCGCCAGTGAAGTGCGGCCCCACGAATTTGTCCGCGTGCCGAACCAACTGCGGGACGAGATGCAGGTAGGACACCGTCTCCAGAAAGCGGGCTACGTCGCGGAAGTCGGCGTTGGCGAACTTCTGCTCCAACAGCGTTTGCGTCAGACGTTCGGGATCGGCCTTGTCCTTATCATCGGGTCGCTCGAGCATGGCTCCGTTCCGGCCCACAATTTTTTCGAAAGCCAGCGACGGGGGAGTTTTTTCACCCGGCTTTTGGGTCAGACCCAGTGAGTAGCGCCACTCAGGAGCGGCTTCCCGACTCTCTGCCAGATGAATTTCGATCTCCACATCCGGCTTCTTTCGGGCCGCGAGGCAGCGAACCTTCTTCAACCCGCCCAGGTCATTCAACGCACTCTGCAGGCCGCCGTCGGGCTTGGCGATGTCGCGCAGAAACCGGAAGACCTCGATGAAATTGGATTTACCCGCGGCATTCGGCCCCACGAGGAACACGCGGTCTCCCAGCGCCACGTCCACCTCTTTGAAATTCCGCCAGTTCTTGAGAATGAGTCGGGTGACAATCATGGCATCAGTGTCCGATTGATCGGGAAGTGGTTTCGGGAGGCGCGGCGGTTCGGGGAAATTGGCTGTGCGCCGGATTCATTGATGGTGATTTTGCGGCGGCATCGGCAGTTGGCAAGTGTCATTGGGTCGGGGTTTGGAAGCGCGCGTGTAGATTGCCTGGAAGACGTTGCCGATAACCGGAAAACCGTCGTAAGCCACGGGGCAGGCCGTTTAGAAAATACCCGTTTAACATTATGTCTTCTCGCCGCCCCCGTTTCTGCCGTGGTTCGGCAGCCCCCAAGTCACGCCGCACGGCGAACGGCGGCCCGTAGGCGTTGGTGCCCCTTCGCGCGAGGTGAAGAAGTTGAAGCGGTAGATGCCGTCGGCGCGGGACTCGAGGAACTGGGGCGCGGCGTGTTAGGCGTGGGGATTGAGCGACTAGTTGTCGCTGGGTTCCCGCAGTTGTTTCAGGAAGGTCGCGAAGTCCGGGGCGAGGACGGCGACGTAGGGCGGTTTCTTTTTCCCGGTTTCGACATCGACCCAGATGACGCGGGGTTCGCCTTGTTTGCCGCATTGGCTGTAATCGAGGAGGAAGGCGGTGGGACCGTCGCAGGAGATCACGACGCCGACGTCCGGGTAACTCCACTCCTTGATCAAGTATTGGCTGCCGACATCGCCGTCGATGCCTTCCTCGCCGCCGATGCCCATGACAACTTCGAAGGCGACGTGGTCGTCGGCCCAGCGCGGGCACAGGGTGGTGGGGAAGACGCTGCGTTGGAGATAGCCGCCGTTGCAGGTTTGGAGAAGTTCGAGGTAGGCGGCGGGGAGCCGGTAGCCGAGGGTTTTCTCGGCGGCGCGGATCATCGCGGGTTTGAGGGGCGGACAGATACCTTCTTCCTCGGCATCGAAGTAAGCGGCGGTGGGTTTGGATTTCTTGGGCATGGGTGGGTGGTGAGGTTGACGGGGTAGTGGTTGGCAGGTTGAGACGTGGCTTCACTTCACGGGGAACATTCGGAAATCAGGCGATGGTTGGGGGCGATGCGGCGGGGCATGGGAGTCAGCAAGCGCGTGTTGGTGGTGGTTGGCGTGGGCGGCGTGATTGAAACTGTCCGCGCGCGCTCCTTTCCGACGTTCCAGGGCGCGGGCGAAGAAGCAGTCCACGCTGTTTACGGGGCCGTTCACCATGCGTTTGAAAGCTTTGTCCACGGGATAGCCGGTGCCCTTGGAGTTGCTTACGGCAGGGATGCCTTCGGAGATTTCCCAGGTGCCGTTGAGCGATTGGCGGAGCACTTCGCCGAGATAACCGCCGTAGAGCAGCGCCGCTCCGCGCAGGTCAGCGCGCGTGGGCAGGCGGCGAAGGAAACGCTCCAGCAGGCCGCGGCTGGTGTATTGGTCGTGGATTTTTCCGAGGATGGTTTCGAGCTTTGGGATGGACGCGCGCGAGTAGTCCAGCGTGACGCCGTGGGCGGTCTGAGCCTGGGCCACGGCGTCAGTAGCGGCCCGGGACATTTCGGCGGCGAGGTCGGGTGGGACGCTCATGGACGTGGATGGCGTGGGTGTTCGCGACCGTGCTCAGGTGGTGCGGGCCGCGCGTTTGAGGATCTTGGCGATTCGCTTGCGGACGAGTTCGTCGCTGTCGGCGAGCGCTGCTTCAACCGCTGGGCGGGCGGTTTTTGGGAGTGGGAAGTCATCGGCAAGGAGTTGTTCGATCGAGTTGGCGGCGGCGCGGCGCACCGTCGCACTCGCATCGCGCAGCGCAGCCGCCAGGGCTGCCAGGCCGGTGGCGGCGGCCGATGGCGGATCGTCGGCTTGACGGATGAAAAACTCGAGCGCCTTGGCGGCGGTGGTGCGTTCCTTCTCGACCGGGCTGGTGAGCTGGCGCAGGCAGCAGGTCACGTCGTCCGCCGGGGCCGCTGGGGCGGGCTTGGCCGGTGCCAGCGCGCCGAGGGCGGTGAGGGCCTGCCGCACTTCGGGGTCGAGGTCGGCGAGGGTTTCGGGATCGGTGTCCCAGTCGAGAAACTGCTTGAGCAGTGGGCGGAGAAACTCCTGCCGCCGCTTGCGGTCGGGGAGGTGCGTCTGCAGCAGGGGCCACAGTTCGTGAAACAAGGATGATCCTGAACGCCAACTCATGCTTTGATTTTCGATCCGAGTTTTAGGGCTATTCCGTATTCCAGATCAACTCCGGTTCCTCGGGTGATGGTCATCCGGCGTTCTTATCACCGGAGATGCTTCTCTTTCTCACCTGGAATGAGGGTGCCTTGCCCCAGGTCGCGCAGCACGGTGAACGGCGGCTCGTAGGCGTTGGCGCCGCCCTCGCGCGAGGTGAAGAAGTTGAAGAGGTAGATGCCGTCGGCACCGGATTTGAGGAGCTGGTTCGCGGCGTGGCGGTATTCGTCGGCGCTCAGATTCTTCTGGGCGCCGGCCTTGGTGCATTCGATGCCGCCGTAGATGGGAACGCCGGAAATGGCTTGTTTCCATTGGGCGATGGGCAGGTCGCCGCGCTCCTGAAGGAACTCGGAGACGGCGACGAAATCCACCCAGCCGCGTTGCACCCACGCGGGTACGTCACAGCCGAGCTGGCGCGCGGTGGCGGGCGTGGGCGGGGTGCGGCCGTAGTTCGAGGGCGGGCGCACGGAGAGAATGAGGCGGCGGCCGCGCTCGCGTCCGACCGTGTCGAGCATGGCGCGGACGCGTTCGACGAGGGCGTTCATCTTGGCGACGCGCTCGTCGGTCGTGCCGTCCTTGAAGAAGGTGGGGAAGCGGTTGAAGTCGAGTTCGAGGCCGTCGCTGTCGTAGCGGCGCACGGCTTCTTCGAGCAGGCGGAAGATGTGGTCGCGGACCTCGTCGCGGCCGAAGTCCAGCGCGCCCTTGCCGCGATACCGCTGGGTGCCGAGCCGCCACTCGGGATGGTCCACCTGGAACCGCGTGCGGAGGAAATCGTCGCCGTGGTCGTCGTTCATCCGAAACGTGAGCAGGGCTTCGCGTCCGCGGCGTTTCGCTTCGGCGAGCATGAGGGCGTAGGGGTCCACGCCGGCGGCGAAAAAGTTTTTCAGATTGGTGAAACGCTGTGTTTCGGAGGCGGGCCACTTCGCGCGTTCCTCAGGCGTCGAGAGCGTGCCGCGCATCGTGCCAACCTTGGTGGGGTAATACATGACCTGCGCATTGATGCAGATCAGCACGGTGTCCACGCGGCTGCCGTCGTAGGCGACTTCCTCGATGAGCCGCTTCACGTCGTCCACGGTCACGGCGACGGGGCCTTTGCTGTTGGCCTTGGTGGTGAGACAGGAGTCGCCATCGAAGTTGTAGAGGACGCGGCGGGTGCGGGGCGCGGCGGGCGTGGTCACTGGCGGCGGGGCCGGGCGCGGGCTTTCGAGTTGGGCAAAGGCGGCTTCCACGCCGGCGAGTTTTTTGGCGGCAGCGATGCGGTCCGGTGTCGCGGCGGCATCGAACGAGTTGCCCTGCCAGGTGTGCGACTCGCGGCTGTTTTGATTGAAGCGGACCGCGCCGCCCGAGGTGGTGTGGACGACGTTGGATTCGAAGTGAAATCCCTTGCTCCCCTCATCAAGGAAGAAGCCGTTGTTCGGCGCGCCGCCGTGGGCGTAGGCGCTGCGGTGGACATGGTGAACGTGATTGCCGCGCAGAATGGTCCCCGGCTGAAACCCGAGGGTGTAGATGCCCGCGCCATCGGCGAGTTTCTTCATCACGTTGTGGATGTGATTGTATTCGGCGATGCAGCGGACCTGTGAGGTGGGCGTCGTGTTCCAGCGATAGCCGAGGGAAATGCCGCTGTAGGGGAGATCGTAGAGGTGGTTGTGCGCAACGCGTGTGTCGCGGCTGAAGGCGACGAAAATCCCGACGGCCCCGAAGCTGTCCGCGCCGCAGCGGCGGATCACGCAGTTGGAAACTTCAATGCCGGCGGGCGCATCGGCGGGGTCGGCCCAGTCGCCGTCGAGCGTGCCCTCGGGGCCGGGCTGGAGCTTCCCGGTGCCGCGCCAGCCGATCATCACGCCGGTGCCGCCGACGTCCTCGAGCACGCAACCGCTGACGACATTGCTCCGGCAGCCGGGGCCGAAGCCGATGCCCGAGCCGTTGAGATGCGCGAGGCCGCAGCGGTCGAAGCGGATGCCCTCGGCGTAGGAGCACTCGAGGGCGACGGGGTGAACGTGGGTCGGCTCCTTCATGTCCGGGCCGAAATGCGCGGCCTGAATCTCGGAGTAGCCGAACCCGGGCAGAGGAAAATCCGTGTGCTCGAAGCGCAGGCCCGCGAACCGCAGATTGCGCACCGGTTGCTCCTTGGTCCCGGCGATCTTGAGCAACTGCGTGAGGACTGGGGCGACCGCGACGGTTTTCGCCGGGCCGGCGTCGTCGGACGCGAGGTAGGTGAGGAGGCCGGCTGCGCGGTCGAGAAACCACTCGCCGGGTTGATCGAGACCAGCGCGCGCATTTTCGATGAACGCCGGTTTGCCCGGACTGGCCGTGGTGTAATCGCCATGGCCGATCCAGCCGACGGCGGTGGCGGTGGTGAGTTGCCGCGCGTCCGAGGCCGTGATGAGCGCCCGCGAGACGGACCAGTTTTGATAGACGACCAGTTCCGCCTCCTGTCCGCCGAAGCTCTCGCGGGGCAGCGGACGATCGAAGGTGAAGGTCTTCACGCCATTGGCGATGGTGGCGATGTGGAGCGTGCCGTCCTCGTTCGGCCAGCGGGCGCGGACGGCGCGCTGGTCGTTGACGATCAGTTGCCGGAAGAACCAGCGGCCGGCCTTCACGTCGGGCAGCTCGGCCGTCCATGTGCGCCCCGCGCCGCGCTGCCAGTTGGTGATCGCGCGGCCGCCGCTCCAGACGACCGTCTCGCCAGCAGCCGCCGCGTAGGTGATGGAGTGCCGCTCGGAACCGGAGTCAGCCGCGGAAAAAATCAGCGGCGCGGCGAGTGGATAAGTCCCGGCACGAAATATGACGCGCACGTCGCTCTTGAGGCCGTCGGCGACCAGCGCACGGACCGCGGCCATCGCCCGCGTCGGCGTGGCGAAGGGCTGGGCCGCGGTGCCCGCAGCGCGGTCATCGCCGTGGGGCGCGACGTAAAAATCGGTCGCAGCGGTGTCCTTCTTCTGCGCGATGACGGAGCTCGTTGCCGGGGCCGGTGGCGTTTCGGCGGCTCGCAGTGCGGCCGATGGCAGCGCGGCCAAGGTGGCGAGCAAGAGGGCGATGAGTGAAAATTCTACGCGCATGGGGGATCGTGCATTTAGGTGAGGTCGGCAGAGAGGCTCAGCGAGAAGTCTGGAGGGCTGCAACCCAGGCAGCGGCCATTTTGTCCATGCCAGCCTGGTTGGGGTGGACGCCGTCGGGCAGGAGGTCGGCGGTAGTGATGGCAGGGTGCAGGTCCACACTCGCGATGCGTTTGCCGACGGCCTGCTGCGCGGCGACGATCGCGGGAAGCGAGGCGTTGTAGCGCTCCACTTTTTCCCAGCCGGCGCGCGGGGCTTGTTTTGTCGATGCGCCTCCAGACGAGGTGCAACTGGCCGTTGATCCACCGCACGGCGGGATAGTCCACCCACAGTTGGTTGTTCGGTGCGCGATAGATGTCGGCGGGAGCGGACGAGGTGCCGCCGCTGTCCTGGCTGGTGCGGAAGGCGAGGGCGACGCGCTCGCCGCCGTGCCAACTGTCGCTGAGTTTCACGTCGGGATTGTGGATGAGCACGAGCGTGTCCGTGCCGGGGACACGCGTCAACACGGGCGGCGCGACGGGATTGGGCACGGTGGACTGCACGGGCGGGCTCCAGGTCGAGCCATTGTCTTCCGATCGGCTCTTCCACAGCCAACCCGTGGTGGTGCGAGCGAGCATAAGCAGCTTCCCCGGCGCGTGCTCGACCAGCACCGGTTCCCAGAAACCCCATTCGTGCTTCTGGAGCGGATTGTCCGGCACACGCAACACGTCGCTGCTTGGTGTTCGTGACCACGACTTCCCGTGGTCGTCAGAGTGAACGGTGTAAACGTCCAGCGGGCCGCCCTGCTTCTTCGCATCCGGTTTCAGGTTGCAGTGCAACAGCGCAAGGACGCGCCCGCTCGCAAGCACATAAAGCTTGTCCCGAGGGCCGGTGGTGTATTCGTGTGACGCATCGCTGATCTTCAGCGGCTCCGACCAGGTCTCGCCATCATCCGCCGAGCGGCGGAAGACCTTGAAGGCATTGCGCCCATTGGCGAGCGAGGTGTGGGTCAGGCCGAGGTCGCCGTTGGCCAGACGCGCGAAGGAGATCTGAAACCGACCTTGGGAGCGTCGTTCTCTTCTCCCGCGAGCTTGGCTTGAGGAACCGTGCGCCTGACCAAACGTCCGCGCTCCGGTTTTGGAGTGCGGCGACTTGTCACCGCTTTCGCAAGGCGACTTGTCGCCGTCAAACAGCAGGAGGCGTGAGGAAGGAGTGGGGCGTTCACGCCTCGCGCCAGCGCCGGCGCGCCCGTATGACCGGAGCCGCACGAAAGCTCGACGGCGACGAGCCGCCTGCGCCAAAGCGGTGACGAGTCACCGCACTCCAAATCGCGGCGGCGCCCAGTTGTTGCGAAGGCTCCGAGATTTTCAGTTTCGAGTTCGGGCAAAACGGAGTTGAAACCGAACACCGCAGAGATGGGAAGGAACGCAGCGCTCCGCCTCCGTCCCCTCCCACCATCGGCAGTCCCCCTTCACCACGCCGCCCATCACGCATCACACATCACTCATACCTCAGCGCATCAATCGGATCGAGCCGCGACGCTTTCCGCGCGGGATAAAACCCGAAGAAAATTCCGACCGCCGCGCTGAAGAAAAACGCGATCAGGATTGATGACGGCGAGGTCAGCGTCGGCCACTTCATCTGGGTCGCCAGCAACTGCGATGTGCCCACGCCCAGCAGGATGCCGATGACGCCGCCGATCAGGCTCAACGTGATCGCCTCGGTCAGAAACTGCAGGAGAATGTCCCGTCCCTGCGCGCCCACGGCCATGCGGATGCCGATCTCGCGCGTCCGCTCGGTCACGCTCACGAGCATGATGTTCATGATGCCGATGCCGCCGACCAGCAGCGACACGCTCGCGATCGCGCCCAGCAACACGGTCATGATCTTCGAGGTCGCCGTGGCCATCTCGGCGATTTCCTGCTGCGTGCGCACGGTGAAATCATCGTCGCGCCCCGGCATGATCCGGTGCCGCTGGCGCAGCAGCTCGATGATCTGCTGCTGCGTTTCCATCAACGTCAACGGACTCGACGCCTGCACGGCGATGGAGCGCAGCGAGGTCGATCCGGTCAGCCGTTTCATCGCGCTGGTGTAGGGCACGACCGCCACGTCGTCCTGGTCCGAACCCATCACCGACAGGCCCTTTGGGGCGAGCAGGCCGGTGATGATGAACGGCGAATTCTTGATGCGCAGAATCTGCCCGACCGGGCTGTTGTCCCCGTACAACTGCCGCGCCGTCGTTGCGCCGATGATCGCGACCTTGGCCGCCGAACGCACGTCCTGCTCGGTGAACATCGCGCCGTCCGTCAGCGGCCACTGGCGGATTTCCAGATAGTCCGCCGACTCGCCGAGCACCTGCGTGAGCCAGTTTTGATTGCCCGCCGCCACCTGCGAAAACGTGCGCACCTCGGGGCTGACATTCAGCACGGTCGGGATTTCGCGGCGGATGGCGTCGGCGTCCTCGACCGCGAGCGTTCCCGCACTGCCCCAGCCGGTGTTCATCCCGCCGCGCGTGGTGCTGCCAGAGAAAATAAGGATCACGTTCTGCCCGAGGCTCGCGATCTGCGACTCGACCTGCGCCTTGGCCCCGTTGCCGATGCTCACCATCGCAATGACCGCCCCGACGCCGATAACGATGCCGAGCATCGTGAGCACGGTCCGCAGCTTGTTCCGGCGCAACGCGCGCAGGGCGATTTTGAGGGTGGCGGTGATTTTCATGGCGAAGGGGAGGAAAGCTCAAAGCTCAAAGTTCAAAACTCAAGGGAAGGGCCAAGGGCCAAGGCGAAATGGGAACTCGAAAGTCGAAGATAGCGGCGGGCTCCGACCAAGTGCGAAGCGCGGCGTTTACGCCGCAGAAAGCCCCGGCTGCAACGGTGCGGTCCGAACTCTCAAGCCTGGCGCACGTCTCTGCGGCGTGAACGCCGCGCTCCTCGCGCCGGTGCACCCGCGTCACGCTGGAGCTTGGTCCTTGTTCCTTCCCTTGAGCTTTGAGCTTTGAGCTTTGAGCTTCTTCTCCCCGCTTCCCGACATCGCGCAAAATCTCCGGCCCGTCCGGGTCGCGCCCGCCGCCGGCGTGCCATTTTCGGCGGCCCGCCGAAAACCTCGTTCCACAAACCTTCTCCCACCGCACGAACGTCACCGTGGAGCTTGGACCTTGCTCCTTCCCTTGAGCTTTGAGCATTGAGCTTTGAGCTTCTTCTCCCGCCCTCCAGTGCGCCTCACGATTTTTCATGGCGCCAGCTTGATGACCGCCTCCGCCGCCGTGAGCCGCGCGATTTCCTGCGCCGCGTGGAGGCGTTCCGCAACGGGCAGGTCGGTGACGATCCGGCCGTCGCGCATCACCACCGTGCGCCGCGTATAGCGGGCGATGTCGAGCTCGTGGGTGACCATGACAATCGTGATGCCCTGGTCGTTGAGCTGCTGGAAGACGCCCATGATTTCAATGCTCGTGCGCGTGTCGAGATTGCCCGTCGGCTCGTCGGCGAGCAGCAGCGCGGGGCGGTTCGTGAGCGCGCGGGCGATGGCGACGCGCTGCTGCTGGCCGCCGGAAAGCTGGTTCGGATGATGGCTGGCGCGTGCGCCGAGGCCGACGAGTTCGAGCGATTTCATCGCGCGGTCACGGCGTTCGCGCGAGGTGAGCGGCTCGCGCGAGTAGAGCATCGGCAGCTCGACATTCTCGATGGCCGAGGTGCGCGAGAGCAGGTTGAAGCCTTGAAACACGAAGCCGATTTTCTGATTCCGGATCACCGCCAGCCGGTTGCGGTCGAGGCCCGAGACATCCTCGCCATCCAGCCAGTAGCGGCCGCGCGTCGGGCGGTCGAGGCAGCCGAGGATGTTCATGAGCGTGGATTTGCCCGAGCCGCTCGCGCCCATGATGGCGACGAACTCGCCGGCCTGCGCCGTGAACGACACCTCGCGCACGGCATGAACGTCCACCTCGCCCGAGTGGTAAATCTTGTCGAGCCGCTCGATTTGGATGATGGGCTTCATGCAAGGCCGTGACCGCGACGCAAAGTGCCCCAACAGGACCACAAAGACACGATGAACACCGAGCGGCGAAGCTGAAACCGAACGAGCGCTTCTTTTGGAGTGCGGTGACTTGTCACCGCTTTCCCGAGGCGACTTGTCGCCGTCGAATGGAGGCAGGCGTCGGTGCTCGAAGGGGTGCTCGAAGCTCGCGCCAGCGGGGGCACGTCCGCGGGACCGGAAGCGCGCCGAAGTTTGACGGCGACAAGTCGCCTGCGCAAAAGCGGTGACAAGTCACCGCACTCCAAATCCAATGCGCGGCCACTTGAGGCGGAAGCAAACAACTTTTCCCCGCTGCGTTCATCGCGTCTCTGTGGTTCCAATGGCGGTTGCAACTGCATAGGCAGGCTTCACGGCACCAGCACGATCTTCCCCAGCGCGCCTGCTTTCAGCACGTCCTCGTGGGCGCGCGGGGCTTCGGCGAGCGGCAGTTCTTTGCCCACCACGGGGCGCAGCGTGCCGTTTTCCAGACCAGCGAACAGCGCCTCGTGGATGCTCGCCAGTTCGGCGGGGCTGACGTTGAAGAGGGTCATGCCGAGGATGGTGGCGTCGCGCATCATCGTGTCGCGCGGATTGATCTCGATGGTGCCGCGATTGCCGATGACGACGACCCGGCCGAACTGCGCCAGCACGGTGAGGTCTTTGGCGAGATTCACGTTCGCGAGCATTTCGAGAATCAGGTCCACGCCGCGGCCGCCGGTCAGCTCCATCAGCCGTTTCAAATATTCCGGGTCGCGGTGATCGAGCACCTCATGCGCGCCCTGCGCCGCGACGAGCTTGCGGCCCGCCTCGCTGCCCGCCGTGCCGAACACGCGCAACCCCGCCGCGCGCGCGAGCTGCACCGCCGCCGTGCCCACGCCGCCGCTCGCGCCGTGAACCAGCACCGTCCGTCCCGCCACCGCGCGGCCCTTGTGAAACAGCGCGCGATACGCCGTGGCATACGGCACGCCCAGCGCCGCGCCCTGCCCGAATGAGCACGCGTCCGGCAGCCGATGCACCTGCCCGGCCTCGCACAACGCCAGCTCCGCATACGCGCCCGTCAACGCGCCCGCCGTGTACACGCGGTCGCCCGCCTTGAACGCCGTGACGCCCGCGCCCACAGCCTCGACCGTGCCCGCGGCATCGAGGCCGGGCGTGTACGGCAACCCCGCCGCGCGCGCATACGCCCCGCTGCGAATGTAGGTGTCCACGGGATTCACGCCCGCCGCGCGCACGCGCACGAGCACCTGCCCGGCCGCGGGCTGAGGGTCGGGAACGGTTTCGAGACGCATCACATCGGGGGCACCGGTCTGGCGAACAACAATGGCTTTCATGGGTAATGAGTGGGGATTTCAGTTTGGAAACTCACGGCCGGAGCGCGACCGGTCCCCGGTCGCAGCGCGGGGAGAGCGAGTGGAGCGTTGGAATCCTTCGACGACTTTCGCAATTCGCACGTGCTGCGGGCAGGGACCGCCCGCGCTCCTTCGCGCCCCTCGCCGCCCGCCACTTTTGCTCTACTGGATTTTTCATCCGCGTTTCATCCGTGGCAAAAAATCTTCCGCTCAGTACCGCCGCATCCCGCCGCCGCCGAACGGATTCGCCGCCGGGGCTTTCGCCGCATCCGCGCCCGACGCGGTCTGCCCGGTCACGATCGTGTCGCCTTCCTTCACGCCGTCGAGAACCTCGGTAAATGCGCCGTCGCTGATGCCGGTCTTCACCTGCACCGGCTGCGGTTTGCCGCTCATGGTGCCGTCTTCGTTGCGGCTCGCGCTGGCGGGCAAAACGTAAATCGTCCGCTGCGACCCCGGGCGTCCCGCGCCCGCAGGCCGCCCGCCGCCCACGCCCGGCGGGCGGCCCCCGCCAGCGCCGCCAGCGCCTCCGCCTCCGCCGCCAGTGCCGCCACCACCGCCCTCACGCGTCCGGCCACCCGCTCCAGCGATCTGGTTCGTGCCCTTCCCCGCGTCACTGGATTTTTTTGCGTCCGCCGTTTCCGCCGGACGGAAACGAAACGCCGCATTCGGGATTTTCACCGCGTCCGGCCGTTGCGCGACGACGATGGACACATTCGCCGTCATGCCGGGTTTGAGCTTCAGGTCCTTGTTCTCCACTTCGATCACGCAGTCGTAGGTGACGACGTTTTGCACCGTGGTCGGCGCATTGCGCACCTGCACGACACGACCCTGAAACGTGCGATACGGAAACGCATCCACCGTGAAATTCACCTCCTGCCCCAGCTCGACGCCGCCGACATCGGCCTCCGAAACCATCGCGTCGATCTGCATCTTGGCCAGATCGTTGGCGATCAGGAACAGCGTTGGCGTGCTGAAACTGGCGGCGACGGTCTGGCCCACATCGACGTTGCGCGAGATGACCACGCCGTCGATGGGGGAATAAATCGTGGCGCGCGCGAGGTCCACCTTCGCCTTCTCGAGGGCCGCCTCGCGGATTTTCACCTGCGCCTCGGCCTGATGCAGATCGGCCACCGCTTTGTCCGCGTCGGCCTGCGCGATGAGGCGGACGCGGAAGAGGTCCTGAGCGCGGCGGGCGTTGATCGTGGCCAGTTCGTGACTGGCGCGGGCGTTGGCCAACTCGCCCTCGGCCTGGTTGGCGTTGGCGCGGAAGGTCGCCGAATCGAGCTGGGCGATGACCTGGTTGGAGGACACGCGCGAATTAAAATCCACCATGATTTTCTCGATGATCCCGGACACCTGGCTGCCCACCTGGACGTTCACGACGGGATTGAGCTGACCGGTCGCGGTCACCGCCTGCGTCAGCGCGCCGCGGCCCACGGTGGCCACGCGATACTGCACCTCGGCCGGCGGCGCTCCCCGCCAGTACCACCAACCCGCGCCGACCAGCGCGACCACCGCCAACCCGAGCCACCAGCGACCCGAACCACTTTTTCCTGCGTCAGCCATTGTGTTTTGTGATGGTTTTGAAATTTCCGATCCGGGCGCAGTGCGGGCATCGCTGCCATGCGTGGCGCAGACTTCCAAGTCTGCTGTATCGCGGGTTTCCCAACCCGCGGGCGCTCCGGCCACCCGCAACGCCGCGGCTGGTCGCACGCGTTCGAAATCCTGCGGCCCCTGCCGATCTGGAAATCAGCGATACAGCAGACTTGGAAATCTGCGCTACGAGGCCCGCGCTCGGTGGGTGGCTCAGCCGCGCCGCGCACTTTTGCCCTTTTGGCGGCGGCGGCCGCCGTCCTAAACTCCGCCCGTGCTAACTTCTCTCACCGACCAACTCGGCCGTGCCCAAGCGCTTTCGGAAACCCAGGTCGCCGCGGCCGTGGAGCAATTGATTGATGAACGAGTCACCCCTGATTGCAAAGCGGATTTCCTGACCGCGCTCGCGCTCAAGGGCGAAACCACCGCCGAGATCGCCGCCTTCGCCCGCGCGCTCCGCGACAAAGCCGTCGCGCCGCCGATTGAACCCGCGACCCGGCAGTTCGGCGAAATCCTCGATGTCTGCGGCACCGGCGGCGACCGCCTCAACACCTTCAACATCTCGACCACCGTCGCCATCGTCGCCGCCGCCGCGGGTGTCACCGTCGCCAAGCACGGCAACCGCGCCATCACCTCGCAGGCCGGCAGCGCGGATGTCCTCGAGGCGCTCGGCATCCCCGTCGAACTCACGCCCGAGCAGGCCGCGCGCTCGCTGCGCGAACACGGCTTCGCCTTTTTCTTCGCGCCGAAATATCACCCCGCCTTCCGGCACATCGCCCCGGCGCGCAAGCTCTGCGCCGAGCGCGGCCAACGCACTATCTTCAATTTTCTCGGCCCGCTGCTGAACCCCGCGCGCCCCACCGCCCAACTCGTCGGCGTGCCCCGCCCGCAGCTCTGCGAACCCATGGCGCGCGTCCTGCAATCCCTTGGCATCCGCCGCGGCATGGTCGTCTGCGGCGAAGTGCCGAACGCTGCTTTCGCAACCACGAGCAGCGGCACATCCGCAGAAATCGCCGCGCAAAACGCCGCGTCCAGGCCCGCGTCTGCGCACCTCGACGAACTCTCGACCCTCGGCCCGAACACCGTTGCCGAGTTTTACCAGGACCGCGGTTTCTCCCTGTCCGTCGTGTCGCCCGAGGATTTTCCATTGCTCCCCGCGCAACTCAGCGACCTCGCCGGCGCGGACCGCCACGCCAACGCCACGATCATCCGCCGTCTCCTGCACGGCGAAGAACGAGGTCCCAAACGCGACGCCGTCCTCCTCAACGCCGCCGCCGCGCTCTTCGTCGCCGCCCGCACGCGCACGATGGCCGAAGGCTGGGACCTCGCCGCCGCCGTCCTCGCCGACGGCCGCGCCGCCCGCAAACTCGCGGAACTCGCGACCGCTCCGCGGTAAGCCCGCGCGCCCCCTCGCTTCCGCTCGGAGCGGAGGAGAGGGCCGGTGAGAGGAGGCGCACCGCAACGCCGCGACGCCTCGGAAACGGGCGGGGCACCCCTCTCCCCACCCCTCTCCCCGTTCGTGCCTCACGGGGCGAGGGAGACGGACGCGCTGCTTGCTACCACGGTCCCAACACGAATCTTTGCAACGACTGACATGGGTCCGCCCCGGTGGCCTAAACAAACACGGGCGCATCCGGTGACACACGCGCGGGCGCGTGTGCTCCCCGGGGAGCGCACGCGGCCCGCGTGCCGGATTGGGCGGCCCGCCCAAACCGTCGTTCCCCGGTCTGCCTTTTCTTCCGCGGGGAAAAGTTTGTGGAGCGAGTTTTCGGCGAGTCGCCGAAAACCGCACGCCAGCGGCGTGCGCTCCCCGGCCCGAGCAGCCGCTGACAAGAGAAAACGGAGGCAAACCGGGCCGGGACTTGGGACTTGGCGCGGCGGAAGAAACCAGGCGAGGCTCCGCCATGAGCACGCTCACGGACATGGACATGGATCCGAAGGAACTGCGCCCGCTGTTGCACGCGGAGATTGACCGGTTGCGGGATGAAAACGTGGCGTTGTTGCATCGCGTGGCGTTGCAACTGGAACTGGAGGAGGTCACCGCCCGGCTCGATGAAAGCATGGACGCGGAACGCGTCGCCGGGAAGCTGGCACGGCTGCCCGAAATTATCCGCGAGGCGCGGGCCGCGCTGCGCCAGCGCGCCGCCCCATGACAGTGGTGTTGGACACGAACACGCTGGTGCAGATGTTCGGCCGGGCGTCGCCCTTTGCGCCGTTGAAGCGGGCGTTGCTGGAGGGGCGGCTGGTTCTCGCTATCTCCACCCCGATCTTGGTGGAATACGAGGAGGTGGTCTGTCGCTGTACCGGGCGGGAGCGTTGGTAGGACTTGGCGCGGATGTTCGCGCTGATCCACCTGCTGCATGGCACGATCCGGGAGGTCACGCCGTCCTACCGCTTCCACGTCATCACCGGGGACGCCGATGACGATGCCTTCGCGAATTGCGCGATCGTCGCCAACGCGGATTTCATCATCACGGAGGACCATCACTTTGCCGTCCTGCAAGGCAGCGGATATGGACCGCAGCCCATCACGCCAGCGGAGTTCATCCGGCGGTATCTGACGGGAGCGTGAGGATGCGTGTGCTCCCCGGGGAGCGCACGCGGCCCGCGTGCTGGCTTGGGCGGCCCGCCCAAACCGTCGTTCCCCGGTCTGCCTTTTCTTCCGCGGGGAAAAGTTTGTGGAACGAGTTTTCGGCGGGCCGCCGAAAACCACACGCCAGCGGCGCGCGCTCCCCAGTGCGGTTGTGGCGACGGGCCATCGCCACCCCAAGGCGGCTACCGGCGGGCGGCGCGGGCTTCGGCGCGGGTTTCCTGGGCGTCCACGACGGCGGTGGTCACGATGTCGGAGCCGACGTTGGTCATGGTGCGCACCATGTCGAGCAGGCGGTCCACGCCGAGGACGATCCCGATGCCTTCGGGCGGCACGTTGAAGGTCGCCAGCAGCCCCGCGATCAGCGGCAGCGAAGCGCCGGGGATGCCCGCGACGGCCACCGCGCTGAGCACGGCGAGCAGCAGCAGCGTGATCTGTTGGGCGACGGAAAGTTCGATGCCGAACACCTGCGCGACGAAGAGCACGACACAGCCTTCGTAGAGGGCGGTGCCGCTCATGTTCATCGTGGTGCCCAGCGGCAGCACAAAGCCGGCGACGCTGGGGCGGAACCGGAGCGTTTCGCGGGCGCAATCGAGCGCGGCGGGCAGGGTGGCGTTGCTCGAACTGGTGGAGAACGCCGTGATCAAAACGGCGCGGATGTCGCGGAAGAAATCGCGCGGCCGGCGGTCGGTCCAGAATTTCAACCACAGGGACATGGTGCCGAACAGGTGCAACAGCAGCACGGCGATGCACCCGAGCGCGAACACGCCGAGCGCCAGCAGGATGTCCACGCCGATTTTCACGATCACGCTGTAGATCATCGCGGGCACCGCGTAGGGCGCGAGGCGCAGCGCGAAATGAACAATGCCGGTCATCAGCTCGCTCACGAGTTCGAGAGTTTCCTGGAGTTTGCGCCGCTTCTCCTCGGCGAGCTGGGTGCCGACCGCGCCGACCAGGATGGCGAAGAGGATGAGCGGCAGAACGTCGCCGAGGGTGGTGTTGGTGTGGCCGACGACGGCGCCGAAGAGGTTTTTCGGCATGAACATTTCGACGAGGGTGGCGAGGTTCATCTGGGGAGTCGTGGCGCTGTTGGCGATGTGTTTTTGCGCCGCGCCGCCGAATTCTTGGAGGAGGCGTTCCTTGGCTGCGGGCTCAAGGCGGCCGCCGGGTTGCAGGAGGTTCATCATGATCAGGCCGAGCGCCACGCCGATGGACATGTTGAGGAAGAAGAGGGTGAAGGTGCGGCCGGCGAGCGGGCCGAGTTTGTCGAGGCGTCCGAGCTGCACCACGCCGGCGGCGAGCGAGGCGAACACGAGCGGGATCACCACGAAGAAGAGCATCCGCAGGAAGACCTGCCCGACCGGGTCGAGCACCTGGGTCGAGACCTGACGCATGAACTCGAGCGCACCGGGTGACGTACGGCCCAGCAAGAGGGTGGCGAGGCCGGCCACGCTGCCGAGGACGAGGCCGATGAGAATGCGGTTGGCGAGGGGACGGTTGGTGGCAGCCATATTGTGATTTGGGCCGCGAGGGTGTGGGGCGCGGCGGGGGTTGTCCAACGGGATTTGCCCGCGGCGCGGCGTCCACAGGGGAATCCGGCAGGGGAATGATGCAGTGGATTTTTTTGGCGAATTGCGGGCGGGGAGGAGCTTCTTTTCTGGGGAATCACGGGCGCATTCAGCGCGGGGCGGGGACGGCTCGCGGTCATTGAAGTTGCGGGGACGGGCCGTCCGCGCCCCCGGCTCGCGCTCAGAAGAGGAGCAGTTCGACGTGCTGGGTGCCGTGGCTGGTGAGCTCCCAACGAGTGCCGCGTTTGGCGACGAGCTTGCGGCAGGGGTGTTTTTTCTGCTCGGTCTCGTTGACGGAGAGAAGCTGGATGCGGCCGATGTTGCCGACTTCCGAAGCAGCGCGGGGGATGATGCGGCAGGGAATGCCGGTGTAGTTGAGCGACAGTTCGTAGCCGGCCACGCCTTCGCGTTCGGCGGTGGGATTGCGGGTGACGAGCGGCGCGTAGCGTTTGACCCACGGGAGCTCGGCCTTGCGCACGAAGAGGCGGCAGAGTTCGGGCTGTTGCCGGATGAATTTGACGAGGCTGAAATTTTTCCCGGCGGCGCGCTGTTCCCGAAGGATGGCGGCGGGGTCGAGGCCGAGAAGGTTGAGGCCGTTGTATTCGCCGTGGTCGTTTTTTTGCTGGGGGAGGAATTTTTTATACCAGCCGGAGAAGTGGTCGTTGACGAAGAGGTTCAGCTCGAAGTGCAGGTGGGCGCGTTCCCGGGAGATTTGTTCGCGGGTGTTGGAGGTACGGCCCATGAGGGCGACGACGTCGCCAGCCTTGACGGGCGTGCCGTATTCGAGGCCGGGACGGATTTCCTTGAGATGCGCGTAGAGGGAGAAAATCTCGAGGCCCTCGACGCGATGCATGATGACGAGGTAGTTGCCGTAGTTGGAGAGGGTCGCGCGCTTGTTGGCATAGGCGACGACGCCGTCGGCGACGGCGAGGATGGGGTCGGCGGGTTCCTGTTTTTTGTCGCGGCTGACGCACCGGATGTCGAGGCCCTCGTGGAATTGCCAGCCTTCCGAGCGGACGCAGCCAAAGGTGCCGCTGGTCCAGGGTTTGCCGGTGGTGCCGACGAAGAAACCCGCCCCGCCGCCGGAGTCGAAGAGGGCGGTGTTGGCGGTGGGGAGGCGAAAGGGTTGCGCGCGGGCGTGGCTGTCGGCGAGGTCCGCGCACGCGCAGAAGCACAGGAGCGCGGCGGCGACGAGCCGGAGGGGAGGGAAAAAAAGCATGGGTCGCAAGTAAGCGCGGCAGGCGGGGCGGCGGAGCGGCGGTCAGTATTGCTCGCCGCGTTTTTTCATGGCGGTGGCGACCAAGTTGAGACCTTTGACGAAGCGTTCGGCGTCGTCGCGCGAGCCGGCCATGCGGAAGATGAGTTCGCCGCCGGTCGTGTGCTGGCGGAGGAGCGGCGCGCCAATCCAGCGGCCCGCGGGATAATCGCTGTAGATCGCGAGATGGCGTCCGCGATGGGCGAGGCTGGTGGTTTCGAGCACCAGCGCGCCGTGGGAAGTGAACGTGAGCTGGATGGCAAACTTGCCGTCGCCTTCCAAAATCTTGGCTGCTTCCACCGAGGTCTCGTCGAGGATCGGCTCTCTTTCGACGGTGAGTTTGAGGGGCGGATCGAGGAAGACGACGATGGGCTGGGTGCGGGCGGCGGCGTCGGCACGGGCCTCAACAAAGATGCGCAGCGTGCTGGCATCCTTGGCCTTTGGCAGGCTGTCGGTCTTGCATCCGGCAGCGAGCAGCGTGAAAAAAAGGAGAATGATGTTGAACGGCCCCGGACGAAACTTCATATTCGGGCCAAGAAAGTTGAACGAGCAAACAAAGTAAAGTGTGATATGGGAAAACAGCTAAATAAGGTCATCAAAAAACGTCGTCGCGTCAGTTATTTGAAGCGCAAAAAAGCGGCGGCGGTCGCGGCGGTCGCCACGGCGGCCACGGCCAAGAAGGCAGCCGCAGCGGCGGCCCCTGCCAAGAAGGTCAGCAAGGCGGCAGCGGCGGCAGCAGCAGCGGCGGCGTAAGGTGACGGTCAGTCTTTTCGAGGCCACCCGGGTTGGGTGGCCTTTTTTTGTCGGGTGGTGCGGCTGGCTGGGCGGGCGCGCGGCGGAGGCGCAACCCAAGCGGAGCGCGACCGGTCCCCGGTCGCAGCGGATTCGCCTGAGCCGGGGCGTTGGAAATTTCTTAGACCGTCGCGGGTGCGGGGCCGCTGCGGCTGATCCGCGGCGGACACAGCCGTGCTCCGTGGGCTGCGGCAGCGCGGTCAGCAGTGTGAGCGACGGTGTGAGCGACGGTGTGAGTGACGATGTCGGAGTGCGGTCGGGCAATTCTGTTTACAAACTATATGGAACAACTAGCGACGGTGTTGGTGCGGCCAGGGGAGGCGGATCGTTTGATCGCGGGACATCCGTGGCTCTACAAAGGCTCGATCTTGCGCATCACGGCGGCGGCGGCGGACGGGGCCGTCGTGCAGGTGAAGGATCATCGGCAGCGGTTTCTCGGCGTCGGCTTCTACAATTCAAAATCCAAAATCGCGGTGCGGATGCTCGCGCCGGACCGGGTCGAGGTGAACGAGAAGTTTTTCGCCGAACGCATCCGCGCGGCGCTGGCGCTGCGGACGCGGTACATGCCGGGGGCGACGTCGTTTCGCGTGGTGAATTCGGAGGGGGATTTGCTCAGCGGCTTGATCGTGGACAAATACGAGGACGTGCTGGTGTTGCAGACGTCGTCGCTCGGCATGGATCAGCGCAAAGGGATGATCCTTGCGGTGCTGCAGGAACTGTTCGCGCCGCGGGCGATTCTGGAGCGCAATGACATGGCGTCGCGGCGCTTCGAGGGGCTGCCCGAGGCGCAGGGGACGATCGTGGGCGAAGCGCCGGGGCCGGTCGGGGTGAAGCTGAACGGGCTGGAATTCAAGCTCGACCTCGCGACGGGGCACAAGACGGGCCTGTATCTGGACCAGCAGGAGAACTACCGGCGCGTGGCCGAACTGGTGAAGACGACCAACGCGAAGCAGGTGCTGGATTGCTTCAGTTTCCTCGGCGGTTTTGCGCTGCACGCGGCGCAGGCCGGGGCCGAGCGGGTGCTGGGGTTGGACCAGAGCGCCGACGCAGTCGCCGCCGCCACGCAGAACGCCGCGGCCAACGGGCTGGCCGAACGCTGCACGTTTGAAGAGGTGAATGTGTTCGACTGGCTGAAGGCGCAGACGGTCCCCGCGCCGCATGAGAAGGTCGTGCCGCGGTTTGATTTCATCGTGCTCGATCCGCCGTCGTTCACGCGCAACCGCGACTCGGTGCCGGACGCGCTGCGCGGGTATAAGGAGATTCACTTGCGGGCGCTGAAGCTGCTGCGCCCGGGCGGCACGCTGGCGACGTTCTGCTGCTCGCATCATGTGGACGCGAACCTGTTTCTCGACTCGATCCTGGCGGCGGCCTACGACTGCCATCGCGTGCTCCGACGCGTGGCGGTGTTCCACCAGGCACCGGATCATCCGGTGCTGCCGTCGGTGGCGGAGACCGAGTATCTCAAGGGCTTCGCGTTCGAGATCGCGCGGTGAACAGGGCGCGCGCAGCGGTCGCAGGGATCGAGGCGCAGGCAACGGGAAAAGCAGTTGGCAGGGCAATTTGGGGCAAGGGAATGGAGGCAAAGGAATGGGGAAAGAAGTGGCTACGCGGACTGCGTAATCCTTTTTTCCAGTCCCTTGTCCCCATTCCTTTGCCTTCATTCCTTTGCCTAAAATCCCCGTTCCCAAAATCCCCCTGCCACCTCCTCTGCCCCGTTTCCCTGCCGCCCCAAAGTCTGCCGCTCAAAGCCCCTGCCAAACGTGCCGATGCTTGGGGGATGATGATCGGATTTGCGAACGGCGGACGGGGCGGCTAGAAAAAATCCATGAAGGCGCGCGGGCTTGGTTTCCTCTCGGTATTGCTCAACATCGCCCTGCTGGGGGCGGTGGCGGTGCTGTGGCAACGGCCTTCCTCTGCCCCCGTTCCCACGCCGCCGGCACCCGTTGCGGCGCGGGGCGGCACGAATGCCGCGGCCACCCCGCGGCCGCGCGCGACGACCGGCACCGAGCCGACGCTCGTGCCGACCCACTTGGACTGGCGCGAACTCGAGTCGGAGGATTACCGGAAATACATCAGCAACCTGCGGGCGATCAATTGCCCCGAGGAAACCATCCGCGACATCATCATCGCCGATGTGAACAAGATGTTCGGCTCGCGCCGGTCGCAAATCGAGGTGACGCCCAGGGAGCACAAATGGTGGCAGGCCGAGGAGATGCGGCAATGGGACGACCCGGTGCTGCGCGAACGCCAGCGCAAGATTCAGGAGCTCGAGTTCGAGCGCCGCGCTTTGATCAAGGATCTGCTCGGCGTGGATTACCAGCAGGAGACGCAGAAGATGATCGGCGGATCGAGCGTGCTCGACCGCATGTATGGCTTTCTGCCGCCCGACAAACGCGAGCGGGTGCAGGCGCTCATCGAACGCTCCAGCCTGATCGAGCAGGAGTTGTATCAGGAAGCCGACGGCGATCTCTCGCCCGAGCAGCGGAGCCAGTTGAAAAAATTGCGCGCCGAAACCCGCGCCCAACTGGCTCAGACCATGAGTCCGGCGGAACTCGAGGAATACGACCTGCGCAACTCCCCTTCGGCCCACGCCATCCGCGCCAACCTCGCCGGAGTCGAACTCACGGCCGACGAGTTCAAGGCGGTCTTCCGCCTGCGCAAAGCCTTCGATGAGCAGTTCGAGGACGGGGCCGATGGACCGGAGCGTGAGAGCGCAAAAAAACAGCTCGAGGACCAGATGCGCACGGCCCTCGGTGGAGCGCGCTTTGCCGAATTCCAGCGCGCGCAAGACCCCGATTTCCAGAATTTCCACCGCGTCACCGAACGCTACCAACTCCCGACTGAGGCGGCGGTGAAACTCTACGACCTCAAACGCACCGCGCTCGAATCCCGCCTCAAACTGGAGACCAACAGCCAGATCATCGGCGAACAACGCTACGCCGCCATCGAAGCCATCGCCGCCGAGGTGCAGCGATCCGTGAAGGAAGTCCTCGGCGACAAGGGTTACAAATATCTCCTGTCCCGCGGCGGCGAGTGGATGCTGAAACCGGGGGAGTGAGAGGCGGCGCGGCACACCAGCTTTGTAGGAGCCGACGTTAGAAGGCTCTAACCTTTTCCGCGAGAGGCGTGTCCTGCGACAAGAGAAGGTTAGAGTCTCGTTACCTCGACTCCTACAATGACACCCCCTTACCGCGCGGGCAGCGCTTGGACGAGCACGGGACGCCAGATGCCGCCATTCGCGGTCGAGTTGTGGACGCGCACGACCACCACGTTGGGCTGGCCGGATTTTAGCAGCTTCGCCGGCACCTCGGCGGTGAAGGGCATTTCCCACAGGTCGGTGTAGCTTTTCTTCTCCGATTTCTCGCTGTGTTCGCGCACCAACTCGCCGTTCACGTACACCCACGCCTGCTCGTCCACCGAGGCGAACAGCAGGCGCACTCCCCTGCCCTGCCACGTGTCCGGCAGCGTGAGGGTCGTGCGATACCAGCCGTAGCCCTGGATGTTTCCCACGCCCTCGTTCTCCGCCCAGAACGACGGCACGCGGATTTTCACCCAGTCGCTCGCATTGAAGTCGGCGGCCTGCCAGCCGTTCTTGGCGCCCTGTTCCAGCGGGTCGGCGCGAAAGACCCACGCCAGCGGCGTCGGCATCAGATCGGGCAATTTCAACCACGCAGCGGGCAGTTCGAAGGACTTGCTGTTGTAGTCGTCGCGCCAGAGTTGCAGCGGATGCTTTCCTGGCAGCGCGGCGGATTTGTTCGTCGCCGGACCGGTGAAGGCGAGTTCGCCGAAGTCATTGCGATCATCGAAATGCTTCGTGCCGGGCGTGGTGGACCAGAGCGAGCGTTCGAGGCGGTCAGGCGCGGCGGCGTGGACGCGGGCGAAGTTCGCGCGCCAGAAAGTCTCGGGTTTGGGCCCTTCCACGCCGAGGGTTTTGAAGGGGATTTTCACCAGGGCGAGCCAGCGGTTTTTCTCCGGTTCGAGACGCGACTCGTATTGCCAGTCGCCGCTCCAGTCCGGGTCGAACTGCCCGTGGCGCGGGTCCATCGTGTCGGTCACGAAACCGACGGCGGCGTCGGCCTTCGTCCCGGCGCGCAGGCCGACGGTGAAGCGATAGGCGAGATCGCGGCCGGCGACGGGCGCGAGGTAAATGGACAGCGCCTCTTGATTCGCACCCGCACCGAGCTTCATCAGCGCGGCCGGGAGTTCGCACTCGGCGAGCACCGAGAGGTGGGTGTCGTCCACGACAGCGCGCACGGCCGTCTTGCGCGTGAGCGGAGCCGCGCCGGGAAGCGCGACCAGTTCGGCCGCCGCGGCCTTCTGCCACTCCGGCGAGTCGAAGGTGAGCGCGCCGACGGCCGCGCTGGCGGCGAGGCGTTTCGCTCCGGCGAGCGGCGCGTTGCGCATGGCCTTGGTGTCCCAGTTGAACGGCGTGTTCGAGTACGGCTCCTGATAGCCATCGTGACTGAGGCGCAGATGTTTTGCGTCGTGGCCGATGGGCGGGAAGGGCGTGAAAGCCCAGTTGCCAAAGGGTTTGGTGCGTCCGCGTTCATCGAAGTAGGAGGCGACCTCGGCGTTGCGCGCGTCGATGGCGTCGAGCAGCCGGTCGCGCGACGCGCGGTCGGGCTGGATTTGAAAGGCGTGGTTCAGATGCACCACGCGGGCGACGCCGCGGAGATAGTCGAACTCACGGCGGACGAGGGCGAGACGCGTTTTGATTTTGTCGGTGCCCGCGAGTTTTTCGGCCTGAGTTAGCTGCGTCTCGAGCGAATTGAGCAGCGTGGGCGTGTAGAAGAATCCGAGGAATTGCAGCGGGTCGGTGAGATGCTTCCGGCGGCGTCCGTAGATGTCGGTGTAGGCCCACGCCGGGTCACGCGTGCCGAGGAAGCGCGAGTAGAGTTCGATGGCGTGATAGAGCTGGTCGTAGAACTGGAGCATCGGCGGCGCTGACTTGCCGAAGGCCGCGCCGCAGAACTCATGCACGAGCACCTTGGCCTGGTTGTTGGTCACGTCATCGAACATCCGGCCCATCGTGTAATAGACCGGACCCTCCAGCCCGAGCAACGTGCCGGGGCCGTCCTGATAGATCGACTGAATGCGGTTCGCGACGAGGCGCTTCGCCTGCGTCTCGATGAAGCCCGGCGTGCGCATCGGCGTGTAGCGCGTGCTGAGGTTCGGGCACCAATTGTAGATGTAGCCGGTGAATCCCTGCGGCACGACGTGCCCGCGCCACGGGGCGAAGTCCTCGTCGTTCGTGCCGGTGAGCATGATCTGCACGTTGGCGGGAAATTCTTTGAACGACTTCGGCGGATTGGCGGTGAGGATGTAGCTGGTCATGTTCACCGTTTTGCCCGGATGCGATGCGAGCACGCGCTCGGCTAGTTTGCGGTGAAGTATCCAAAGCTTCTCGCTCCAGTCGTCGCCGGTGTCGAAGAGCTTGGCGCACGGGCCGCACTGACAGGCGCGGAAACCATCGGGCTGGCCGAGGTCCACCGACTGATAGCCGTCGTTCAGATAACCAATCAGGTCTTGGTAAAACAGCTCCTGCACCTCGGGATTGGAGATGCAGTATTGGGCGTTCGCGCCCGCTGGATTCATCCGCTGGCCACCGAGGAGCGCAAAGTACTCCGGGTGCGTGGCGTAGAGTTTGGCGGGAACGGCGCGTTCCCAAGTGTGACCGCCAAAAGGATCGTCCACGCGCGGGAAGCGATTGTTCGCAATTTCGTAGAAACTCCCGCGCGGCGGATACGCGGTCCACGAATCGAACACCGGGGTCTTCTGCACGTTCAAGTCCGCCGGCACGACGACCTTGGGCGTGGGGAGAAACTCGAAGGCCGGCGACGCGAGCAGGTCCAGCTTGTCCGCGCTCTTCACCGGTTGGCGCGGCCACAGATCGGGATAGAGAAACCGCACGCCCAGATATTGCCGCAGGAAATCCGTCACGCCCTTGGCCGTGCCGACGCGGTCCCACTCCGACTTGCGCACGCCGGTGCCCGGCCCCGCCTGCTCGCGGCCCGCGATGATGACATCGCGCCCGCTGACCCGCAGCACGTAGCTCCAGCCGCGGAGCTTCGCGACCTCGACGCCCTGCAGCCGCGCAAACGCGGTGTTGCCGAGAAACAGCGCGGGCTTGGCCGGATCACGCTTCCCTTCCGCGACGACCGGGACCGCGAAGCCATTGGCCTGAAACGCCGTTTGCAACAAGCGCGCGGTCTGGTTCAGCGCCTCCGCCAGCCCCGGACTGGGCGACGTGTCAGGGACGATGATTTGGTAGTCGGACTTGCCGTCCGCGGCGAGGACGAGGTCCGCCGAATGCGCCACCGCCGCGGGCGCGAGGAGTGCGAGGAGCGTCAGGATCGCGGCCGAGAAACTCATTGTGTGTCGGCCGGATGGGAGCGGAAGAAGCGACCGCATCGTACGAGACAGGACCTGCATTCGCGCCATGAGACGGGCCGGAGCGCCGAGCATTGCTCGGCCTGTAAGAACGCGGGCGGTTCGAGCCGAGCAATGCTCGGCGCTCCGGTGCATGGAGGGGAAAAGTTTGAGCATAGAGATTTTTAAGCCGGTGTCAGACGGGGTGAGGGGGTTCCGCTTCATTCCGCGGCCGCGCGTTGGATGACCATTTTCCGCAAGCGGGTGCGCCGCGCCGAGGGCCTGATGCGATGCCGCTCAGAAGCGTCCGGGCACGTTGACTATCGTGTGTAAGGAACGCGCACCCCCGGCGTGCCGGGCGGAAAGTCGCGCGTTGTGCGGGTCACGAGCGGGCAACCGTGGTGGCGGGCGCTGGCAAAGATGAGGGCGTCGGGGAGTTTCAACCGCTGCTGTTTCCGCAAACCGATTGCCTCACGACAGACCGCTTCGTCCATTTCAACGAGGCGGAACCGCGCGAGGAAGAATTCCCACCGCTGCTGGGTCGGAGCGTCAGGTGCGCCGACCAGCACTTCCACCCAAGTAATCCGGGAAATTACCACTTCCGTGTACTTTCGCGCTTCAGCCAGCGCAGGCGGATAAGCTGACAGCAGATCAATTACGATGTTGGTATCGAAACAGCCCGGCACGACCGGTCCTCCCACTCAGCGCGCAAGGCCGCTACATGAGCATCGCCGTCCAGTTCTTTGGGCCAGGTGCCGATGGCGGGATCGTTCACGAGCCGGTCGCCCAGCGACTCACTGCCGGTCACCGCCGGCTGGTGCCGCGCCTTTACCAGCGTCAGCATGTCACGAAGTACGCGCTCGAAGTGTTGCGCGGTCTCGGGTTCCAGCGTTTGGAGTTCGTGTTCGATTTCTTCAGCCAGGGCGCTCATGGACGGATCGTAGTAAAACCAGTCAAAAATGACAATCGCCGGGATAAGCGAGCGGAGTCCGTGGCATCCGTAGCGCAGGCTTCCAAGCCTGCTGTATCGCAGGTTTCTCAACCTGCGACCGACGAGATTTTCCGACGCGCCCCCGTTGCCCGCTGCCCCGCCGACTTGGAAGCCGGCGATGCAGCAGGTTTGGAAACCTGCGCTACGAGAATAGCCTCGCTCCACTTTGGGATTCCGTCCCGACTCAATCGTCGGTCGCTCTTCACACCTTCCCCGCGGCCGGGACTTCAAAGCCCGGATTGTTCGCATCCTTGAGCAGCGCGTTGGCTTCGGCGTGGAACTCGCCGGTGTGTTGCTCGGTCTTGGGATCGAAGGTGAGCCAGGGGCCGACGGTGTATTCCGCGCCGTCCTCAGGCACGCCCACTCCGTCGCGCATGAGGGCGTGGAGTTTCATGAAGTGATCGTGGGCGTCGGTGTTGTCTCCGAAGCGGCCGGCCTTGGCGTTGAAGGGAACCTTCTTACCGAGGCGGTAGGAGTTATTCATAAGATGGCCGAGGACGCAGCCGTAGTGGGCCTCGAGGGCGTTGCCATTGGCCATCTCGGGCTTGCCCGCGCGGCAGGCGGCGATGAAGGCGCCCCAGTTACCGCCGGGAGTTACTTTGCCGGAGGGCACGGAGACTTTCTCTCCTTTGTCACTACCTTTGGGATAGTAGAGACCACGCACAATCTTACCGCCGTCCTCAAAGTAATACTCGTTCTCCACCTGGTTCTGATAACCCTTGTAGTGAACGTTACGCACGTTGAAGAAGACCTGCTGGCCATTGGCATACTCGCCGATGCCGAACATGGTGTTGGGAGTCTCTCCCTGATCGTTCCACTGGAAGCGTCCGCCGATGGCCATGGCACGGACGGGATGAGTCAGCGCCGGATCAAGCGCCCAGCGGGCCACGTCGAGTTGGTGGGTGCCTTGGTTGTTGAGATCGCCGTTGCCGGTCTTCCAGAACCAGTGCCAGTTGTAATGCACAAGGTTGGCGTGGAATTCCTTGAGCTGGGCGGGGCCGCGCCAGAGGTCCCAGTTGAGATTGTCCGGCGGCGCGGAGGGTGCCTTGGCGCCGATGCCGCTGCGGGGCTTGCAACAGTAGCCGTAGGAGACTTTGAGTTTGCCGAACTTGCCCGACTGAATCGCAGCGTGCAGCCCGGCCAGCCCGGCATCACTGCGCCGCTGCGTCCCGTGTTGGATGACGACACCGTATTTCTTCTGCGCCTCGACCACCACGCGGCCCTCGGTCACGTCGTGGCTCATGGGTTTCTCGACATAGACATGTTTGCCGGCCTGGGCCGCCCAGATGGTCATCAGCGAATGCCAGTGATTCGGCGTGGCGATGGAGATGGCGTCGAGCGAAGGGTCTTCGAGCGCCTTGCGGACATCGGTGACGCCTTTGGTCGTGAGCTTGCCCGCCGCGGCCGGATTCTTTCCGGCGGCCTTTTGCGCCTTCGCTTCGAGCGACTTCAACGCCCGGTCCAGCACGCGCTGATCGGGGTCGATGAGATAGGCGATCTCGACATTCGGCTGTGAAAGCCAGCCGTCGATGTGGGACTGACCGCGCCCGTTGCATCCGGCCACGGCAATGCGCAGCCGGTCATTGGAACCAATGACGCGGGCGGACGAGCGTGTGCCACTGACGAGCGCGAAGGCACCGGCCGCCAGCGCGGATTGTTTCAGGAACGAACGGCGGGGGATTGGGTTCATAGGTTTTGATGTGCGGAGTGAAAACGTGCGGCTTCAGACTGTGCCGGCGCGATTCTATTCCAAAACTTTGCGGCGGAGGGCGTCGCTCGCCAAGCCAACCGCCCCGTGCGTGCGGGTGTCGCTGCGGCCGGGGACGGCCGCACTCCGCAGGTGCTGTACGCCGCACGAGCTCTTTTGCGCCTTTCCGATCTCGACGGTGTTCTGAGCAGCGTCCGCTCCGTCGCCGGGAAGCCAATCCAGAACACCGCAGAGATTGGAGCAACGCAGAGCAGCCGGGGAGTGATGATCGCCTGCTGGTCGCGCTGCATTCGACGCCTGGCCAGCGGAAGCCGGGACTCCGCACCCGCAGCCTTTCCGCGGCGGGCATGAAAACCCGGTTGCGCCGCTGCGCGGGATGGCGGAATGCTCGGCGTATCATGTTAGCCAAAATCTGTTCCGCAGCAGTGCAAGGCATCGAGGCTTATCCCATCGAAGTGGAGGTGAATGCCGGCTGGGGCGATACGAAAATCGTGATCGTGGGGCTGCCGGATGCGGCGGTGCGCGAGTCGCAGGACCGCGTGGTGACGGCTCTGTCGAACTCGGGTTTCAAGATGCCGATGGGCCGCACAACGATCAATCTGGCGCCGGCGGATGTACGAAAGGAGGGGCCCAGTCTCGATCTGCCCATCGCGGTCGGGATGATCGCGGCGAGCGAGCAGATGGAATCCGATCAACTCGATAATTTCGTGATGCTCGGCGAGCTGGCGCTGACGGGCGCGGTGCGGTCGGTGAAAGGCGTGCTGCCGATGGCGATTCGCGCAAAGGCCGACGGACGCGCGGGCGTGCTGGTGCCGCGCGAGAACGCGGCCGAGGCGGCGGTGGTCGAGGGCTTGCAGGTGATTCCGATCCAGAATCTGCGCGAGGCGGTGAGCTTTCTCGAAGGCGAGCTGGCGATTTCCCCGTTCAAGGTGGACCTCGCAAAAATGTTCGACCAGTTGTTCGACGACGAGGTGGATTTCTCGGAAGTGAAGGGGCAGGAATCGGTGAAGCGCGCGCTGGAGATCGCCGCAGCGGGGAATCACAACGCACTTTTGATCGGTCCGCCGGGCACGGGCAAGTCGATGCTGGCCAAGCGGCTGCCGACGATCCTGCCGCCGCTCACGCTAGCTGAGGCGCTGGAGACGACGAAGATTCACAGCATCGCGGGCATCCTGCCGCCGGGGCTGGGCTTGGTGACGCGCCGGCCGTTTCGTTCGCCGCATCACACGGCGAGCGACGCGGGGTTGCTGGGCGGGAGCATTAATCCGGCGCCCGGAGAAATCTCGCTGGCGCATCACGGCGTGCTGTTTCTGGACGAGCTGCCGGAGTTCAAACGCAGCGCGCTGGAGACGATGCGGCAGCCGCTGGAGGACGGACGTGTGACCATTTCGCGCGCGGCCGGCTCGGTGACATTTCCCGCGCAATTCATGCTGCTGGCGGCGATGAACCCGACGCCGGACGGCAAGATGCCGAGCGAATCGAAAAGCTCGCCGCGTGAAATTCAGAATTATCTCGGGCGCATCTCGGGGCCGTTGCTGGACCGCATCGACATCCATGTCGAGGTGCCGCAGGTAAAGTTCCGCGAGCTGGCGGCGGCGCAGCCGGGCGAGCCGTCGGCGAACATCCGCGAGCGCGTGGTGGCGGCGCGGCGCATCCAGCAGGCGCGGTTCGCGGACCGACCGCGCATCTCGAGCAACGCGCGGATGGGGTCGCGCGAGCTGAAGATTTTCTGCGCGCTGGATGAGGCCGGGCAGGAGCTGCTGAAGTTTGCGATGACGGACATGAACCTCAGCGCGCGGGCGCACGACCGGATTCTGAAAGTGGCGCGCACCATCGCGGATCTGGCGGGTTCGGAGCGCATCGTGCCGGATCACATTTCCGAGGCGATTCAACTGCGGTCGCTCGACCGGCAGTTGTGGGGGTGAGCAGGGGAAGTGAAGGGGGAACGGCGGGGGCGCTCGGGTTGCTGCTGGGAAGCCCGCAGTCAGGTGAAAGCAAGGGCGGTATAGCATCCACAAAACCATTACTTCAAACCGTGTGAAAAACCGGTGCCGACGGGATGAACCTGGCCCGCCCGGCCCGGCGAAAAAACCGGAAATAGCATTGCCGGGAGGCGGTGGAGGCAGATGCTCCGCCCGTCCAACTTGACCAAGTGTTCAGCGCCGCGATCAAAGAAACCAAACGCAACGCCCATCGTATGACTTTCGCCAATGCTGCCGTTCACACCTTGGGAACAATGAAAGCAAGGCGCGCACCTCATCTCGCTCCGGCATCGACTCCGCGCCCACGGATGGGCCGTTGATTTTCCAACTCGCTCGCAGGAAACCCTCAACAAACCGCCTTGTTTCGCTTCATCCACGCCGCCGATCTTCACTTGGATAGTCCGCTCCAGGGATTGGAGTCGCACGAGGGCGCGCCCGTCGGGCGGCTTCGTGGCGCCACGCGACGGGCCTTTGAAAACTTGGTGCAACTGGCAATCGCGGAGCGCGTCGATTTTCTGGTGATCGCCGGCGACGTCTATGATGGGGACTGGAAGGACTACAGCACGGGCCTTTTCTTCCGTGGCCAGATGGTGCGGCTGTTCGACCACGGCATCCGCGTTTACCTCATCGCCGGCAATCATGATGCCGCATCGGTGATCTCGAAGAAGCTCACGCTGCCGGAGAATGTTCACGTCTTCTCCACGCGGGCGGCCGAGACCAAGGAGGTGGCCGGGCATCCCGTCGCGATCCACGGACGCGGTTTTCCGAACCGCGCCGTGCTGGAAAATCTGGCGCTCGATTATCCCCCGGCGGTGGCGGGCAAATTCAACCTGGGCGTGTTGCACACCAGCCTCACCGGCAAACCCGGTCACGACACGTACGCCCCGTGTGCGGAAGCGGACCTGCGCGCCAAGGGCTATGGCTATTGGGCGCTCGGCCACATTCATCAGCCGGAAGTAATCAGTCAGGATCCCTGGATTGTCTTCGCCGGCAACTGTCAGGGACGCCACATCAAGGAGACCGGGCCGCGCGGTTGCCGGCTGGTCACGGTGAATGATTCGCTCCAGGTGGCCGGCGCCGAGTGGCGCACCGTGGACGTCCTTCGCTGGCAGGAGTTGACCGTCGATTTGTCCGGCCTCGCCACCGAGGCCGACGCGTTGCGACGGGTCAGCGAAGTGATGAGCAGCGCCGTGGCCGCGGCCGAGGGGCGTTTGGTCGCGGCCCGGATGGTCATCACCGGCGCCACCGCTTTGCACGGGTCGCTGCACCGCGACGGCCAGCATTGGCGCGCCCAATTCTTCGCCAGCGCCCAGGACCAGGGCGCGGAGTCGCTGTGGCTCGAACGGATCAAAATCGCCACCGCCCCGGTCTATGACATCGCCCAGTTGGCGGAGCGGGATGCGCTCACGAAGCTCGTCGTGGAAAATCTGGCGGCGGCGCAAACCACCCTGCCCGCCTTGCCGGCCGAGCTCGAAGAAATGCTCGACGTACTGCCGCCGGAAATCCGCGGCGAGGTGGAAGCGGAATGGAACGGGGACCAACGCACCGCCGTCCTGAACGAGGTGCGGGCGATCATTCTCGACGCGCTGGGAACCACGGGAGGAGCCGACGTGTGAGATTTCAACGGTTGCAAATCCCGGCGTTCGGACCGTTCACCAATCTGGAGCTCCAGTTTGCTGAGCAGCCCGCCGATCTGCATGTCATCTACGGGGCCAATGAGGCGGGCAAGAGTTCGTTGCTGCGCGCGATCCGCGATTTGCTCTTCGGCGTTCACGGCCAGTCCGCTGATAATTTCCTGCATGACTACGGCGAGCTGCGAATCAAAGGGGAAATCCTCAATCGCAGCGGGCAGAAGCTGATTTTCCAACGGCGCAAAGGGAACAGGAACACCTTGCTCGCCGAGGACGGCACGCAGCTTCCCGACCACGCCCTGACGCCCTTTCTCGGCAGCGTGGACGAGCCCTACTTTTCCGCCATGTTCGGTCTGGGCGCGCGCGAACTGAACGCGGGCGCGCAGCAACTGCTCCGCGGCGAGGGGCACATGGGCAACGCGCTCTTCTCCGCCAGTCTCGGGGGAACCCCCGTCCAAAAAATCATCGCCGCGCTGCAACTGGAAGCCGAGCGGCTCTTCAAAGGCCGGGCCACCGCGAACGTCTCCATCCGCCCCGCCGTCTCCCGCTACAAGGAACTGCTCCGGCAAAGCCGCGACGCCGTGGTCAATCCGGAAACGTGGGACAAGCTCGAACAGGAACTGGCCGAAGCCGAAGCCGCGAAACAACGGCTCGCCGCGGAAATCACCAAGCTGGACCGCGAACTGCACTGGATTGCGCGCTGCGAGGACGCCCTGCCCACGGTCGGACGGCTGGGTGAAGAGCTGCAAAAACTCGCGCAGCTTCCGCCGTTGCCGGACTTGGCGGGGGATTTTGTCATCCGCGCACAAGGAGCGCGCGCCGCGGCAGCCAAGGCGCAGGGCGAAGTTCAGCGCCTGACGGGTGACCTGGGCGAATACCGCCGGCAGTTGCTCGAGTGCCAGACCGCTCCGGCCGTGCTGGCCCAGGCGGACACCCTCGACCAGTTGCACCAGGATTTCGGGGTGTATCGCGAGCGCAAACAATCGCTGGCCGATGTCCAGATCGAGTTGGCCGGGCTGGAGCCGGTGCTCCGCGCCGGGATGCAGAACCTCCAACTGGCGGGTGAGTTTGCCGTCTTGGAAAACCACCGCCTGAGCAGCGCGGTTCGACTGGCCTGCGAAGCCGCCGCCAACGCACTCACGGACGCCGTGACGAAACAGGCCGACAATTCCGGCAAGACCGCAGAACTCGCGCAGGAGATCGAAGGCGTGGAATCGCAGTTGCAGGCGCTCCCCGAAGCGAACTTGACGGGCATTCGCGACGCCCTGGAGTTGGCCGCCGAGGCGACGGAGGCCGACCGGACTTTTTCCACGAGCGAGGCGGAGGTCGAACGCCTGACCCGCGCGACCGCCGACCAGCATCGGCGAGTGGCGGGCGCTCCCGAGGACTGGGAGGCGACCGCCGGGCTGCGGGTCCCCGCCAGTGCCACCATTCGCTGCTATCACGACCAGTTGGACGGCCACCAGCGGGACCTGAAAACCGAGCAGAACAAAATCGCGAAGTCGAATAAGCGGGCCGCTGAAATTCAAGCCGAGCTGGGACGGTTGCAACGGCGGGGCGAGTTGCCGACGGAGGAAGCGCTCCGCCAGGCACGGCAGCACCGGGACCACGGCTGGAGTCTGGTGCTGGCGGAATGGAAAGGCGGCGGCACCCAGCAGGAGCTCGTGCCGGGCGTGCCGCTGGCTGAGGCGTTCCCCAAAGCCGTCGCCAAGGCCGACGAGCTGGCCGACCAATTGCGGCAGCAGGCCGAGGCGGTCGCGCAAGCCGAAGAAAAGCGGTCGCAGTTGCGGGAGCTCGAAGTTCAGACCGCCGCCGAACACCAGCGCATCGCGGAAATCCAAGCCGCCTTGGCTGCCTGCCACGCCGCCTGGCAGACCGAGTGGGCCGCCTGCGGGATCACGCCGCGTTCGCCGCTGGAAATGGAGGAATGGTGCGAGCAGCGGAACGAGTTCCGGAATCGGCTCGCGAACCTGCGGACCGCCGAGGCAGCCCTGCAACAGAAGCGCGACCAAATCCACGTCGCCAAACAGAGCCTGAGCCGTGTGCTTGGCCGGGACGAACAGACCGCGTTCCGCGGGTTGTACCACGCCGCGCGGGAACTGGTTCAGCGGGGAGAAAGAGACTCCGGTCGGCGCGAAGAAATGACCGGCCGGCTCGCCTCGCTCAAGCGTGACCTGGCCAAGTTTGAAAAAAGCCGCGTTCGTCTCGACCAAGCGGTTAACACGGCGACGGAGCATTGGCAGGTCCGGTGCGCGGCCGTGGGTTTGCCCGCCGGCACCTCGCCGGCAGCGGGACTGACGCTCCTGCGGGAACGCCAAGACCTCCTCGCCCGATTCGATGAATGGCAGACATTATCCCTCGCATCCCGTTCCACGGCTCAGGCGGTGGCCCAATACGAAAAAGCCATCCGCGAGCAGGCCACCGCCCTGGGCTTCCCGGGCGACACGACCGAAGCCCGCGAGTCCGCGCTGTGGCGGGCGCTTGCGGAAGCCCGCGATTCCCAAGTGCGCCACGACCAGTTGGCCAGACAGATCGCGCGGGCCAGCCGCGAACTGACGGAGGCGCAAGGGATCGTCTCGCAGGCGGAACAAACGCTCAAAGAATTGGTCGCGCTGGCAGGCCTGACCCAGGTGGCGGAATTGGAGCCGTTACTCGCTCACCTCGAAAAGCGCGACAAGGTGCAGGGGCAAATCGACAGCCTGCGCAACACGCTCAGCGGCCTCGCCCGCGGGCAGGCCGTGGACGAATTTGTGGCCACGGTGCGCGCCGAAAATCCCGATGCGCTGGCCGGGCGAAAACCCGTCGCCGCCCAGGAGAAAACCGAGAAGGAGTCAGCCCTGCAGACAATCAGCAAAACGTTGTTCCAGCTCGAAACTCAAAAGAAGCAGCTCGAAAAAGCCGGCGACGACGCCGCTGATTTCCGCCAGCAGGCGGAGTCCTGCGCCGCCACGTTACGACAAGATGCCGCCCGGTTTTTGCGCCTCCGTCTGGCCACGCACTTTCTGGAAAACCAGATCGAGCGGTTTCGCAAAGAGAACCAAGGCCCGCTCCTCCAGAAATCCGGCGCGCTGTTCCAAGCCATCACCCGCGGCGCATTCAGCGGATTGGGCGCGGTGTTCCAGGCCGACGACGTCCCCGTCCTCGTGGGCGTCCGGCCCGACCAGTCCACGGTCCCGGTCGAAGGTTTGAGCGACGGTTCCCGAGATCAGTTGTATCTGGCCCTCCGGCTCGCCGCGCTCGATCGGTATCTGGAGGAACACGAGCCCATGCCCCTGATTCTGGATGACCTGCTGATCACGTTCGACAACGACCGCACCAAAGCGATCCTCCCGCAGCTCGGCGCCCTGGCCAAACGCACGCAGATCTTTCTCTTCACCCACCACGAGCACCTCGTCGAACTCTGCCGCCAGACCTTGGGCGAAGATCAATTTCACCTTCATCGCCTCGGCGGCGGCGCGTGAGTCGCAACCATTCCGTCGAACCGGATTTCCTGACCACAGCGACGCGATGAACACCGGGCGACGGAGCCGCAACCCAAGCGGAGCGCGGCTGTGTCCGCCGCGGACCAGCCGCAGCGGCCCCGCAAGCCGGCAGGCACCCGTTGGAATTGCAGACGCCCCATGCGGCCAACCTGCTGCGGCTGGTGCGGTGTGCGAACCTACCCCGGATTTTTCACGGCCCCATCGCCGCCGCCGGCCGCACGCCCTTGTAGCGCAGGTTTCCAAACCTGCTGTGTCGCCGACTTCCAAGTCGGCAGGGTGTCGGCCTCGCCGGACGCCCCGCGGGTTTAGAAACCCGCGATACAGCAGGCTTGGAAGCCTGCGCTACAAAATCAGGATGAAATATCCGGCGCTCCCCCCTTTTCCCTCTCTGCGTTCCTTCCGCTCTCTGCGGTGTTCCGCTCCGCGCCACCACGATCGGAGCGTTTCCTGAAAACACCGCAGAGATCGGAAGGGACGCAGAGCGAGACCGGCGGATGCGCGCAGCACCGCAGGGCCATCCGAACCCGTGGGCCGAAAGCCTGCTGCCAAATCAGTTCGGGGAACCCGGTTGCGCGAGTCATGTGCCCGGTAATCAGTCATCCGGCAACCCCGGCCGCGAACGAAACCACAGCGAAAAAACCATGAAAAAATCCGCACCAACGCCCAAGGCTGCCGCCGACTTTATTGCGCAGATTTGCGACGCCCTCAGCCAGACGCCGGAGGACGACGAGCGTCTCTTCAATTCACCCGAGTGGTTGGCGCACGGATGGCAAAAGCTTCCGCGCTCGACTCGTACGAGGATTTCCAAATTGGCCAAGACCATCGGACTCGCCGAGCCGGTGATCTACTACGTGTCGGGCCGGTTTCTCGCCGCCAACCCGGCCTGCATTGCGCAATTCGCCCACGCCTTGAAGCCCTTCGTCGTCGCGGCGCGCCACCCGTTGCTGGAAAATTCGGGCATCGGGCCGGCGTGCCGGGCGTTCGCAATGTTGATCCGCTGGCGAATCCAAATCGAACGCCTGCGGCAGTTCGATGCGGGTCTGATGGAGGCGGGCGGAATGATTTACGGCGGCTGGTGCCTGCGCCAGGAATTTGGATTGCAATGGACACGCGTCGCCGGGGAGGTCGACCAGTTGCTCGGAAACTTGCTTTGCGTGGCGGGCGAGCGCAGCGGCGCGCAGCGCAGGTCCAGCAAAGCGGGTCCATAAGCCGTAACCATGCAATGAGGGCGTCAGGAGCGCGGCCTTCAGGCCGCAGAAACGCCCGCCCGCAGCGACCGCGTGATACACTCCAATCGCCTCCTCCCACTCACCATTTGTTGAGTTCAAAAAAACGATTCAGACAATGCGCCCGCCCGGTGCAGGACGCACGTTTCTGCGGCCTGAAGGCCACGCTCCCGCTGCGCTCACGGCATTGTTACGGATCAGGCACGCCCGCAACCCTTTTTTCTTGAGCGGAAAACTCGCGGCGAAGATGCGGCGGCTGGTGCTCCGCCCACAGCCGCGCTCCGCTGGCGTGGCATCCCGAGGTTGTTGACGCGCGCCCTCGCGGCCCTGTGGTTGGGTGCCGCGGCAATCTCGGGAAGATCCCGGCGCATTGCCACGAACTCACGGACAGGCCGCCCGCGCTCCGAGCGCGCGTGTGGCGCGTGTCTTGACGGGCTGGGTTTTTGGGGCGCAAGCTGACGCATGTTCAAGATCATGGGCGGCGATGGGCGCGAGTATGGTCCGGTGTCGGCAACCGTCATCCGGCAATGGGTCGCCGAGGGCCGCGCCAACGGCCAGACGCGCGTCGCGGCCGAAGGCACGGGCGAGTGGAAGAACCTCGCGGATTTCCCCGAGTTTGCGGACTTGTTCGCGCCGAAGCCTGCGCCCGCCGCGAGCACCGCGGGCGCCGACAACTCCGTGCCACCTGCAGCGTCCGCGCCGCTGGGCGTTCCTGCGGTGCCGTCCTCGCCCGCGCCGGGCCGCTTCATGATTGTGGGCGGCGACGGCCGGCAGTACGGCCCTGTCACCGCCGACGAGGTCCGGCAGTGGATCGCCGACCGGCGCGCCAACGCGCAGACCCGCGCGCAACGCGAAGGCACCGCCGATTGGAAAACGCTCGCCGAGTTTCCCGAGTTTGCCGCGCAGTTCGGCGGCTGGGCCGGCGGCGCAGCGACCCCTTCGCTCCGTCCCGGCGGCCTGCCCGCGGGCCAGCCACAGGCCGCGCTGGCCTCCGCCCTGGTGAACGGACCCGCGATTTTCCTCATCGTGATCAACGCCGTGGGCATTGTGGTTTCCCTCGCAATGCTCTCGGTGGGATTCCCGCCCGACATGCTGGACAACATTCCCGGGATGGATCCCGCGGCCAAAAAAATGTTCACCCAGGCCCTGGCTTCACAGGGACCGTCGAACGTCGTCGGCTTGTTGGTCGCCTCGTTTTGTCTCTACGGCGCCATCTCGATGATGAATCTCCGCCGCCACGCCGTGTGCGTCATCGCCGCCGTGCTGACGCTGCTCCCGTGCTCGGGCTGCTGCTGCGGTCTCGGGCTGGCCGCCGGCATCTGGGCCTTGGTCGTCCTCGCGAAACCCGAAGTCCGTGACGCCTTCCACTGAACCGCGCCCGTCCGTCGTGCCCCCCCGACTCGCTGGGTCGCGGTCTTGGTCGCGGGCGGTACTGCTGCTGCTCGCGTTCGGTGTGGTGAGCGTGGTCGTGCTGTTTGCGTTCGATCCGGCGCAATATTCTTTTTATCCCCGCTGCACGATCAAACTGCTCACGGGCCTTGATTGTCCGGGCTGCGGCGGACTGCGCGCCACGCATCAATTGTTGCACGGCCAGGTGCTCGCCGCGTTTCGCCTCAACCCGCTGTTCGTCACGCTCGCCCCGCTGGCCGCGGCGTGGCTGGTGTGGGCGGCGGTGCAAAGTTTCCGTCGCCGGACCGTTCCCGAATTCCCGCTCACGCCGCGCCGGGTCTGGTTGCTGGTGGCGGTGACGCTTGGCTTCAGCGTGCTGCGGAATCTGCCGGGCGGCGGGCTGTAGCGGCCCGTTTGCGCGCGATTTTTTGCCGTCACGGCCGCACCCGCGAGCGCGTTCGCACGGCGCTCGCGAACGGCGCGACTGTCCGGCGTGCAGGATGATTTTCGCATGTCGTTTTCACGCCGCATTTCCCGTCCCGTCATCACGGTCAGCCTCGGACTGCTCGTGCTGCTGGCCTACGGTGCCGGCGCGATCTTCTGGCGCACCCCCAATCCCATCGCGTGGCCGCAGCAATGGCGCGCCGATTACCACTCGCGGACCTGTCGCGCCACCCTGCGGCGCATCGACATCGCGATTCAGGAATGGGCGCTGGAGCACAACGCCGCCGGCTCCACGGTGGTTCCGACGGAAACGATCCGGGAACGGCTCGAAGGCCAGCACGTCCCCGCGTGCCCGTCCGGCGGCGCCTACTCGGTGAGCACCGTCGAGGAACCGCCGCGCTGCAGTGTGCCGAATCACGGCTTGTGACAGGGGGCGACCGCGCGGCGGGCGCGGTGCGGAGCGGGTGGCACGGCCCATGCGGATTTCTAATCCACCTATGAATCCGGCCTCAATCGTGATTCTCCCGCGTGAAGGAAACGCGAGAAGCGGCGGATTCCCGCGCCATTCTCAACCCACAACCCCAACCACCCGGAGGCTCCCATGAATCCTGAACCACTCCCGCCAACGTTCCCTTCCCTCGTGCCCGACGCGCCCGCGCCCGCCCGCACACTCGCGCCCACACCGTTGCTGCCGCCGTTCGACTGGCGTTACTGGGCGAGGCGGCTGCTGGTTTGCAACCCGTTCTTTCTTTGCAGCGTCGCGCTGTTGTTGTGGGGCGTGGACCAGCTCACGGGCGACCCGCGCTTTCTCGGCGGCGACGAAACGCGGCAGTTGCTGTTCGTTTTCTTCGCGCTGCAACTCTACGAACTGGTCGTCGTGGGCACGGCCATCGTGCTGGCGCGGCGGCAGGTCTGGTATGACTCCGCGCTGCTCACCGTGCTCGAACACGGGCTGGTGCTGGTGCCGTTCATGATGATGAGCCAGGCAGTGCTCACCGAGTGGCGGCTGACCCTTTTCCTCACAGCCGCGGGCGGGACGCTGGCCGTGGTGCGCGCGCTGGCGGTGCGGGACTGGCATCCGCGTTTTAATTTGCCGCGCCGCGCCCTGATGCTCGGCGGCGCGCTGCTGCTGCTGAATCTCGCGCTGCCGGTCGTGTTCCGCGTCGTGATGGACGAGGACTACGAGCGCTGGGCCGCGCCCAATCTGTGGCTCTGGAATCTCGGGCTGCCTGTGCTGGCCGCGGGCGCGAACCTGCTGCCCCGGCCCACGCGCCACGGCGGCATCGGTCCCGAGCGGGCGTGGCTGCCGCTGCTGATCTTCGGCCTGTGGCTCGCGGGCACGACCGTGCATGTCTGGAGCATCGGCTACGTGTCCAAGCTGGCGCTGCAAATGCCGTGGCTCGCGCCGCTCGCGGTCGTCGCCGCGTGGACGCTGATCAACCGCCTCTCCGATTGCGTGCGGGAGCCGTCGTGGCGCTGGCGGGGCGCGACGCTGCTCCTCGTGTTCGCCGCACCGCTGTTTGCGCTGACACGGCCGGAGCTGTTCCTGCCGCTGGTGACGTTGAATCTCGCGGGCTTTGCGGTTCTCTGGCGCACGGTTCCGGGTCCGCTCGCCCGCGTCGCGCGCGGGTTCGCGCTCGCGTCGCTGCCGCTGCTGGTGGCGGGGATTCCGTCGGCGTGGATTGCGTTTGGCGCGGCGGCCGCCACGCGTGTCGATCCGCGGCTCGCGGCGCTGGTGCTGTTGGTCGTGGGCGTGGCGTTGCACTCGACGCGCTGGCAGGCGGGAGTGGGCGGGGCCGCGGTCGTGGCGCTGGCGATGGGAATGGTTTATCCGAACGGCGCCGGGCACGCGGCGTTGCAGGCCGCGCTCGGTTTTCTACTAATCCACAGCCTGCGCTGGGGCGCGGACGAAGACACCGATCTGTCGGCGTTCCGCTGGAGCCTCGCCGTGGTCTGGATGATCGACGCGATGTGGTGGACGCGGGTCGGGGGCGGTGGGCCGGAAATTTTCACGCTGCTGGACGCCGCGCTCGTGGCACTCGCGACGCTCGGCGTTTGGTGGCGCTGGAAACTGCCGATTCCCGTCGCGATCTGGGCGGGCTGCGCCGGGGTGACGCTGGCGGGACCGGGCAACTGGTTCGTCACGAACCAACGTCCCGGCCTGCTCGCGCTGGCGGGGAGCCTCGCGCTGTTTGCCATCGGCACGGCGGTCGCGTGGCGGCGACGGGAAGGGCGCGGGGTGGGAACCGAGAAATCCTGTCCGTAGGAATGCGGTGGAGCTTGGTGTTCGCGATCGCGCTCGAAGTCGCGAGGTGGGCGGCCGTTTCGAGTTCGTGGTTTTCCCGGACGTGCGTGCTGCGCTGCGGCCGCGATTTTGGGACGAACTCAGCAGCCGCTCCGGGCGGGCGTTGCTCGCGCTCAGTCCTCGCGGGGATTGAACCCCTTGATGCGCCGCGGCGGTGGTTCGGGTGGCGGCGCGAGCAGCGGTTGCAGCTTGGCCCAGATGGTGCGCAACGCCGAGTCGTGTTCGAGCAGCGATTTGTCGATCTCGGCCAGACGTTTGAGGATCGCCGCGTTGGCCACCAGTTGCTCGCGCATCTGCATGAACGCGCGCACGACGAACACGCTCATCGCGACGGCTTCGGGGCTGTTCAGGATCGTCGCGGCCATGATGGCGCCGTGTTCGGTGAAGGCGTGGGGCAATTTTCGGCGCCCGCCGTGAGAACTGGTCACAACCTGTGACCAGTTCGGCGCAACTCCTTCTTTTTGAGTGGGTTCCAAACTTGAAGTCACAAATTGTGACTTCAAGTCGCTCCATTCTTGGGCGGTCAACTGGAACATGAAATCTTGCGGGAACCGGTCGGCGTTGCGCTTCACCGCCTGGTTGAAAACTTTCGTCGGCACGCCGTAAAGCTCGGCGAGATCCGCATCCAGAATGACCTTCAGATTGCGCAGGTTCAAAATCAGCGACTCGATGGGTTTCTTCGGTTTCATATTTTCAGGGTTGGAAAAATCCCACCGCCCGCACCATGCGGCACTCCCGTTCCGCCGCCTGCCAGTCGAGGCCGTCCAAAATGTCTTCCGCCGCGGACGGGCGCGCGCTGGGCAACTGCCGCGCCGCCCGCTTCGGTTCGTAGCAACGCCACACGGCTTCGTCTTCGTTGAAGCGGCGCGCGAGTTCCTGGGCTGCGATCGTTGGGTTCATGACACTCTGCTTTTGTTGGGATTTGCTGGCCCGACCTTGCGCGCGGCCGGCAACTTTGCCAAGCCGACAGTGCGCCCGGGGTGTACGAGATAAAAGTGGGTTTTGTGGTTTTCCTTTGGTTTTGACCGCAGATTTGTAGTATTATGGCTACAATATGAAAACCAAAATCCCCGCTTACCCAAAACTCGAACAGCAACGCCAGGGC
>BJHT01000009.1 GCA_014193395.1 Verrucomicrobiota bacterium
CGAGGTCGTGGAGGATGGCTTCGGGAGTGGGTTTGGGTTTCATTGGGGGAATGTATATGCCATAAACATATACTTAGCAACGAAAAGCACCGGAATACCGCACTGACCAGAATTTTGTCTTACGCCCGTCCCGAGCGGGTGCCCGGGCGGACGGTCGATGACCTTCGCCAAAGGGTTCTCACCGCGGTTTAGTCGGCGGTGATCTTGGAGGGGGTGACTTCAAACTTGTCCCCCACCTTTTTGCACACGCCGACGACGGTGACCTTTTTCGCCTCGGTGCAGATCTCGGTGTGGAACTTTTTGCTGACGGCGTTTTGCACCAGATAGAACTTCGTTTCCTTGCCGTTCTTTTCGGTGACCAGGACGTTCTGGCATGTGTCCGATTCCTTGAGGGCACACTTCATGCAGGTGCCGCGGCCCTTGAGCGTGATTTCCTTGTTGGCGGACTCGGCGGACACGGACGACGCGCCAAGGACCAATCCGGCGGCGGCCAATAGAATGACGAGGGATTTTTTCATAATGAGAACTCTGGATTTTGCATGGTTGACCAATTACGGACCTGATCGCCGCTCGACGCGAGCAGCCCACGTCCGGGTTACCAGATGCAAATCCGCGCGGTCGGACCTCGCACAAATTGTTCAAGACTGACCTTTTTTTGGCGGTCTTGGTTCGGGGCCCACCGGCCGGGCGTCGTTCCGGATGCCACCTCCCATCGAAGATTAGAGAACTTGCCGCGGCCCTCCGCGGGCGGCATCCCGGCCCGGCCTCGCCCCTCGCCGGCTACCTTGCGATGCACCAGACCGGCCAAACTTCCGGGGTAAAAGCTTGAACCCACCGGCGATTGCTTCAATAAACCACGCCTCACTGCGTCGATTACCGCTCTTCGCACCAAAAACTAAAACATGAAACCACCTCGTATCCTCGTTGCCGCAGCGCTGTTGCTGGCGGGCCTGCTGGTCGGCACGTCCGCCGCGCCCGCGCAGTCCAAACTCGAACTCAAACCCGACGATCACGTCGCCCTGCTCGGCGGCGCGCTCGCCGACCGCATGCAGCATCATGGCTGGCTGGAGACCCTCCTCCACGCGCGTTTCCCCGAGCACAAGCTCGTCTTCCGCAACCTCGCCGCCGCCGGTGACGAGGTCGCCACCTGGGTGCGCTCCGACAACTTCGGCACCCGCGACGAGTGGCTCACCCGCGCCCGCGCCGACGTCATCTTCGCCTGCTACGGCTACAACGAATCGTTCAAGGGCGACGCCGGCCTCGACAAGTTCAAGCAGGACCTCGACAAATTTCTCAAGGACGCCAAGACCAAAAACTACAGCGGCAAGGCCGCTCCGCGCGTCGTCCTCTTCTCCCCCATCGCAGCCGAAATGAGCAATGACCCGAACCAGCCGCCGACGGAGAAGACCAACGAGAACCTGAAGAAATACACCGCCGCGATGGCCGAGGTCGCCAAGGCCAACAGCGTGCAGTTCGTCGATCTGTTCGCCCCTTCGCTGGAGCTTTACGCCGCCGCCGCCAAGGCCGGCGCGCCTCTCACCTTCAACACCGTGCATCTCACCGAGGCCGGCGACAAAGTGGTCGCCCCGGAAATCTTTCGCGCGCTCGTTGGTGAAACCGCGCCGTCGGGCGACCTCGCCAAACTGCGTGCCGCAGTGCTCGACAAGAATCACGAATGGCACCAGCGCTACCGCACGGTCGATGGCTACAACGTCTATGGCGGCCGCTCGAAACTCGCGTTCCCGATCTCCAAGGAAAAAGGCGCGCCGAAGATCACCAACTACGACATCATGCAGGAGGAGATGACCCAGCGCGACGTGCTGACCGCCAACCGCGACGTTCGCGTGTGGGCCGTGGCCAAGGGCGGCGACGTGAAGGTCGATGACTCGAACCTGCCGAAAGTTCGCACGCTCGCCTCGAACCGCGACGTGAAGCCCTTCCTCAGCGGCGAGGAATCCATCAAACACATGACCGTCGCCAAGGGTTGCAAAGTGACGCTCGTGGCCGACGAAGTGCAGTTCCCCGAGCTGGTCAGCCCCGTGCAGATGAGCTTCGACACCAAGGGCCGCCTCTGGGTCGCCGCCTGGCCGAGCTATCCCGAACTGCGCCCGACCGACACCGTGAAGGACAAGCTTCTCGTGTTCGACCTCGGCGCGGACGGCAAGGCCACCAAGGCCACGACCTTCCTCGACGGCCTCAACTGCCCGACCGGCTTTCAGTTTTACAAAGACGGCGTGCTCGTGATGCAGGCGCCCGACCTGTGGCTAGCGCGCGACACGAAGGGCACCGGCAAGGCCGATTCCATTGAGCGCGTGCTCATGGGCATGGACTCCGCCGACTCGCATCACACCGCCAACGCCATGTGCTATGAACCCGGTGGCGCGACCTATCTCAGCGACGGCGTCTTCCATCGCACGCAGGTCGAGACCGTCAACGGCCCCGTCCGCAACAGCGACGGCTGCATCTATCGCTACGAGCCGCTCACGCACAAGTTCGAGCGCTACGCGCCCTACGGCTTTGCCAATCCGCACGGCCGCGTGTTCGATTACTGGGGCAACGACTTCATCACCGACGCCACGGGCAACGCCAATTACTTCGGCCCCGCCTTCAGCGGCTTCATCGACGCTCCGGCGAAACACGGCGGCTACAAAACATTTTGGAAAAACCCATCCCGCCCGTGTCCCGCGACTGGCATCCTTTCCAGCCGCCATTTCCCGGAGGAGTTCCAGGGCAATTTCCTGAACCTCAACGTCATCACCTTCCAAGGCATCTATCGCGCGACCATCGCGGAAGACGGTGGCGGTCTCAAAGGCACGTCCGTCGAGGACCTCATCAAGGGCAACAACGACATGATCCCGAACTTCCGCCCCATCGCCGTGGCTGTAGCGCCGGATGGCTCGCTCTACTTCTGCGACTGGGCCAAGGAACTCATCGGCCACATGCAGCACCACATCCGCGACCCGAACCGCGACAAGACCCACGGCCGCATTTACCGCATCACCTATGAAGGCCGTCCGCTCCTCAAGCCCGTGCCCATCGACGGTCAGCCCATCGAAGCCCTCGTTGCCGCGCTCGCCACGCCCGAGAACGACGTCCGCACCCGCGCCAAGATCGAGTTGAGCAAACACGACAGCGCCAAAGTCCTCGCCGCCGTCGCCAAGTGGACCGCCTCGCTCGACAAGAGCGACAAGGAATACGAGCACCACATGACGGAAGCGCTTTGGGTGCATCAATGGCACAACGTGGTGAACGTGGACCTCCTCAAGCGCAACCTGCGCTCGCCGAATCACAACGCCCGCGCCGCCGCGACCCGCGTCCTGTGCTACTGGCGCGATCGCGTGCCCGCGCCGCTGGACCTTCTGAAAGTGCAGGTCGGTGACGAACATCCCCGCGTCCGCCTCGAAGCCGTGCGCGCGCTCAGCTTCTTCACCACCAGCAAGGCGGCGGAGATCGCGCTTGAAGTGCTCGACAAGGAAAAGGACCCGAAGAAACCCGACTACTACATCAAGTACTGCCTCGACGAGACCATGAAGCAGCTCGGGAAGTTCAAGTAACACCTCGCCGCACAGGCAGCGAAAATTCACACGCAGGGCCGGCTTCACCGCCGGCCCTTTTTCTTTTTCCCGTGCCTTTCTCTGCGGCCTTCCGATCTCTGCGGTGTATCGCGAAAACCGCGACTGAAGTAGGCACGCGACAGAACACCGCAGAGTTCGGAAGGCCGCCGAGCCGCACGTGCCGACACGCGGCTGATCCCCGCCCGACCGATTCCGCCCGTTCACCTCCACAAGATTTGTGCAGCAATTAACAAAAGCTGGTTAGCGCGGCCCCGTCGGTCCACGCATTCTGAGCGTGTGAAGAATCTCCTATCCATCAGCGACATCGTGGAAACCATCGAGAACCAGTTGGGGACGTGCGAAGTGTGCGCCACGGCCGAGGCTGTTTTCGAGGACGCCACGGCGTTGCTGGTGGTGGACTGCGACTCCTTCCTGCGCGTGGTCAACCAGCGGGGCGCGGATGAAACGCTGCGGCCCGAGTGGCTGCCGCACAAAGACTCCGTGAAGACCCATGTGCCCCGCGAGGAAGCCGTTGCGGCCGCCAAGGATATTTTCCGGTCCTGGGTGAAAAAAGTTCGCCAAGCCAGTCATCAACAACCCTCAACCCCCACCAACGTATGATCCCGAAATACAACGTCGAATACACGGTCGATCTCGGCCGCCACGCCCACACGAGCCACTACACCACGGATGACCCGGTGGCGTGTGAACAGTTCCTCACCGAACTCTTGGAGCGCGGGCATCGCATCCGCGGCATCCACCACGACGGCGTGGAACTGCCCAAGGTGGACTCGGACAAAATGATCAAGACCGCCGCCTCGATGCTCGCGGCCAAGCGCATTTGCATCGCGCTGGCCATCAAGCCCGAGGAAGAGCGCTATCGTTTCGGCTTCACCGCCTGAGCCGAAAAAGGTTGGGCAACCCGCCGCCGGCTTGAACAGTCGGCGGCTTTTTTGTTAACTGAATTTATGAAATCCAAAACACTCCCCGTGGTCGTCACGCTCGTTGCCGGCCTGCTCCTCTGGCTCGCGATCCGTTCGGAAGCGCAAAACCCGCCCAACACCCGCGAAGTGATGAAGCTCAAGCTGAGCTACGCGCAGAACGTGCTCGAGGGCATCACCACCGAGAACACCGATCTCATCGTTGCCAACGCGCAAAAACTCAGCGCCCTGAGCAAGGCCGCCGGTTGGCGGGCGCGCGAGACGCCCGAGTACGAACTCTTCAGCGCCGAGTTCCGCCGGCACAGCGACGCCGTGGGCCGCGCCGCGAAGGACAAGAACATCGATGCCGCCTCGCTCGCGTATTTCCAGATGACCATGAGCTGCATCAACTGCCATCGCTACATGCGCGACGTGCGCCGGGCGGGGTTGTAGCGCAGGAGCCGCCGGGCGCATGCGGTAGCTGCCGAGGTGACGAGGCGGATCGGGGCGCGTGGGGCGAACCGGGGGCGTCCGCCTCCTCACGTCGGCGGCTACACTGCCGAAAGGCTTGTCATGCTGTTTCAATAAATCGGAAACATCGGCCGGACGATCCAGCATCTGAATCGTTTCCGGGAAATCGTCGGCGTGTTCCTCAAGTTCGGCTACGAGGACATCGCCCATCGCCTGCACTTGCCGCAGGCGCTTAATCTGAAACTGCGCTCCCAGCGCGGCCGCGACGAGCAGGCCACCATCCATCAGCTCTCGCAGCCGCAGAAAGTCCGCCAAGCCTGCGAGGCGCTCGGCCCCACCTTCGTCAAGATCGGCCAGATTCTCTCGACCCGGCCGCAGCTTCTGCCCGACGGCTTCGCGGAGGAACTCGCGAAACTTCAGGACAGCGTGGCGCCCATCGCCTTCGCCGAAATCCGGCAGGTCGTGGAAGCCGAGTTGAAGCGGCCGCTCGCCGAGGTTTATTCCGAGTTCGAGGAAACGCCCATCGGCTCGGCCTCGATCGCGCAGGTGCATCGCGCGCGGTTGAAATCCGGCCGGCAGGTCGTGGTGAAAGTCCAGCGGCCGGGCATTCAGGAAAAGGTCCGCGTGGACCTGGAAATCCTGCACCACGTCGCCGCGCTGGCGGAGAAACACCTCGAGGAATCCAAGGTCCACCGGCCCACCGCTGTGGTCGAGGAGATCACCCGCACGCTCCAGCAGGAGATGGATTTCACCACCGAGGCAGCGCATCTCGAACGCTTCGCGCGGCAGTTCGCCGACGAGCCGACGATCTACATCCCCGCCGTTTTTCACGAGGCCTCCACGCACCAGATCCTCACGATGGAATACATTGAGGGCATCAAGGCCTCGAACCTCCGCGCACTCAGCGACGCGCAGCTCGACCATCAGGAAATCGCCTGCCGCATCGCGGACCTGATGATGAAACAGTTTTTTGTCCACGGCTTTTTCCACGCCGATCCGCATCCGGGCAACATCCACATTCTGCCCGGAAACATTATCTGTTTCCTTGATTTCGGCATGATGGGTTTTCTCGGCCGGCGCGGCCGCGAGAACTTCGCCGCGCTCGTCACCGGCATTGCTCGCCGCAACGAGGTCGCCGTGTCCGAAGCCCTGATCCGCCTTTCCGCCTCGGACACCGAGCCGTCGCGCCCCGGCCTTGAGACCGAGACCGCCGAGTTCATGCACCAGCACTTCTACCGTCCGCTGGCCGAGCTGGAGTTTGGCAAGCTCACCACCGAACTCATCCACCTCACGACCCGCCACGGCCTGCGGATTCCGCCGGATTTTTTCCTGATGCTGAAATCCCTGAGCGCGATGGAGACGCTCGTGCGCCGGCTGCACCCCGGCCACAACTTGATCGAGCAGGCCACGCCGTTTCTCAAACGCGTCCGGATGCAACGCTTCGGCCCGCGCAAGATGGCGCAGAGTTTCTACGACTTCGGTCTCGAGTTCGCCGAACTCGCCGCGACGTTGCCCGGCGAAATGCGGCGCATCATCGCGCATCTCAAAAGCGGCGAGACGCGCGTCATCTTCAAGCACGAGGGCCTCGAACCGGCGATGAACGCGTGGGATCGCGGCACCAACCGCCTCGCCTACTCCATCATGCTGGCCGCGGTGGTCATCGGCTCCGCCGTGGTCTATCACGCGGGCACGACGCCCGGCGGGCAGGGCATCCCGACCATCGGCCTCGCCGGCTTCATCATCTCCGCGCTCATGGCCATCGGCCTGATCCTGGCGATTTTGAAACATGGGAAAATGTGAGTGGCGGCGGGCGCGGGGCGCGGGGCGCGCAGCGACAGGCGCGCGGCGTTTACGCCGCAGACGCGTGCCACTCGCGGGGAGCGCTGGATTTACCGAACCCTCCTTTTTCCCGGCGGACGTTTCTGCGGCGTTCACGCCGCGCTCCGCATGCGACAGCGCACGCCTGTCGCGCAGCTTTTTATGCGAATCGCGAAGAGCCGTTTTCCTGTCGTCGCGGAGCGACGGTTTTGGAGTGCGGGGACTTGTCACCGCTTTCGCGCAGGCGACTTGTCGCCGTCGAACTTCGGCGCGGCTCCGGTCACACGGGCAAGCCGGCGCTGGCGCGAGCCGTGAACACCCCATTCCTTGCCGACGCCTTCCGCAGTTCGACGGCGACAAGTCGCCTTGAGAAAGCGGTGACAAGTCCCCGCACTCCACAGTCACGCTCGTTCCGTTGCGGTTTTCCGGCATCGGCAACTGTGGGTCGAGGCCCACGGCGGACTCTGGCCATCGCTTCGCGGGAATCCCCTGTTGCTGCCGCGGTTCGAATAGAGAGCCGCTTTTAGGCGCAGCGAGGTGGAGGGCGGGAAGGCGCGGGGAAATTCCGACGGCCCTCGTGCGTGAGGGCGTCGCTGCGGCCGGGGACGGCCGCACTCCGGGGCAGTGGCGGAGTGCGCCCGTCCTCGGGCGCAGCGAGGTGGAGCGTGGTGAGGCGCGGGAGACTTTCGGTGACCCTCGTGCGTGTGGACGCTGCTGCGGCCGGGGACGGCCGTACTCCGGAGCGGCAGCGACACCGAAAGCCTTGGTTTCACCCGTCGCGTCGCTAATCTCCGGCACCAACATTTATGAAAACTGTCTCCTCGTTTGCATTCTTCCTGGCCATCACCCTAAGCGCGGCGCTGCCGGTTTCGGCGGCCACCATCTCCACATTTGCCGGCACCGGCGTGAAGGGTTTTTCGGGCGATGGCGGGCCGGCGACGCAGGCGCAGGTGAACAATCCCTTCGGCGTCGTGCGCGGGCCCGATGGCGCGATTTGGTTCTGCGAATACGACGGGCAGGTGGTGCGCAAGGTGACGGCGGACGGAAACATCCACACGGTCGCGGGCAGCGGTAAGAAAGGCTACTCGGGCGACGGCGGGCCTGCGCTGGCGGCCACGTTCAATCTGCCGCACGAAATTCGGTTCGATGCCCGCGGAGATTTGTACATCGTCGATATGGGGAGCCACGCGGTGCGCAAGGTGGACTTGAAGAGCGGCGTGATCAGCACGTTCGCAGGCTCGGGCAAGACGGGTTACAGCGGCGACGGCGGGCCGGCGGCGGCGGCGCAGTTCAAGAACCCGCACAGCATTCAGTTCGATCCCGCGGGCAATCTCTTCATCTGCGACATCGGCAATCATGTCATCCGCAAGGTGGACATGAAGACGGGCGTCATCAGCACGTTTGCGGGTACGGGCAAGGCGGGTGCGACGCCGGACGGTGCGCCGATTGCCGGCACGCCGCTGAACGGGCCGCGGTCCCTGGATTTCGATGCGAATGGCGATCTGTGGCTGGCGACGCGCGAGGGGAATCAGGTTTTCCACTTTGACCTGAAGGCGGGAAAAATCCGGCACATTGCGGGCACGGGAAAAAAAGGTTTCACCGGCCACGGCGAACCGGCGAAGGAGGCGACGCTGTCCGGGCCGAAGGGCATCGCGGTCGCGCCCAATGGCAACGTCTATCTCGCGGACACGGAGAGTCACAGCCTGCGGATGATCGACGTGAAAAAGGGCACGCTCGAACTGATCGCGGGCACCGGCGAGAAGGGCGACGGCCCGGACGGGGACCCGCTCAAGTGCAAACTGGCGCGGCTGCACGGCATCTTCGTGGACAAGGATGGCAGCGTGTTCATTGGCGACAGCGAGGCGCATCGCGTCCGCGTGTTGCGGTGGTGAGGGGTGCGGGCGGCAATGTGGCGCAGGTTTCCAAACCTGCTGTGTCGCCGACTTCCAAGTCGGCAGGGCGTCGTTGCGTCGGAGGCGTGCAAAATCTCAGCGGTCCACGGGTTTAGAAACCTGCGATACAGCAGGCTTGGAAACCTGCGCTACGAGCACGGGCGGAAGCTCTGGTCTGGAGCGGACCTGATTCAGACCCCAAAAGAAAATCGGCTCCGTGGGGACGGAGCCGATGCGACCAAGCGGACGATGCTGTGTGCTTACTTCGCGGCCTTGGGTTCGCGCAGCTTGACGTTGCGGAAACTGCACTCGTCGCTGTGGTAGGTGAGGAGGATGTGGCCGCGGATTTTGGTGCCGAAGCCGGCGACGCCTTTGAACTTGGTCTTGGCGACTTGTTCGAGGATGGCAGGGCTGCCGAGTTCGTAGGTGAGAACCTGTTCGCCGTTGAGCCAGTGCTCGACGTGGTTGCCCTGGACGAGGACGCGCGAGTGATTCCATTCGCCGAATGGCTTGACCTTCTTTTTCTCGTTGGGCGCGACGACGAGGTAGAAGGATGCGGTGCTGGATTGCGCGTCGTGGGCGAGGGTGTCGTCGATCATCTGGTATTCGTGGCCGATGGCGCCGGGGCGGGTTTCGGTGATGAAATATTTCACGCCGTTGTTGGACTTGGGCGGCATGGACCATTCCCAGGAGAGTTCGAAATCATCGAACTGATCGGTGGTGATGATGTCGCCGCCTTTGCCGCCTTTCACGCAGGTGAGGATGCCGTTCTTCACTTCCCAGCCGCCGGTAGGCGGGGCGGTTTTTTTGAAGCCGCGCCAGCCGTCGAGCGAGGTGCCGTTGAAGAGGAGCTTCCAGCCGGCGGCTTTCTCGGCGTCGGTGAGCGTGTTGAGCGGCGCGTCGGCGGCGCGCGCCGCGAGGGGGAGCGCGAGCGCGGCGAGGAGGGCGAGGAGGGGAGGGAGTTTCATGCGGGCATGGGTGTGTGAGCGTGTGAGGGTGCGAGGGTGTGAGAGCGAGGGTGAGGGGAATTCTATTTCGCGGTGAGGTCGCGGAGCTTGAGGTTGCGGATGAAGATTTCGTCGCCGTGATCTTGCAGGAGGAGGCGGCCGGGGAAGCGGGTGCCGAAGCCTTCAACGTTCTTGAATTTGCTCTTCGCAATCGCGGCTTTGAGGGCGTCGCTGCCGAGTTCGTACTCGAGGACTTTCGCGCCGTTGAGCCAGTGCTCGACGTGCATGCCTTTCACCAGGATGCGCGACTGGTTGATTTCGCCGGGCTTTTTCACGGGGCGATTGGCGGGGTCGAGGACGTCATAGAGCGCGGCGGTCTGGCGGTTGAGGCCCTTCTTGCCGTCGGGATGTTTGTCGTCATCGAGCATCTGGTACTCGTGGCCGATGGCGCCGCCTTTGCGGTCGTCGGAGATGAAATACTTCAGGCCGCTGTTGCCGCCCTCGGCGAGGCGCCATTCCCAGGTGAGTTCGAACTCGGAATATTTTTCGGCGGAGACGATGTCGCCGCCGCCGCCCTTGGCGATGTGATGAAGCCAGCCGTCCTGGATGTCCCAGCCTTTTTCCGGGGGCGTGGTTTTCTTAAAACTGGTCCAGCCGGCGAGGGATTTGCCGTCGAAGAGCAGTTTCCAGCCGCTGGATTTTTCGGCGTCGGTGAGCGTGTTGGCATCGGCGGCGAGGGCGGCGAGGGGCGCGCCGGCACTGGCGAGCGCGAGGGTGAGGGCGAGGAGGGAACGGAGGGAGGGTTTCATGGGGTACTGACGGGAATGGGTTTCCGGATGGGTTGGAACGAATGCGCGTGATGAATCACAGGCTGCGGATGCGCACGTTGCGGAGCCAGAATTCCTGGCCGTGATGTTGGAACACGACGTGGCCTTCACTTTCCTTCATGAAGCGGGGTTTGTCGGCGAACTTGCTCTTCTTCACCAGTTCGGCGACTTCGCTGCTGCCCCAGGTGTATTCCACGATTTTCTCACCGTTGAGCCAGTGTTCGACGTGGTTGTCTTTGATGATGAGTTTGGCCTGGTTGAACTGGCCGACGGGCTTGAGCTTCTTCTTCGCATTCGGGGCGATGAGGGCGTAGAGCGCGCCGGCGGAGGTCTTCGGGTTTTTGCCGTCGCCGTGTTTGTCGTCGTCGAGGATTTGCATTTCGGGGCCGGTGAACCACGAGGCGCCCTTGTCGAGTTCGGCGACGCGATACATCACGCCGCTGTTGCCGCCGGGGGCGACCTTCCATTCGAGTTCGAGTTCGAAGTCCTTGTATTTGTCCTTGGTGATCAGATCGGTGGCTTTGCCGGGGATGGTCTTAAGCGCGTCGCCGTCGATGATCCATTTGTCGGCGGGGAAGGTTTTCATCTGATAGCCGCGCAACTGGTCGGTGAGCTTGCCATCGAAGAGAACGGTCCATTCGGCGGCGGTGGCAGTGGCGGCGTGGAAGCCGAGGAACAGGGTCAGTGCGGTGGTGGTGAGGGATTTTTTCATAGGTTTTTTTTCAGAGGGTCTAGGGTCTAGGGTTTAGGGTCTGGGGTCTGGGGTCTTGGGTTTTGGGTCTTGGGTTTTGGTTTCGATTTGGGGGACTCGGACGTTGGGTGAAGTGGTGGCACTCAGGGGTCGGAAAAAGATGGTTTAACCACGAATGGACACGGATGGGAAAGGGGCGGCGGGGAGCAAAGATTTTGGAGTGCGGTGACTTGTCACCGCTTTTGCACGGCGACTTGTCGCAGTGGAACGACGGGAGGTGTGAGTGTGTAATGGGGCGCTCACGGCTCGCGCCAGCAGGGGCGTGCGTGCGGGAGCGGATGCGTGCCGCGGCTTGACGGCGACAAGTCGCCTGCGCGAAAGCGGTGACGAGTCACCGCACTCCAAATTGGCGCGGGCGTGGTTTTGCATCCGTGTTTATCGGGGTTTGTTCGCGGTTGCTCGGTTTCAGCTTCTTTGCCCGGGACGAGGTGGGCGGCGTTATTGCGGCGGGATGGGCGGCGGCATTTTGCTGCCGAGGCGGAGGTATTGCCAGAGGGCGTCGAGCTGCTGATCGGCGTCGCCGCCCAGAACATCGGCGAGCGGGCTTTTGCCTTCCTCATCGAAATAGACGGGCATCTTGGTGGTCGGCTCGACGCGAAGGGGATTGCGAATCCAGCGGAGGAACCACGTGTGCTGCAGGCGCGCGCCGCTGAAGGCGAGGTTGATGCCGGGGGCCTCGAAGACCTGCACCGGCGCCATCTCAGCGACGCCGTGACAGGCGATGCAGGAGAAGCCGCCGTCGTTGGAGACGAGTTTTTTGCCGATGGCGGTGAGCGGCATTTTGACCGGCGGCTCGGCGGGCGTGACGGGCGGGAAGCCGTGCGTCTGCGCGAGGCCCGCGGCGAGCAACGCGGCGCGCGCGGGGAAGGCGGGCATGCGATGCTCGATCCACGGGCGCATCTTGTCGGCGACCTCGCCTTTGAGCAGGGAGGCGATCCACTCGGGCTTGAGCTTGCCGCCGACGACATCGATCAGCGGGAAGCCCTCGAGCTGGCCGTGGCACGATGTGCATTGGAGATTTTTCGCCTGGCGCGCGGCGAACTCGGTGGGCGCGTGACGCATGAGCGAGCTGCGATCAGTGGCGGCGAAGGCTTGCAGGGCGGCGCGTTCTTCGGCGTTGAAGGCGAATGCGGGCGCGGGGGAATCGGCGGCGGGCTTTTCCGCGAGACAGCCGTGCTGCCAGCGGGCGGCGGCGAGGTCGGCGAGCGGTTTGGGTTTGAACTGGTTGTCGAGTTTGAGCGTGTGGCAGTTGAGGCAGCCGGTGGTTTGCATGAGCTGCTGGCCGCGCGCGATGACGGCGGGGTCGGTGGAAGGGCCGGGCTGCTTGAACATCGGCGCGCTCGAGGAGAGGGCGGCGGCGATCTGCTGGGCCTCTTCATCGGTGAGCGGAAACTTGGGCATGTGGGTCCAGGCGTAATGCGCGCCGGGATTTTTGATGAAGGCGGCGAGGTGGGGCGGAGGGAATTTCGCGTTGAGATGGGTGAGCGAGATTTTTTTCGCATCCTTTTCGGTGGCGTCGGGGAGGTTGTGGCAGCCGGCGCAGTGGAGGACTTCGAGGAGTTTTTTGCCGGAGTCGAGGGCTTCGGCGTCGGCCTGCGGGGCGGGCACAGGCGCGGGGCCGCCGGTCAGCGTGGCGAGGAAGGCGGCGATGGCGTTGGCGTCGGCCTGGGCATTCGCGCCGTGGAGGGTGCGGGGCATGTGGGCGACGGCGCGCTGGGATTTGGGATCGAGAATCCACCGGGCGAGCCAGGCGTAGTGGCGACGCGAGCCGATGCCCTGGAGGTCGGGGGCGTCCATCGCGAGTTCGGGCGCGCCGGTCGCGGCGAGTGCAGGGGACGCGGCGGGCGTGTGGCATTTGGCGCAGCGGTGTTCGAGGAAAAGGTCGCGTCCGGTGCGGATGGCGGTGGCCTGGGTGAGCGCGGCGTCGGCGGGATTATGCGTGAGGAGCGCGGTGGTGATGGGTTCCCAGAGGAGGCCTTTTTCGGACCATTGCACGCGCACGAACGCGTCGCCGCTGTCGGGGCTGGTGAAGGTGGCTTTGAGAAGATTCGCACCTTTGCTGAGGCGCACGGGCTTGCTGGGGGCGGAGGGCTTCGCGCTGTCAGCGGCGGCAGTGGTGGTGGTGACTTCGAGGATATTGGTGCCGTTGATTTCGAGCTTGAACGCGCCGCGGAGGACTTCGGTGCGGAATTGGAAATCACCGCGCAAATCGGCGTTGAGCGCGCCGGTCCAGGTGGCGGTGAATTTGCCGGCGGGCAGCAGGGGCGAGGCGGGTTGGTTGGCGGCGACGTGGAGCCAGAGGTTCGGTGCGACGGCGGTGTCGGTCGCAGGGCCGCTGGCGTGGGTGAGGAGCAGGCCGGGCTCGGGTTTGGCGGCGGGCGCTTGGGCCGATGCGCTGGTGGCGCAAACGGCCAGCAAGCTGGCGAGCAGGGACAGCAAGAAACCGCGGGTGGGAAGTGAATGAATCATGGCAGGAAAAAGTGCGGGCGAGCAGCGCTCAAAGTTTCTGGAGCGCTGCGAGATTGGCCGTGCGGTTGAAGAAGGCGCGCACGGGGACGCGGAAGCCGGTGATCACGCTGCTGGCGATTTCGCCGGTCTTGAGGCTGGCGTGGCGGTGATATTTGCCGGTGCGCAGGAGGTGCTGCTCGACGTGCTGCCGCTCGGGATCGACGAGCCAGTATTCGCGGACGCCGTTGGCGGCGTAGTCCTCGAACTTCACGCCACGGTCGTTGGCCTCGGTGCTGGGCGAGAGGACTTCGACGATGAAATCGGGCGCGGGGAATTTCATCTGCTCGGGTTTGAAGCGTGCGGCTTTGGTTTTCGCGAAGAAGCAGATGTCCGGCTCGTAGTCGTTGCGCGCAAGGCAGACGAGGGTTTTCTCGAATTTCACGACGCCGAGATCGTGCCGGCCGACGTGAATCGACAACAACAAGAACAACATCTCAGCGGCTTCCGTATGCTCGTATCTGGCTGGCGAATGCACGATTACCTCCCCGTTGATGAACTCCCATTTCCCCGCTTCGGTCATCTCGTCGTAGAACTGCTCGCGACGTTTGCGCTCGTCGGCGAGCAGATCCTTCAACTGCGCGACATGCCGCGGCAGTTGCGGGGACTTGATCAACTCTTCGAGGATGGCGGTCATCGGCGCGCAGCTTAGACGAGACGGTTGGAGGGTCAAGGCGACGGGAACGCGTGCGTTGCGCAGCCGGTGGCGGAGTGCGCCCGTCCCCGGGCGCAGCGAGTTGGAGCGCGGTGCGATGCTGGCTGTTCCAACCGCCTCGTGCGGGCGGGCGTCGCTGCGGCCGAGGACGGCCGCACTCCGGCGGCGACCGTCCGCCTTCTCACGTCGGCGGCTACGGGGATCAGGGGATCGCGTTGATGGTGTGCATGACCTGCGCGGTGAGCGTGGTGCCGGCGGCGGTCTTGAGGTTGCTGAAGCCGATGGACTGCTGCATGACGGGCTTCAGGTCGGCGATCTCGAGGGTGACGGTTTTGCCGTCAGCGGAGAGTTTCGCGGATTTGAACTCGAGTTTGTCGTGGCCTTTTTTCTCGGGGTCGGCGGCTGAGAATTCGGGCGAGCCGTAGTTGCTGGTGCGTTTGTAATTCCAGCGTTCGCCTTTGTAGTTCTGGAGGTCTTCCGCCGCGGCCTTGTCGAGCGCGGTGGTGAAGGTGAGGGCGACGGCAGATTTTGTGACCTTCAGGCCGGAGACCATTTGCACGGGCTTGCCGGTGTAGCGGATGCGGTCGAGGCCGCCTTCTTTTGCGGCGTTGCTCTGCCAGCCGCGGAGGCCGGCGTTGTAAAGCTGGCCATCGACGGGGTTGAAGCGCGGGCGCATGGCGGAGGAGGTGAACTTGAGCGGGAACTTCACGACGCCGCCTTGCATGAGGCCGTTGACCTCTTCCTTCACGACGAGATAGAGCGACGACTGGCCGTAGGAGGTGTGGAGCATCTCGCCTTTGAACGGACCCCATTTGTCGCTGGTGACCCATGCCTGGCCGCCACCGGAGTTGTCCCAGCTTTTCGGCAGCCAGCAGAGCGGCTGCGTGAAGGACTTCACGTCCTTGCCGTGCGCGAGGTCCTCGACGCCGTAGAAGCCGCCGGGCTTGACCCAGTTGATCGGGCACATGGGCACCCAGGTGCCTTCGTTGTCGCCGGTGGTCACCTGCCCGTCGGGGCCGACGCCGATGCCGTTGGGCGCGCGGAAGCCGGTGGCGTAAACGGTGAGTTTCTCGCCGTACTTGTCGATCTTGATGAGGGAGCCGGCGTGGGCGGAAATCTCGCCGTTGCCGCCGCCGCCGCCGAAGCCGCGGCCGCCGCCTTTCACCGGGCCGGCCTTGGCGGTGTAAAAATTGCCGTCGCTGTCGGTGTGGAGATCGAAGACGAATTCGTGGAAGCCGGGCGAGCTGGTGATCTCGTTGTTGAAGTTCTCGTAGTAGTCGGCCTCGCCGTCGTGGTTGCTGTCGATGTAGCGCGTGATCTGGTCGCGGCCGGTGGTGTAGATGACGTCATCCACAATCTTCAAACCGAGCGTCTCGAAACCGCCGGAGGCGAAACGGGTCCAGGTGAGCTTGTCGAGTTTGTCGTTGATGCCGGAGACGATCCAGATGTCGCCGTCCCAGGTGCTGAGCGCGGCGCGTTTGCCATCGGAGAAAAAGTCAAGGCCGCCGAAACGGACGCGGCGATTCCAAGGATTGGGTACGGGCGGCGTAAGCATGTCGGTCACGTAGGCACCGTCGGGCGTGCTGGTCGTGGCCAGGACGCCGGTGGTGACAACCGGCTCGGGCCAATGTTTTGGGCCGCCCTTGGCGCAATCGACCATCGCGGGCGCGCCGGCGACGAGCGCGGCGAACTTGTCCGCGGAAGCAGCGGCACCGCGCCAGAGGACGAGCTTGAAGAGCGACGCGGGCGTGCCGGTGGGGATGTTCAGCACGAGGCGATTGGTGGCGGTGACGGCGAGGGTCACGCCCGCCGGAGCGCCGCCGAGCGCGGCGATGGTGACGAATTCGCCGGCGGTGAGCGTGGCGCGGGAGCCGTCGGCTTTGGCGGTCGCGCCCTCGACTTCGCACACGGCCATGCTGAGTGCGGTTTTGGTGGCTTCGATTTTGAAGGTGCGGACGAAGGCGGTTTCGCCGTCTTTTTCCACGCTGCCGGGCTGTTCGAGAATCTTGGTGTTGTGAACAGTGTAGGCGAGGACGAGGTCGGGGCCGACGACGTGCATGCCGTCCCAGCGGCACCAGGTGCGCGGGAGCGGGCCGAAGGGTTCAGCGCGCGGGTCTTTGAACGATCCGTCCTTGTCCGCCCAGCCGGGCATCTGGCGCAGGCCGAACTTCTGCTCGCCCGCGATCTCAGGATGACCGCCGTGCGAACCATCGAAGGTGACGCCCTTCGCCGTGATGAAGCCGGCGAGCGTCGCGCCGCCTTTGCCCTGGGTCGTGCCGCTGGTCCAGCCGGCGGACATGCGAAGCAGGTCGGTGTCGAAGCACATGAAGGCCTCGTTGCCGAGGATCATCGCGATGCCTTTGTTGGCCTTGTTGTTGGCGGGAAATTTCGCGCCGATGCAGGCTTTTTGAAACGGGAAGTCGGATTGGATGAGCGTGGACTTGGTTTCCTTCCAAGATTTTTTGGCGGCCTTTGCCGGGGCGTCGGCGGCGCTGCTGACGCTGACGACGGCGAGGCAGGCGACGGCTCCGAAGAGAACGGCGGCTTGTACGGCGTGACGGCGGGAAGGGAAGGATCTAGCGGAAAACGAAGCGGGGGGACGCGGTGTGGTGGACATGATTTTGGGAGCTGACAAACGGTAAACGAGCCGATGAAACGGGGCTTGCAGCGATGGCTGCGACCAACCTTCGGAAAATCGGCGCGGGCTTCGACCTAGGGTGATTCGGGTTAATTCATAAGGCGGACAGGCGGGGACGGGAGCGGTGTTTTCCCGCGAAGCGATGAGGCGAAATGGGTCGGGTCGGGACAGGTTGGAGTCGCGTTTTCTGTGTTTTCTCTGCGCGCTTCCAAGCTCTGCGGTGTGATGTGTTCGCGTGTGATTCGTCGGTTACGCTCCGTGGCGGCGGGGGTTTTTCAGAACACCGCAGAGATCAGAAGAGCGCAGAGAGGGGAATCGGCAGTCAAAGCAGACCGTGACCGCTCAGGTCACAGCAGGTATGGCGGCGAGGGTGCGGCGGAATATTCTGATGACCTCCGCACTGCGCGGGTGGTGCGGACGGACACGCCGGGTCCCGTCCCGGAGGGACGCCGGAGGAGATTAGCCGGGGGCAAGTCCGCGCCAGCTGACGCCGCCCCCGGATACCGTGCCGCGTCGCTCCGTGCCCCAACAGGGCATCGAAGAAAATGGCCCGAGGCAACGGCTGGTCGCGGAAACGCTGCGGTACAGGCGACGCCAAAAACTTCTTCGATGCCCCGCTGGGGCATGGACCGTTCGGCGGCGCAACCGGGGGCCGCGCCCGCTGAGCGGGCTTGCCCCCGGCTAATTTCCTGCGGGGTCCCTCCGGGACGAAGAGCAACGCGTCGGCGACAATTCCGTGGTTGGCGGACCGCGGCCAGGGCAGAGCAAAATCCTCGCGGCGTACAAGGATTTTGCAGAGTTGTAGTTCAAAGAGGCGAAGCGCTGGTCCTTTCTCTCCCCGGATCCGCCGCCGCAGGAGCAAACCAAAAACAAAAAGCCCGCGATCACTCGCGGGCTGGTTGGTTCGATGGTGGAAAAAGGAGCGTTACGATTTCACCGGCTTGTCGGTGTTGTCGCTGTCGGCCGCGGGCTTCTCGGTGGTTTCCGTGGCGCCTTTGCGCGTGGCTTCGGCGGCGGCGGTGTTGTTCGCGACCGCGTAGATGGCCAGCGTGGCCTTCTTTTCGGGATCGGCGAACGCGTAGAATTCCTGCGAGCCGTCTTTGATCTTCCAGTAGGTCACGCCGGGTTTGGCGTCGCGGCGGGGAACGACCTGGAGGAGCTTGCCCGTGGATTCGCCGTCGTCCTTTTTCCAAGTGTATTGGCCATCACTGGAAATCTTCAGCGTGCCCAGCGGCGAGGTGGAGCCGGTGACGGTCCATTCGCCGACGAGTCGTTTGTCGAGGTCGCCCTGGGCCGGGGCTTGGGCCACGCCGACGAGCTTGGCGGGATCCTGCGGGGTGACGGGGGTGACGACGCGGGCCATGGCCGGGTTGCCGGCGGCGGCATTGGCGGCGTTGGCGTCCGCCTGTTTCTTGGCCTGCTCGGCGGCCTGCTGTTGCGCGAGGTTTTGCGCGGCGGGGGTCGGGGCTGGGGCTTTGGCGACTTGCTTGGCGGGGGGATGTTTCGCAGGCGCGTGCGCCATGGGCTTGTGGGCGGCGGCCTTGGGGGCGGGCTTCTTGGGATTGTTGGCGGCCTCGCTCCGGCCGGTGCCGATGACGGCGGCGGCGAGCGCGAGGGAGGAGAGCGCCAAGGTGCGTTGGCGATTCGCGAGCAGTTTCTTTTTCATAAGCCTGAGGTGTTGGGGTCAGGAACCGACCCCTGGTGGATGGGTTTCGAGGCAATGGCTACTTCGCGTAAGTTCCGAAGTCAATCAATTGAAACACCAATGGTTTTCGGTTCCCAACGGCTGGCGGTCTCCGCAAACGGGGCCGAAATCTCCCGGCCGACGAGCAACCGGGCGGTGATTGATCATGCCGGCACTCCGACAGCATCTGCGCTTCCGCGCCGTGGTCATTCCCGCTCGAACACCAGCGGGTCTTTGTTGAACACGATCACCAGCTTGCCATTCTCGACCGTCGCGTCGCCGCTCCGTTCGCCTTTGTCGCCTTGGAATTTCACCTGATATTTGTCCCCGGCTCTGGCCCAGGTGCCCTGGACCGCGACCTTCGGCTGGGCTTTGGGCGTCCCCGGAGCGGCGATTGCGGGGATGATGCCTTTGCTGGTGATGATGGGGGCATAGGCGGGGATGTTGGGCTGCGTGCCTTTGAGGACGAGACGGTTGTCGGGCGTGGCGGCGAGGGTCAGGTCGGGCAGGCGGCGGACGACGTAGGCCTTCAGGCGGCCGAGCTCCGCGATGGTCGCGCTGCCATTGAGTTTGCGGTACTGGCTGATGGTGCCGGCGGCATCAATCTGCCACCGGCCGAGGATGAGTTCGGGATCGAACTTGGGGGACTTGCCGGTTTTCAGGAACTCGTGCAGGTCCTTCGTGTCCACCGGCTCAAACTGCGCCCGCAACTGCCCCATGGTTTCCGCATTGGTCAGGATGCCCTGCACCTTCGGGAGGGCCATGATCTCGACGATGCTCACCTGGTTGGTGGAGGCCTGAATAAACTGGGGATCGGCCAGCAGACCCTGCACCTCTTTGTTGTCCGCCAGTTGCATCAGGGCCGGATAATCCAGCGCGCGACTGATCAACTCGGGATTGTGATAGACCAGGCCGATGAGATCTGCGGCATCGAAGAACGACGGGGGCAGCGGGTTCATGGCCGCCGAGAAGCGCACCAAGCCGGTCGAATGGATGTCGGCCCGCATCCGGTTCACGAGCTTCAGCCAGACGGGGTTCTCGCCCTTGGACTCGACCTGCGCGGTGAGGTAGCCGGTGGCGTTGACCAGCGCGCCGATGAAAATCAGATAGAGCATGGCGGTCAGCAGGCCGATGGGGATGCCCACGCGCGAGTTCATCCGTTCCCAGCGGAAATACTCGGCCTCCTTGCGCCGGTATTTGAACAGCACGCTGATCTTCAGGTGGACCACCTGGGCGATGCTGGTCACCACGAGGCTGATCGCCACGAACACGATCAAGGGCGGCAGCACGACCACCCACAGCGGGTTCTCGAAGCCGATCATCGCGATCAGGGGGCTGATGTGCGGCGACAGCGGCACGGCGAGAAACGTCGCGACGATGGCGCCGAAAAAGGTGATCAGCATCCGCAGCGCCCCCTGTTGGAGGCCGCTGGAACCGACCGCGCTCAGGAGCAGAAAAGCAAGTAACCAAATGGTCATGGGTTATGAGTACCTGCTTCCCCAAGTCAAAGCACGCAGAAAAAAAATTGCCACGGAAAAGCAGGCGGTCGGCGCGGTTTGAAGCGGCCGGAATCCAGCCGGAGCGGCGGGATGAACGGAGAGAAAGCCGGGCGGGGATCGTCTTCCCCGCCCGTAGTCCTGGCTTCCCGGCGCTGGGAAAAAGTAACCCGCCCTCAGAATGGGGGCGGGTTTCGCGGGGAAAAAGCGAACTCAGGCGGGCACCAGCCGTTCACCACGGCGCCCAATTCCGGTGTCGATAGCGTTGGTACATGTAGAGGAAGTCGGGATTGGAGCCGTTGCCACCCGCCCAAGAAAAGGACGACTGTCCGGCTCCGGATCGCTGGGCGGCGGTCAGGACTGCCTGATCTTCCCAGCGATGCCCTTCCGCGTGGCCGTCGGCGTACGACAGGGTGCTGATTCGCCCGTGATAAACGGAAAACGGGTCCACCCAGCCGGGCGCGGGATTGACGTCCATCACCCAAGTTCCCCAGTTGTAGCCGCGCGGGTCGGACTCCTCGAGGAGGACCAAGGTCTGGTCCGCCTGGGTAATCTCGGCGGACTTGATGTATGGAGGCTGCACCGCCGCGCCCTGCCAGCCGCCGCCGTTCATGCCGTTGGCTTTCGAATAGCTGTCCCAGCCCCAGCCGGATCCCGGTGTCTTGGTTGTTCGCTTATCCCCCGGGCAGTGAAACGCTGGCAGGCTGGGCACGTAGCGGAACAGCGGCCCGTTGGACAGTCCGCGCTGGACGTAGTCGAGGCACTGCGCGGGGGTTAGCCCCACGAAGTTCGCCGGCGGTCCGGAAACCACCCCCATGGGATCCATCGCGCCCGGCCAGTATCCGCCACCCGCACCGTTTGGCACCATGTTGTCATCGTTGTCATCCGGGAACATCGCGAACCCGAGTGAAAGCTGCTTTTGGTTGTTCAGGCACACCGCACCGGTGCCCTTGACCTTGGCCGTGCTCAACGCCGGCAGCAGCATGCTCGCCAAAATGCCGATGATCGCGATGACCACGAGCAGTTCGATGAGGGTGAAGCCCCAGTCGGCCGCGCGGAAATGGCGCGGCGGCGTTTGTTCGAGGTTGGTGGTCGCTCCGCTCGGGGGTGAGCCAGTCGGCGATGTTGACCGCGCCGGGCGGTTCCGAACTGAATTGGTCGCAGCATTCATGAGATAAATGGGTGTTTCAGCATTCTGGTATCGACCAGTGGCGCTACGGGACGCTGGACGCTACCACCGCGAGCCTTGACTGCAACGGTTTTTCCTCGGCTCGGAACGCGGCGTGCCCATCCAATCCCGGCCGTGTGTGCGGCTGCATTTTCTTCCGCCCGTTGCTCCGTGCGCTGGGGTGTTGCACGATCCGCCGCCGCGCGGGATGGTGGCAGCGCGGCCGCAGCGTGCCGTGCCAGCCGGTCCCGGCGATGACCGCAATTTTGCGCGGCGAATGAATCGGACGACGGCGGCAGATGCGAGCGGCCTGTGCGCGACGGAAAACCAGCACCGAAGTTTTCAACCATGAACGACGACCTCAACGACCTCTACCAGGAGGTCATCCTCGAACACGCGAAAAGCCCGCGGAACTTCCGCGTGATGGACAACGCCAACCGCGTCGCCCAGGGCCGCAATCCGCTCTGCGGCGACAATTACACCGTCTATCTGCTCATGGATGGCGACGTGGTGAAGGACGCGAGCTTCCAAGGCTCCGGTTGCGCCATCTCGAAGGCCTCCGCGTCGCTGCTCACCACCACGATCAAGGGCAAGACGCGCGCCGACGTCGAGGCGCTCTTCGGTCAGGTGCATGACATGGTCACCACCGGCAAGGAAGTCCCGGCGCTGGGCAAGCTCGCGGCGTTTGCCGGCGTGCATAAGTTTCCGGCGCGCGTGAAGTGCGCCATTCTCTCCTGGCACGCCGCCAAGTCCGCGGTGGAAAATCCCGGCGGGACAGTGACGGTGAGCACCGAGGGCGATGATCCGAAGGCGTGAGCCGCCGGGCCGTGGCGCGAACGTTCTAACCCGCATTGGAATTAATCGCCGGTGCCCATGACCTCCCGCGACCTTAGCGATTCTCCCCCCGACCCGCGGCCGCTCCGCACCGAGCGCGCGACCGCCGCGGATTTGCCGCTCCTGCTCGCGTTGAAGGATGCGTGCGTCGCTCAGATGCGCGCGCAGGGCATTGACCAATGGGACGACGTGTATCCATCCGTGGCGCTGTTCCAGGCCGACGTGGCCGCGGGGACCGTTCACGTCGCGCGCGCGGACGGCGCGCTCCATGGGGCGTTCACGCTCGACGCCAAGCTCGACCCGCTGTGGGCAGGCATGGACTGGCAGCCGGCGACCGGCCCCGTCGCCGCCGTGCATCGCCTGATGGTTCACCCGGGGCAGCAAGGACGCGGTCTCGGCCGACGGTTGATGGCGCACGCCGAATCACTCGCGAAACAGAATGGATGCTGCGCCATCCGGCTCGATGCCTTCGCGGCGAACCCAGCGGCGCTCGCGTTGTACTCCAAGCTGGGCTATCGCCGCACGGGCGGCGCGCAGATGCGCAAAGGGCCGTTCGTCTGCTTCGAGAAATTGTTGTGAGTCGCCCGCCGATACGGACTACGTTCCACCCATGAAACGAGCGATCACCGGCCAGCCAGCGCCACCTTCCAGGTGTGCCGTTGCGCGAAATCCGCTGCCCGTCTCCCCCCATTCCTGATTCCTATGCACTCCTACGAAAACGTCACCCTCACCCGCGATGTCGATGCGGTCCGCATCCCGTCGGGCGAAAAAGATCAACTCGCCAAGGGCACCGAAGTCACCATCACCCAGGTGCTCGGCGGCAGTTACACCGTGCAATTCGGCGGCGGCCTCGCGCGCATCGAGGGCAAGGACGCCGACGCGCTGGGCAAGGCGGACGCCGCCGCCGCCGCGCCCGGTTTCACGCCCGCCGGGAAGCCTGCCGGGCCGGTCTCGAAAGAGGCGTTGAACGAGCAGGTCTGGGCGGCGTTGCGCACCTGCTACGACCCCGAGATCCCCGTCAACATCGCGGACCTCGGCCTGATTTATACCGCCGAACTTTCCCCGCTCGGCGAAGGCAGCTACAAGGCCGACGTGAAGATGACTCTCACCGCGCCCGGCTGCGGCATGGGCCCCGTGCTCGTGCAGGACGTGCAGAACAAACTCCTCTGCCTCGAGGGCATCGACGACGTCGCGGTCGATCTCGTGTGGGACCCGCCGTGGAACCAGAGCATGATGACCGACGCCGCAAGGTTGCAACTGGGGTTGATGTAAGTCCGCGGCGCAAAAGCACCCTGGCCTCCCATGACGGTTTCCACTTCCCACCGCGAAACGGAAGGGCTGCTGCCCGGCTTCAAGCTGCGCGTGGACAAGCTGCTTTCCGAGTCGCTGGACTTGTGAACTTGCATGTTGCGCCCGCCCACTCGGCGTCCGACCGCGTCTGACCGCGTCTGACCTCGATCCACCGCGACCCGCCGCGCTTCTTGCCCGCCCTCTGAAAACCAACTAGCCTCTCCCCATGTCTGCCACTGAACTCATTGCCGAGAAATCCCGCACGCTGACCGCGCCGCAGGCGGAGGTAGTGCTCGCCTGCATTGATGAAGTCACCAAGCATCCTGGGTTTTCCGCCGTGGAATTGATGCGCCTTCCGCCCGAAGTTCGCGACCGCGTGCTGGCCGCGCAAATGGAGACGGCCGAGGCCATCTACCGCGAAAATCCCGACCTCATCTGGGACGATGCCGAGGCCCCCATGGACTATGCCTAAGGCCACGCGCGGAGAAATCTGGGCGGTTGAATTCGACCCGGCTGTGGGTGCTGAAATCCGGAAAGTGCGCCCCGCCGTCGTGATGAACGCCCGGAATGTGGGCCGACTCCCCTTGTGCATCGTGGTTCCGCTGACCGACTGGAAGCCCATCTTCGCCGATTGCATCTGGTTCACCGAAATTGCTCCGACTCTCGAAAACGGTCTGACCAAACTCTCCGGCGCGGATGCGTTTCAGGTGAAATCCTTTTCGGAAAACCGACTCAAACAGCGGCTGGGCCGGCTCGCCGATGCCGAAGTCACCTCCATCGCCGCCGCCATCGCCCTGTGCGTCGGTCATCGTTGAACTGATTTTTTCATGTCCTCCACCACTCCCGACTGGTCCGCGCTCCGGCGCGACTTCCCCATCCTCGATCAAACCGTCCACGGCCATCCGCTGGTCTATTTCGACAACGCCGCCACGTCGCAAAAACCGCGCGCCGTCATCGACGCCCTCGTGCGCTACTACGAGCGCGACAACGCCAACGTCCACCGCGGCATCCACGAACTGAGCAACCGCGCGACCACCGCCTTCGAGGCCGCGCGCGAGCGGACGCGCCAGTTCATCAACGCCCGCAGCGTCGAGGAAATCATCTTCACCCGCGGCACCACCGAGGGCATCAACCTCGTCGCCAACGCGTGGGGCAACCACTTCCTCAAGGCCGGCGACGTCATCCTGCTCACGGAAATGGAGCACCACAGCAACATCGTGCCGTGGCAGTTGCTCGCCGCGCGCACCGGCGCGAAACTCCGCTACGTCCCCATCACCGGCGACGATGGCCTGCTCGACCTCGACCAGTTCGATCGCCTCCTCACGCCCGAGGTGAAACTTTTCTCGCTCGTCCACATCTCGAACGCCCTCGGCACCATCAACCCCGTCGCCACGCTCTGCGCCCGCGCCCGCCGGCTCGGCATCACGACGCTCGTGGATGCCGCCCAAAGCGCCGGCCACCTGCCCGTCGATGTGCAGGCCATCGGCTGCGATTTCCTCGCGTTCAGCGGCCACAAAATCTGCGGCCCAACCGGCATCGGCGCGCTCTACGGCCGCAAGGAAATCCTCGAACAAACGCCCCCGTGGCACGGCGGCGGCGAAATGATTTCCACCGTCGATTACGACCACAGCACCTGGAACACGCTCCCGCACAAATTCGAGGCCGGCACGCCCGACATCTCCGGCCCCATCGGCATGGCCGCCGCCCTCGACTACCTCGACGCCATCGGCCGCGCGAACATCTTCCAGCATGACCTCGAGCTCGCCACCTACTGCTACGCGCGCCTGTCGGAACTGAAAGGCGTCCGCCTCTTCGGACCAAAAAACGAACGCGGCGGCCTCGTCAGCTTCCTCCTCAACGACGTCCACGCGCACGACGTCGTGACCATCGCCGACCGCCTCGGCGTGGCATTGCGCGGCGGCCACCATTGCACGCAACCGCTCATGAAAAAACTCGGCGTCCCCTCGACCGCCCGCGCCAGCTTCTATTTCTACAACACCCGCGCCGAGGTGGACCGCTTCATCGAGGTCGTGTTGGAAATCCAGAAATTCTTCGGAGTTTGAAGAAAACCGGGCGCTCGCCTTAACTCCCGCCATGAATCTGCGAATCGACACGGAGTGCGAGGACGACGGCCGCTGGCTGGCGGAAATCGGCGAACTGCCCGGCGTCATGGCTTATGGCCAGTCGCGCGATGAAGCCGTCGCCCGCACCAAAGCCCTCGCGCTGCGCGTGCTGGCCGACCGCTTGGAGCACGGCGAAGTCGTGCCCGAACTGGTGGAAGTGTTCTCCGTGGCCGCATGAGCCAGTGGGGTTCGCGCAAGGCCCGGCTCGTCCTCGCCGCATTGCTCCGCATCGGTTGGAGCGTGAAACGGCAGAGCGGCACGTCGCACAAAATTCTCGCGCGAGCCGGCTGGCCGGACGTGGTCTTCGCCTTTCACGACGGCGAAGAAGTCGGCCCAAAAATGCTGGCCCGCCTCGCCCGCCGAACTGGTTTGCAACCCGATGACTTATGACCACCCCTGACACCATCACCCCCACCAGCGCCATGAGCGACGTCCTCGCCGCCTACCCCGGCGCGCGCCGGGCGCTCTTCCGCAAATATCACATTGGCGGCTGTTCGAGCTGCGGCTTCCAACCCACCGAAACCCTCGCGCAACTCTGCGCGCGCAATGGCCATCTCGCCGTCGCCGAAGTCCTCGCGCACATCCAGGCCAGCCACGCGCAGGACCAGCAGATCGAGATCACCCCGCGCGAAGTCGTCGACCGCCGCGCCCGTGGCGAATCCGTGCGCCTCCTCGATATCCGCACCCGCGAGGAATGGGACGCCGTGCGCCTCGACGGCGCGGAATTCGTGAACCAGGAGTTCGTTCAAAAACTCATGGGCACCGCCCCGCGCGACGCCCTCCTCGTTTTCTACGATCACGACGGCGCCGCCAGCCTCGACGCCGCCGCCTACTTCGCCGGCCACGGCTTCACCCACGCCAAATACCTGCGCGGCGGCATCGATGCGTGGGCCCGCGAAGTGGATGCGAAAATGCCGCGCTACAAACTGGAGAACACTTGACCTGCCACCCGAACAAAAAGTTCCCAGTCGCAGCAGTACGAATCAGCTTTTGACAACTCTTATGAACGAAGATTTCCAATCCCGCGTCACCGCCGCGATGGCGAATCCGCAGAACATGGGCGAACTTCCCAACGCCGACTCCATCGGCACCGTCGGCAGCGCCGAGTGCGGCGACATGCTGCGCGTGTGGGTGAAGTTCAAGGAAGAAGGCGGCCGGAAAGTGATCGACCGCGCCAGCTTCCAATCCTTCGGCTGCGAAACCGCCATCGCCGCCGCCAGCCTTGCGATGGAACTTATCCGCGGCAAAACCCCCGCCGAAGCCCTGGCCATGCGCGGCGAAGAACTCGCCAAGGACCTCGGCCCGCTGCCGCCGACGAAAGTGCATTGCACGGCCCTCGTCGAGGGCGCCATCCGCCAGGCGCTCGAGCCCGCTGCGCAACCGGCTGCCGCGCCGGCCTTGTCCTCAGCGCCACCCACGCCGGGTGCTCCCGCACCGTCGAGCTTGATGGACAGCTTCAACAAGCCCGACCCGAAAAAAGGCGGCGTCAAAGTGGTGTTCCTGCGCGAATCAGAACCTCCGGCCTGAGCCGCAGTTGGAGGGGAGAGCGACCGGTCCCCGGTCGCGGCGGGTGAAGCGGGGAATTGAGCGCCAGAATTCGCCAACAGCTTTCGCCATCCGCACATGCTGCGGGTTGGGCCGCCGCCGATCCGAAACCTTCGTGCCCGCCGCCGGACTCCTGCCCCCGTCCCCGCCCGCTCCTACCTCCGTGCGTTCGTTCACCCTCCGCATTCCGCTGCGCCCGTTGTCACGCTGGCGCCTGTGCGGCTGTCTCCATCGCCGCGGAATAATTTCCGCTGCGCGCCGCCGCGTTGCACCGGGCGCGCTGTAGCAACGCCGCCTGCGCCGCGCTGACATTGGCCGCTTGTCCGCGCCACGCCTTGAGCGCCGGGGCCTGCAACGCGCGGCCAAAGGAGAAGCTCAGTTCCCACGGCGCGCGGCCCGCGCGGTTCAGCGCGTTGAGATGCTCGGTGGCGAGCGCATCGCTCTGCCCGCCGGAAAGAAACACAAGCCCCGGCACCGCCGCCGGCACCGTGCGCAACGCGCAGCGCAGCGTCATCTCGGCGACCTGCGCGACCCCGGCGGGCTGCGGACATTCTGTGCCCGCCAGTACCATGTTCGGCTTGAGCAGCATCGCCTCGAGGCGCACCCGATGATCGAAGAGCGCTTGGAAAACCAGGTTCAAAATCGCCTCCGTCACCTCGTAGTGCCGCTCGATCGTGTGCCCGCCGTCCATGAGCACCTCGGGCTCGACAATTGGCACCAGCCCCGCCTCCTGGCTCAACGCGGCAAAGCGCGCCAGACCGTAGGCATGGGCCGCCAGACCGGTCCGCGTCGGAATATCCGTCCCGATGCCAATCACCGCGCGCCACTTGCTGAACCGCGCTCCGAGCCGCGCATACTCGGCCAGCCGCTCGCGCAGACCGTCGAGTCCCTCCGTGATTTTCTCGCCGGGAAAACCCGCGAGCGCCTTAACGCCCTTGTCCACCTTGATCCCCGGAATGATGCCCTGTCGCGTGAGCACCTCGACCAACGGCGTCCCGTCCGCCGCCGTTTGCCGCAGCGTTTCCTCAAACAAGATGACGCCGCTGATGAATTCGCCCAAACCCGGCGCAGTGAAGAGCAGCTTGCGATACGCGCGCCGGTTCCCCTCGGTGCACTCGGCGCCGACGCTCTTGAAACGCTTCTCGATGGTCCCCTGACTTTCGTCCGCCGCCAGAATGCCTTTGCCCGCGGCCACGAGTGCCCGCGCCGTCGTTTCCAATGCTGTCAGATTCATAGTTTTTTCGCTTGGTTCCGCTGCTCTGGCCCGCGTTGCGACGCTTTCGCGCCCGTCCGCGGCTGATCTCGTCCGCTCACCTCGCCGGTTGTTCTTCCTCCCCCGTGCTCTCCTCCAAGTCTTCAGTCTCCAGTCCGCGGATCGATCCGGGCGCGGCGAGATGCGGCCGCTTGACGAGGTTGCGGCGCTCAAGTCGTGCCGCGACTTCCGTGACAAAACGCGTCCACGGAACCGCCTTGAGCCGCTCGGCCGGAATCCGTCGGGCGGTCTCCTCGCAGGTGCCGTAGCTGCCGTTGGCGATGCGCTTGAGCGCCTCCTCGATCTCGAACAGCGCGTCCTGTTCGGCTGACAATTCGCTGAGCGCCAGGTTGTGATCGAACTCATCCGAGGCGCTGTCCGCCTCGTTCATGCTGTGCCCTTCGAGTGGTTCGGCGGCGGCGCTGAGCTGCTCGCCGCGCGCCTTCAGCAGTCGCTCGCGCAGCTCGAGCAAAACACGCTGATGCCACGCCCACTTCGGATTGATCGGGACCGCTGTGTCCGGCCCCTTGCGGGCGGTTCCCAGAACCGAGCGCGTCGTCGCGGCCGCTGGTCTTGGGCGGGCGACGACGGCTTTTGCCCGGACCGCGGGTTTGGATTTTTTCGGGGCGGATTTCCCGCGCTTGGTTTTGGCGGGTCGTTTCGAGACCGATGGCTTTTTCATAAGATTGTTGGTTCTAGGTAAGGCAGCATCACGGTGAACGCCCGCGCGCGCTTCGCTTCAATTGGCGAACCCTGACCACGATTTGTTGCGCGGCGGGCGGGCAAATTCGCCATCACGCCGCGCGGTTGGCCCACAGTCGCTTGAATTCGCTGTCGGAAATGTGGTGTGCACGGTGAGCGATCCGTCCACGGTTTCCCACAGCCCGAATAAGATCAGCGGCCCGGTGAGATACAACGGGAAGAACCGCGGCGGCGGCTCCCGCTGACCGGGCCCCTCGAGGTTGAGCTTCCCCTTCCCCGGCGGCCGCGAGTTTGGTCCCTGCGGTTTGACCGGCATACCGACTAATCAGCCGCAACCGCGCCGCCGAGGCTCACTCGGTCTTGGCCAAGTGCGGGCATTTTTTGGTCATCCGACACCCGACCGGTTTCCGGTCGCAGCGTGTGAGCAGCACCGGAGGCGGTGGAAAACCCGGATCCCGTTCGCCATCCGCACCCGCTGCGGGCGGGGGCCGCCCGCGCGTCGGTGACGCCGCGGCCCGCCTCCGCGTTCCGCATCAATGTGTCCGGTACCAGCTGCGCTCGCCGTTGCGATCGGGAATGCCGATGGGTCTTGCGGGGAGAAGCCGATCCTAATTACGTTCGGGAAACTATGAAACCTCGCCACCTCGCCCTCCTCCTTGCCCTGCTCCCGCTGTCGCTCAACTCCACGGCGAGGGCGGCGGACAGCCCGACGGCAGCAGTGGATGGGACTTGGACTTCAAAGCTGAAGCTGCCCCGCGGAGGCGAGCTGCTCACCGTGCTGGTCATCGACCAGGGCAAGTTCACCCACCGGGTCACCGCCGGCGGCGTGGTGCAGTTTCATTCCACTGGCAAGGTCGCCTTGGAAGAAATGAAGCCTTTCAAACTGATGGCCTTTACCGGAGTTGTCTGGGGCCATTCCGAGGCGGAGAAGCTCGATCTCGGCGAAGACCGTCGCTCCCCCTATTCTCTGCACGAAGGAATCCTCTACATGGCGAATAACTTCGACAAGCTGCGCAAGGACGAGGCGCCGCGGCTCGATGCCTTCGAAAAGAACCGGCCGTGATTGCCGCCTTCCAACCGGCTGCAAAACCGCGGCCTCGAGTTCCGCGATTGCGCGGTTCGTGCGTTGTTTGATCCGGACCCGCGTAAACGCGGAACTCCCAACTGGGTTTTCAAACAGGCGCTGAGATCGGATGGGATTTCACTCTCTGGACGCGACGCGGTTCAACTTCTCACTCCAGCCCGCGCGCCCCCTTCGCATCCAACCGCAGCACATGCACCTGACTGTGCTGTCCCACCGCCCATACCAGCCGGCGGTTGGGATCGAACATCAGCCCCATCGAATTGTTGAAGGTCTTCTTGCCAATCGGATCGGTTCCCTTCAGCTCGACACCAACCCAACTGTTGGCCTGGCAATCATACATCAGCCAGGCGGACTCATTCGGGACGTGGGCACCGATCAGGACGGCGTCGGCATCCGTCAGGTAGGCCGTCTCGCGTGACTGAGCCAACGCCTTGTCTTTGCCCCGCGCGTTCAGCCAGCGGGTCTGTCCGGCCTTAAAATCGTACTCCAGTACATCGCCCTTGTTTTTCCCGAGATCGCTGAACAGGAGCAGCCGATCGCGCTTGGAGTCATAAGCCATGCCGTGGTGATCGGCACTGGTCGTCGGCAGGTCGCCTTTCAGCGGGAGTGGCTTCCAGGTGCGTGACTCCGCGTCGAGCCGCCACAGACCCGGTGCGCCACCCGGCCGGTGGTTCGCCCACACGACTGCGCCTTGCGGCGTGGCACAGACAGTCACGACGTAAAAATTCGCCTGGTAGGGATTGCGCTCACTGTTGCGGGACCACTTGGATTTCTGTTGGTCAAAGAAATAGGTGTAATCATGCGGCGCGAACACCAGCACTTTGAGATTCGGATCATAGCCGGTCGATTTGTAGGTATGCCCGGTCATCCACGGATTGCCCTTGAAGCTCCATTCGCCGCGCACCTGATCGTTCGAGTAAACATACTCGACCGGATATTCGGGCGCGAAAGGCAGCGAGTAGCGATCAGCCTTCACGTCGTAAACCTGCGGTGCCGTGCCGCTGTAGGCCGAGTGCCCGCCGGAAAACCGCAGGATAAGATCGAGCTCCGGCGCGAAAACCGCGGAACCCCAGTCCATGTTCATCATCGGTCGCCGGGGCGTCGGCTGCACGCGCCACTCATTCGCCGGCAAGTCTTGAAATTGGGCAGCGCCGCGTCCCGCCACCGCGGAGGTTGGAGCCTCGCCATACCAGCTTGGATCGTGCGACAGACGCCGCACCGTGACCTCGTTCGACCTTTTGCCCAATCTCTCCCGACCAACTTCATCCGTCTTGGTGGCATCGATCTGACATTGCCAGGTGCCGGTCTGGCCGAGCAGCAAGACCCGGTCGTCCGCATCGGCGGCGGCGCTGGTGAAGAAATTCGCCGGCGTGTCCGGTCCGGTCTTCAGCTCCGACTGACCGAGAAAGTCCCAGCGCCGGGCGGCAACGTCGTAGGTCCATAACTCCAGCGGCAGGCGCTGGTACAAAGACGCGACATACTCCGTCGTCGAGGTGTAGCCATAACCGCCGAGCAGCAGAACCTTCTTCGCCTTTGGCAGCCACAGCATGGCGTGCCCGCCGCGCGGGGCCGGCGAGAGGGTGGGAGGCATGACACTCCAGGTCTGCTTCACGACATCGAAGTGCCAGGTGTCGCCCATAAGTTGGTCAAGTTGATCCCCGCCGAACAGGACGACCTGTTTGTTGACCGGATCAAAGACCAGCCGCGAGTTGGCCCGCTGCGGCGGTTGTAGTTCGAGCTTGAGTTGGGTCCAGGTATTCTTTGCGGGTGAGTAAGCCCAGGTGCCGGGGTCGCCGCGTTCGCTCTGGACATTGCCGCCGCCGAACAGGACGAACTGCTTGTTATGTCCGTCGTAAGCCATCGAACTCCACAGCAGCGTGCCGCCGAGTTCCTTCTCGGAATGCGTCGCCGGTTGAAGATCAGTCCAGCGACGTTCCCCCGGCTCATACTTGAAGGTGCTGCCCCCGGCGTAGAAATAGAATGCCTTGGTATCGGGATCGTAGTCGTATTTCTGACCGAGTGAGAAGGTGCCGTAAATGGTCCAGTTGGGGCGCACATTCCCTTCAATATCGCGGAAGCCCCAGCTTTCACCCTTCCACCTCAGCGCGGTGGCAGCACCAACCTTCGGCCCCCATTCCTTGCCGTGCGGGAAGGTATTCTCCCATTCGTTGCTCTTCGGAGCGAGGGTCAGCACGTCGTAGGAACGCGGCTTGCGATAGTCGGCGTAACTGGAGCGCCCACCGAGGACGATAAAACGTCCGGCGGTTGGATCATAGCCCAGCGGCACGTCCCAGCGCTTGCCGACGATGATGGCGGTGTCGAGCTTGGTCCAGGTGTTGGGGTTGCCGGCAAAGCCTGGCCACGAAAGGAAGAGCAATGCTACGGGAACGAGGCGGCGGAGGACGGTTATCTCATGGTGCCACATAACTCACGGGTGTTTGGGTGTGGTCCGGGATTGGTTTGCTGGGTTACTGATAAGTGTAGGTCTTCTGCACGCTGCGCAATTCAGTGACAGCGGCGACCTTAGGGCTTCGGCTTGAAGCACATGACCTCGGCAGGATCCATCCATCCCCTGCGCAGATCAAGGCAGAACCAAGCATCGCTATGGTTATGGGGGAAACGGCGGGTGGAGCGCAGGCCGATTCCCTTTGAAGTCGTAGTCCGGCCAAGGTGGCCCGCTTCGGGGAGACCGCCCGCCAATCGGACATAAGGGTGGCGAAAAAATCCGTTGCGAAAACTTCACCGCGCCGCCGCGCGACTGTCACCTGTCAGGGGGAATCTGGGCCGCGACAGACGGTCAACCAACAAAACTGCAATAGCCCATGAAAACACTCCTGACACCTCGTTCCCCACAACGTGCCTTCACCCTCATCGAGCTGCTCGTGGTCATCGCCATCATCGGCGTGCTCGCCTCCATGCTGCTGCCCGCCCTGGCCCGCGCGAAAGACAAGGCCAGCTCGATGGTCTGCCTGAACAACTGCCGGCAATGGGGTCTGGCGCAGACCCTGTATCTCGATGATTACTCCGGCTGGTTCCCCCAAACCAAAATCGCCAACGGCACCCCCAGCGCTCCGGTGGGCTACTCCGAGGACGCGCCGAAATGGACGGACCTCACGGCCTTTCAAGCCGCCAATCAAGGCAACGACGCGTGGTTCAACGCGCTCCCCTCCTACGCCACCATGCCGTCCCTCTTCTCCCTCACGGCCACCGCGTCCGGCCAGTCGAGCTTTGTGGACGGCAAATCCATCCACCGTTGCCCCGGCTTTCGCAATCAGGACAAGGTCAACGCCGATCCCGCCGTGCGGCCGCCCTTCTCCTACGCGATGAACTCCAAGGGCAACGAGGACAGCACCGGTGCCAAGATCGTGCTCAACCGCGACGCGGTGGTCAGCCCGTCCGCCTTTGTCCTGTTTCTCGACGTGCGCACTGACTCGACCGAGAAGCCCTACTACGGCACCGCCGCCAAATCGGTCGCCATCTGCAGCCCGCACGCCTACACCACGCGCGTCTCCTCACGGCATCTGCTGGGGATGAATCTCACCTTCTCCGACGGCCACAGCGCGCCGTTCAAATACGAGAAAGTCTGTGTCTCGCGCAACAACGCGCCCTCGGACCCCGGCCTCGGCGACCTGCACTGGACCTTCGACGGTCACATGGTCCCGTGACGCGGCCGGCCGCTCAAACCATTCACCCATCTCCAAAACATGGCGCGGCGGTGGAACTCTTCCGCCGCCGCGTCGCTTTCCCTCTTGCTCAATTATGAAACCCATCCGCCCCTTGCTCGCCCTCGGCATCCTCGCCCTGTTCGTCATCGTGATCGGGCGGGCCGCCACTGATCCCGTGGTCTTCACCTTCGCCACCGTCGGCGACTCGCGGCAGGACCCCGAGGCCATCAACCTCTCCGGCGCGGACCGCCTGTGGCTGCAAAACACCCGCGTGCTCGCCCGCATCCTCCGCGAGATCGCGCAGCAGCAACCGCACGCGCTCTTCTTCAACGGCGACCTGATCTTCGGCTACACCACCAACCGCCCCACCCTCGACCGCCAGTATGCCTACTGGCGCGGCATGGTCGCGGAGTTGGGCGAACGCGGCGTCTGCGTGCTCCCCGTGCCCGGCAATCACGAGGTGCAGCTCAAGACCAAGCTGCCCTCTGGCGACGTGCTTAAAACCGCGTGCCTACCGGGTGAAATCGCGTGGCGCGACAACATGGGCGATCTCATCCTCGACACCAATCGCTGGCACGCCGCGCACCACGCCGTGCCCGCGGCGTGGTCGGTCGAGCACGCGCCCCGCATTGGCCAGGACGATGTGCAGACCGATCAGCGACAGTTGAGTTATTCCTTCGATTTCGCGGACTTGCACTTCGCCGTCGTCAACACCGACGCCGTGGGGGCGGACTCGCACGCGCCCGTCCGCTGGCTCACCGAGGATCTCACGGCGGCGCAGGCCCGCGGGGTGAAACGGCAGTTCGTCTTCGGTCACAAGATGGCGTTCACCTATCACTACAGCGACAAGACCAAGCCGAAGGGACTCGATGTTTTCCCCGAGCACCAGCACGCCTTCTGGCGAGTCATGGAAGAGTTCGCGGCCACCTACTTCTGCGGGCACGAGCACATCTATCACGCGATGCAGCCCACCGCAGCGAGCGGCGGACGCGCCTGGCAGGTCATCGTGGGCGCGGGCGGCTCGCCCTTCGAGGCCAAGCCGGGCGACAGCGCGAACCTGAACGATCGGCAATATTCATGGGCCTTGGTGAAAGTGCATCGCAGCGGGCGCGTGGTCATGGAGGTGTCCGGCTTCGATGAAAACTTTGGCCCCACCCACCGCTTGGAAAGCATCGAGTTAAACGGCCCCACCCAACCACTCCTCGCCCGGTCGTCGCACTGATTCCCCACGACCGCGGTTGGAAGTGTGGTGACCGGTTCCCCACGTTTGCGCCAGTTGTACGAGTCGAGGTGACGAGACTCTAACCTCCTTTCTACCCGCAGCGCCCGTTCCCGCCGCCGAGCAGCGAACAAAAAGGAGTTCAGGCCTCCGCATTGGACAGTTCGATTATCTCCCTCACCCGCATCACAATACCGCGGGGACTAAAGGGCTTGGTCAAATAGGCCGTGGCACCGAGCTTGAGTGCCAAGGCGCGGCTCTGGTCTCCGGAATCCGCGGTGAGAATGACGATGGGGATGGCGCGGGTGGTCGGTTCCTGCCGCAAGCGCTCGCACACGGTGAACCCATTCAGACCCGGCATGTTCAGGTCCAAAATGACGGCCGCCGGAATCCACAATTTTGCCTCCGCGATCGCCGCCGCTCCATCACTGGCGAGTAGCAAGGTGTAGCCGGCTTGGAGAAAATTGAATCCGAGCAACTCCCTCAGATCCATCTCATCATCCACGATCAAAATCCGTTGTCTCATTGCCCACGGATCATCGGACCGGGCGCCGCCGGATACAACGACGGCAGGGTTAAGAACCCGTGACGCTTGGGTGACAGCAACCGTGTTGCCTCACGCGTCGGTGAGGGGAGCCTTCGACCGCTTGGGAGACTTTGGAACCGGGCGGGAGGAGGCCGGGAGGGAATCGCTGCCAGTAACCCGGGCGGTCGCGATGGGGTCAGGAGCCGCGAGCTTTTCCTTCGCGGGCTGGGCGGCGGTTTTCTTCGCGCCTTTCTGCCGGGCTTTGAATTTGACCAGGGCCTTGGCGGCACGTTCCGCCTTTTTACGTGTCCGTTTGACCGCTTTTTCAGCTATCGCAGCGGCGGCCAGGGTTTCCCCGGCTTCCTGCTTGGTGGCCTTGGCAACTTTGCGGGCCGCCTTTAAGCGCACCTTGGCCTGGCGATACTCTTGGGCGGCCCGCTGCGCTTTGGTCCGGGTTTCCAAGGCGAGGACTACCGCATCCTCGGCGGCATGAGCAGTGTTGATCGCGTGTTCGGTCAGTCGGCGTAATTTCATGCAGGCATCTAGCTTTCGTTCGTCACCCCATCCAAGAACTATATTGTAACGTTTTCGTTACGCTCCGCTGGTGTCCCTGAACTGGCGCCACGAGATGAAAGCGACCCGAATGCGGTCTTCAGCCATCTGCGTCATCCGCCCGCGACGACCGTTCCAATTCGCCCGAACGCGTGTCACCCGTCGCTCACCGGTGGATGAAAAAGCACTCCGGATTTTCGTGCGCTCAATCCAAGATGCACGCTCCTGCGTGTCCGCAGGCCGCGCTCCGGTCGATGGCTTGCCCGCCACCGATCGGGGGCGGTGTTGTTTTTGGTGTCACACAATTGTAACAAAAGCGCCCTTTGTTCGTAACACATGTCCCCTAGTGTCATGGGCGTTGCAGATAAAACTAATCCAGAAAAACACGATGAAACAAACTACCAAGACCGCCCTGGCCGTCACCACCACCGCCCTCGCCGTGCTCGCCGGCCAGCCCACCGCCCACGCCCAATCCGCCGACACGCTCATCGACAAGCTCGTCGAGAAAGGCGTGCTCACCACCAAGGAAGCCAAAGACCTCCGGCAGGAAGCCGACAATGATTTCTCCAAGGCCTATGCCGCCAAGACCGGGATGCCCGACTGGGTGACGAGCATGAAGCTGGGCGGCGACCTGCGCCTGCGCTACGACGGCATCTACATCGACAATCCGAACACCACCGCCTCGGACCGCAACCGCCTCCGCTACCGGCTCCGCTTCGGACCGACCTTCAACCTCTTCGACAATGTCGAAGTCGGCATCCGGCTCGGCTCCGGTGAGAATAAGAACGGGGCCAATCCTTTCGGCGATCCGATTTCCGGGAATGACTCCTACACGCAGAACGGTGGAAAGAAACCGCTATGGATCGATCATGCCTATGTGAAATGGACCGCCATCAACACCCCGACGTGGGGCCTCTCTCTCGCCGGCGGCAAAATGGAAAGTCCCTTCCAGTTGTCGGACGTGCTGTTCGATCCTGACTACACTCCCGAAGGTTTTGCGGCACAGCTTTCCTATCAGGTGAATGACAATCACTTGCTGAAGTTCAACAATGGTTTCTTCGCCTTGAGCGAGATCAGCAGTTCCAGCAAAGACTCCTATCTGCTCGGCACCCAACTCCGCTGGGATGCTGCCTGGAGCAAACAGTTCAGCACCTCCTTGGGCTTGTCTCTCCTCACGATCAGTGATCCCGAGCAACTGGCGACGGTCGCCGCCGTCACCGGCACGCCGGGCAATCAAACGGTGCCGAATGTCAATCAGGGCAACCTGCGCGCTGGCACTACTGGCACGCCGCGGTCGAGCTTCAACCCGTATGTGATTGATGCTGCGGCCAGCTATACCCTGGAGAGCTTCCCCTTCTATCCCGGACAGTTCCCCATCCGCGTGTTTGGCGACTATGTCAATAATCCAGGAGCCAACAGCATCCGCGACAGCGCCTATATGGCGGGCATCGCGTTTGGCAAGTCGGGCAAGAAGGGAACGTGGGACCTGTCCTATCGCTGGAAGCGTCTCGAGGGCGACTATTGGTTTGAAGAACTTGCGGACTCCGACCACGGGGCATATTACGCTCCGCCATCCACGGCACCCACGGCCACCGTTCCCTCCCGGACCTCCGGCGCGGGCTACGGTGCGGGTGTCAATATCCAAGGTCATTGGATGCGCGCGGCCTATTCAGTCACCGACTATCTCACCGTGTCGGCGACCTACTATCTTTTCAAGCTGATCGACACCGCCCCGGGCGCGGCGAATCCCGATACCGGCCGGCTCCAGATCGATGCCAGCTTTAAGTTCTAATCACTGACTCAAGATTCTCCTGCAACCAACCCAATACCAACTTATGAAAACAGTTGTGAAATCTCTCCTCACCGCCGGCCTGGGCTTTGCCCTCGTCGGTTCGGCCTTCGCGGACAACATCACCGTCAAAGGCTCCGACACGCTGGTCGTGCTCGCCCAGAAATGGGCCGAGGCCTACATGGCCAAAAGTCCGACCACCAAGATACAAGTCACCGGCGGCGGCACGGGCACCGGCTTCGCCGCGCTGCAAAACAAGAGCACGGACCTCTGCAACGCCTCGCGTAAGATCAAGTCGGCCGAGCAGGCCAATTGCATCAAGGCCTTCGGCAAGCGCCCGACGGAATACAAGGTGTGCCTGGACGGCCTCTCCGTCTATGTCAGCGCCGACAACCCGGTGAAGGAACTCACGGTGGCGCAGGTCGCCGACATCTTCAGCGGCAAGACCAAGAACTGGAAACAAGTGGGCGGGCTGGATGCGCCGATCACCGTCTATAGCCGCGAGAACAGTTCCGGCACCTATGAGTTCTTCAAGGAGCATGTGCTGCAAGGCAAAGACTTCGCCGCCAGCGCGCAGACCATGCCGGGCACGGCGTCCGTGCTCCAGGCGGTGGCCAAGGATAAGCATGGCATCGGTTACGGCGGCGCGGCCTACGGCGCAGGCGCCAAGCATCTCGCGATCAAGAAGGACGACACCACTGCGGCCATCGAGCCGACGGAAGAGAACGTGGTCAAGGGTCTCTATCCGATTTGGCGCTATCTGTTCGTCTATGTGAACCCGGCGCTGGATAAGGGTGACATCGCCAAATACCTCACCTGGCTCCGCGGCGACGAAGGGCAGAAGATTGTGAAGGATGTGGGCTATTTCCCGCTCCCGAAGACGCTGCGCGACTGAGTCATCACATGCGGGCAGGGCGACCGGAGCGCGGCCTTCAGGCCGCAGAGACGTCCGCCCGCGGCGACCGCGCCAAATGAAACCGAACGGCACCATTCCACCGATCAGTCAGTCAGGTGGAAGAGAGGGTTCTGGAAACTCGGCCGGCCTTTTACATATCCACGTTTCTGCGGCCTAAAGGCCGCGCTCCGGGAGCGCAAATGGGGCCAAGTCATCCAGCTTTGATCGAGAGTTCCTGCTGCGATCATCCCGGGGCGGGCGAAAGATAGTGCATGTCAATCGCCCGCTCCTTTCATCTTATCCGAAGTGGGATCATGACAACCACGGATGCACACGGATGGACACAGATAAGTCCAGTGGCGGTTTGGAGTGCGGTGACTTGTCACCGCTTTTGCGCAGGCGACTTGTCGCCGTCGAACCTTCGAGCGCTTTCACTCGTGCGTGCGTCGTTGCGCTGGCGCGAGCCGTGGATACCCCTTTGCCAATCCATGGCCCCGGACACTCGACGGCGACAAGTCGCCTTGGGAAAGCGGTGACAAGTCACCGTATGTGTTTAGCGCCAAAGGCGCGGCTCATACCAGCCTGGGGCAACGCCCCAGGTCCGATGCCAGCCAATGAATTCAGGGCTAAAAGCCCGTTCCATCTTCCTGCTGAAGGATGATCCGTCCCCGCGATGGACCGCGCTTTCAGCGCTCCATTGGTAAACGACTCGTTTCCTGGGGCGTTGCCCCAGGCTGGAATAAATCCGCGCCTTTGGCGCTAAACAGATACAAGTCACCGCACTCCAAATGGCGCGCCGCTCGGCCGTGCGTCGCGTTTGTTTGCAATTGTCACCAGAACGTCACGTGCTATTTCCGCCCGTCCGTCCTAACCTTGCCACCAGTGAATAGTCTGCCCACCATCACCGAACGCAGCTCTTCTGTAGCGCAGACTTCCAAGTCTGCTGTGCCGCAGGTTTCCAAACCTGCGGGCTGCGTGCGGTCGGACGCGGCGTGGAATTGCGATGCGCTGCCGATTTGGAAATCGGCGACACAGCAGGTTTGGAAACCTGCGCTACAGGCGTGATGAGCAACTCCACCAACACCAAGCGGAGCATCGGCTGGATGGGCATCCATCGCGGGCACAAGGCGCGGCCCGCCGAGTGGCTGGCGGAGCAGTTCATCTTCCTCGTCTCGCTGACGGCAATCTTGATGGTGTTCCTGATCTTTGTGTTCGTGGCGCGAGAGGCGTTGCCAATTGTCTTTGGACAGATGAACAGCGCCGCGGCGCGGCCGGCGATTCCCGCCAAGGAGATGGAGAAGCTTAAGCCCGACGAACTGCGCGACTATCTGGGACTCACCCCGGCGGAATTCAAGCGGATGGACAAGGAAGCCTTGCAGGCACTCATGGAAGTGCGCGAGGAGGAAGCCAAGGAAGCGCCCAATGACAAGGACGCCCAGCTCAATACCACCGAGTGGCGCTATCTCTTCGGCGCGCACCACTGGTCCGACAGTCGCCCGGAGGATCGCTATGTCTGGCAACCCATCGGGCGCATTCATAAGTACAACCTGCTCCCGCTCATCATCGGTTCCTTGAAAACCACGGCGGTCGCGCTGCTGTTCAGCGTGCCGCTCGCGCTGGCGGCGGCGCTCTATGTTTCCCAACTGGCCTCGCCGACGTGGCGAGAGTGGTTGAAGCCGGCGATTGAACTGCTCTCGGGCGTGCCCTCGGTGGTGCTCGGTTTCTTCGGCCTGATCGTGCTGGCGACGTTTCTCCAGAAAGTCTTCGGCTATCAGTCGCGCCTGAATGCCTTCGTCGCGGGGATCGCGCTGGGGTTGGCGGTGATTCCCGTCGTTTTCTCGATAGCCGAGGACGCGCTCACGAGTGTCCCGCGCAGCTACTCCCAGGCTGCGTTGGCGCTCGGCGCGTCCCGGTGGCAGACCGCGTGGCAGATCGTCCTGCCCGCCGCCGCGCCGGGCGTGTTCGCCGCCGTGGTGCTGGGCTTTGGCCGCGCGGTGGGCGAGACGATGGTGGTGCTGATGGCCAGCGGCAACGCGAGCATCATGTCGCTGAGTTTGTTCGACTCGACGCGTTCGATCACCGCGACCATTGCGGCGGAACTGGCCGAGGCCGTCTTCGGGGGACATCACTACCGGATGCTCTTTCTCATCGGCGCGATGTTGTTCATCGTGACCTTTCTCACGAACCTCGTGGGCGACCTGATCATGCACCGACTGAAGGGAAGGTTGGAGGGACGATGAAAAAGCTCAAAGCTCAAAGCTCAAAGCTCAAGGGAAGCACCAAGGGCCAAGGTATAGGTGCGGCTGGTTTCGGTGGAAGTCGGGGTGTTGGCCTTACGGTTTGTAGGAGTCGAGGTAACGAGACTCTAACCTCCTTCGGCGAGAGGCCCGCTCCAACTGCCTCCCGGCGCGTCGTGAAACCGCGCTCCGGTTCCACGGGCCTTGACCTAGCCAGATCCTTGAGACTCAGTCCGCGTTTCGCAGGGAAGAGGTTAGAGTCTCGTTACCTCGACTCCTACAAGAGAGAGCAATCCAAGCTATCCGATTCCTACCCATTGAACCTTGTCGCTTGGTCCTTCCCTTGAGCTTTGAACTCTAAGCTTTGAGCTTTCCCCCCTCCATGTCTTCCGTCTCTACCCAAACTCCGGTCCGCGGCTTTCGCTCGCGCGGATTCGACTTTGGGTCGTTTGTCTTCACCGGCGTCACGGGGCTGGCGACCCTCTTCATTCTCGCGATCCTTGCCATCATCATCGCGAATGTGGTCTGGCACGGCTGGAGCACGTTTTCGTGGCGCTTCCTCACGGGCAGCGCGGGGCAGGACATGTTCGATGTCAACAAGGCCGGTATCCTGCCGATGCTCATCGGCACGACGCTGCGGGTGTTGATGATGACGGTGTTTGTCGTGCCCATCGGCGTCATCACGGCGGTCTATCTCACCGAATATGCGCACAACACCGCGCTGACCACGCGCATCATCCGCGGCGCGGTCAACAACCTTGCGGGCGTGCCGTCGATTGTCTTCGGGCTGTTCGGCCTCGGATTTTTCATCAGCTTTCTCGGCGGCACGCTGGACTCCGGTGCGACCGAGCCACACTGGGGCAAGCCGGCCATCCTCTGGGCGTCGCTCACGCTGGCGGTGATGACGCTCCCGCTGGTCATCGTGGCCACGGAAGAATCGCTACGCGCCATCACACCCGGCTTGCGTGAGGCGAGTCTCGCGCTGGGGGCGACGAAGCTGGAGACCATCCTCAAGATCGTCCTGCCCGAGGCGTTGCCGGGCATTCTCACCGGCGGCATCCTCGCGGTGGGACGCGCGGGTGGCGAGGTGGCGCCCATTTTGTTCACAGGTGCGGCGTATTACATGCGCGACCTGCCGCACTCGCTCACGGATCAGTTTATGGACCTTGGCTATCACGTCTTCATCCTCAGCACGCAGTCGCCGGACATTGAGAAGACACGCCCCATTCTTTTCGCCACCGTGCTGGCGCTGCTGCTGCTCACCTTGTCGCTCAACCTCATCGCCGTCATCGTGCGCGCCCGGGTGCGCAAACGGATGCGCGGCGGACATTGAACTATGGCTGCTTTTTCCCCCTCGCAAGTCACCCTCAACGCCAACGCCCCCACCGCGGGCGCGGGTGCGCCGCTGATCGCGAGCGAGCAGGTGAACCTCCACTATGGCTCCGCGCACGCGCTGAAAAACATTTCGCTCACGCTCGGCGAGCGGCTGGTCACGGCGTTCATCGGGCCATCGGGCTGCGGGAAATCCACGTTCCTCCGCTGCTTCAACCGCATGAATGATCTCATCGACTCGGTGCGCATCACCGGCTCGATCAAGATCGGCGGGCACGACATTTACAGCCCGGACGTGGATGTGATCGAACTGCGCAAACGCATCGGCATGGTGTTTCAACGCTCTAATCCATTCCCGAAATCCATCTACGACAACATCACTTACGGCCTCAAGCTGCACGGCATGAAGAGCCGGTCCGACCTTGACGCCGCCGTGGAGCAGAGCCTGCGCGCGGCGGCGCTGTGGGACGAAGTGAAGGACCGCCTGCACACCAGCGCGCTCGGCCTCTCCGGCGGGCAGCAGCAGCGCCTGTGCATCGCCCGCGCCGTCGCCATCAAGCCGGAGATTCTGCTGATGGACGAACCGGCCAGCGCGCTGGATCCGATCGCCACGTCGAAAATCGAGGAACTGATCATCGAGTTGAAACGCGAGTTCACCATCGTCATCGTGACGCACAACATGCAGCAGGCCGCGCGCATCTCGGACCAAACGGCGTTTTTTTATCTCGGTGAACTCGTCGAGTTCGACAGCACGCAGAAGATTTTCACCAATCCGGGAAAGAAACAGACCGAAGACTATGTGACCGGGCGGTTCGGGTGAGGTGTGACCATTCAATGGAACCGCTTTAATTGCACCACAGAGACACGATGAACACAGAGAAGAACAGGCATTCGCCGATGCGGAGGAACTTACTGCTGGGTGACTCCCCGACGCCGACTCCGGTTCTGGTCTTTCTCTGTACTACAACCCGGCAGAATCCTCGCGCCCCGCGAGGATTTTGGCGCGCGGGCGGTCCCCGCCCGCAGCGGCTCCGCACCTGCGAAGGCGCAAGAAAACCCGAGCGCCCTGGCTCCGATGGTGCTGCTGCGACCGGGGACCGGTCGCGCTCCGCGTGGGTTGCGGCCCGGCCGCCCTGTGTTCATCGTGTCTCTGTGGTCTCATTTCCCGTTTCAACTAAATCGCAACGGCTGAAGCGGTAACCAGACACCAGAAAATTATGACCCTGCAATTTAACGACAATGTCGTCGCGCTGAAGGAACTGCTCCTCTCCATGGGCAGCCGCGCCGAGGCGATGGTAACGAAGTCCATTGATGCCCTGGTGCGGCGTGACGAAGCCCTGGCGCGCGAAGTCATCAACGACGACGAGGTGCTCGACGAACTGGAGAAACGCGTGGACGAGCGGGCCATCGTGCTCTTGTCGCAGGCCCCGCTGGCCACTGATCTGCGGCTGATCACGGCGGCGATGAAGATTTCCCAAAACCTGGAGCGCGTCGGCGACGAAGCCACGTCCGTCGCGCGCCGGGCGATCGACTTGAATCAGGAGCCGCAGCTCAAGCCCTACGTTGACATTCCGCGCATGGCCGTGCTCGCGCTGGAGATGCTCCGGGATTCGTTGGACGCGTTTGTGAATCGCAACACCGCCAAGGCCCGTGCCGTCATTCCGCGCGACAAGGAGGTGGACCAGATTCACAAGCAGCTCCAACGCGAACTGGTCAGCTTCATGGTTGAAAGCCCCGCCACGATCACGCGGTGCCTGCACCTGATGACCATCTCCAAGCGCCTCGAACGCATCGCCGACCACGCCACGAACATCGCCGAGGAGGTGGTGTACATCTACGAGGCGCAGGACATCCGGCATATGTGAGTCGTTGCCATTGAGTCGGAATTGGACGGCAAACCACAGAGACACGCTGGACATAGAGCAAAACGGGTGGGGACGCTGTGGACTCCAAGAAGTCACCAATCGTGAAACAGAAAATTCTCATCGTGGACGACGAGCCGGACGTGGTCGAGTTGGTCGCGTTCAATCTCAAGGCGGCTGGTTTCGTTGTCATATCCGCCGAGGACGGCCGTGCGGCGCTCCAGCGGGCGAAAGACTCGCGGCCGGATTTGATCGTGCTCGATGTCATGCTGCCGGAGCTTGACGGACTGGAGGTCTGCAAGCTCCTCCGTCGCGACTCCGCCACGGCCGCCGTGCCGATCATCATGCTCACCGCCAAGGCCGAGGAGGTGGACCGCGTGCTCGGCCTCGAACTCGGCGCGGATGATTACCTGACCAAACCATTCAGCCCGCGCGAACTCGTGCTGCGCGTCAAAGGTCTGCTGCGCCGCGGCGCGGCCACGGAACCCAGGCTCGACTCCATCCACATTGGCGAACTGCACATCGACCAGCCCAAGCATCAGGTCACCATTTCCGGCAAGCCGGTCGAGCTCACGGCCACCGAGTTCAAACTGCTCACCACGCTCGCCGAGCGCCGCGGGCGCGTGCAGTCGCGCGAGACGCTGCTCCGCGACGTGTGGGGTTATGAAAGTCTGATCGACACTCGCACTGTGGACACCCACATGCGGCGGCTGCGCGACAAAATCGGCAAGGCGGCCCGCTTCCTCGACACCGTCCGCGGGGTTGGCTACCGCTTTGTCGAGGCTTGATTCCCCGCGCCCCGCCCCCGAGCGTTGCCCACCATGTGGCCCGGATTCCTCACCTTGCTCGCCATGATCCTCGGCGGGCTGTTGTGGCTCACCCGTCGCCGCCTCGCCCGGTTCGAGGCCGAGAACGCCCGGCTCCAGCACACGATCGAAACTTACAGTCGCCGGCACGCCGAGGCGCTGGCCCGCGAGCAGGCGCAGCAGGCGGCGCTGTTCGACAGCATGGTGGAAGGCGTGCTGGTGCTCGATTCCAAGCTCAAGGTGCGCCTGGTCAACCAACCCCTCGAGCGTCTGCTGGGCGTCGCGCGCGACATTCGCGGCTGCGCCATCATGGAGGCTTTCCGTTTGCACGAGCTCGAGGAACTGGTCAGCCGCACGGTGCGCGAGGGCCAGGTGGGTGACTTCGAGCTAGAACTCCTCGGTCAACCGCGGTGTTTCCTCGAGGTCAACTCCGCCCGCATCCTCGACCGGCAGGGCGATTCGCTGGGCATGATCCTCGTCTTCCATGACGTCACGCGCCTCAAGCAGTTGGAAAACACCCGCAGGGAATTTGTCGCCAATGTCAGCCACGAACTCCGCACGCCCCTTACGCTCATCAAAGGCTTCGCCGAGACCCTGCTCGGCGGGGCGAAAAATGACCCGGCCGTGGCGACGCGTTTTCTGCAGATGATTGAAAAACACGCCGACCGCCTCGGCTTTCTCATCGACGATTTGCTGACTCTGGCGCGCTTGGAATCCGGGCAGCTCCACCTGGATCCGAAACCGCTGGAGCTGCACGCCGCCGTCCAACGCGCCTGTGATGATCTGGGCGGCCGGGCGGCTGAGCGCAACGTCGGGCTGCTCAACGAGGTGCCCGCCGGCTTGCTGGTCCACGCCGACGCCGAGCGGCTCCAGCAGGTCCTCGGCAACCTCCTCGACAATGCGATCAAATACGGCCACGCCGGGAAGCGCGTGCTCGTGAGCGCGACGAGTGACGCGAACCACGGGGTGGAATGTTCCGTGCGCGACTTCGGTCCCGGCATTCCGCCCGCGGCCATCGACCGTGTGTTTGAGCGCTTCTACCGGGTGGATCGCGCGCGATCCCGGGAGCAAGGCGGTACCGGGCTCGGGCTGGCCATCGTGAAGCACCTCGTGCAATCCCACGGCGGACGCGCGTGGGTCACGAGCGAAGCGGGGCAGGGGGCGGACTTTCGCTTTAGCCTGCCGGCGGCGGAAATGCGCAATCGGGAAGACGGCGGGGCGGGTATGGCGACGGCTTCAAACACGGATGGACACGGATGAACAACGCAGCGCAGCGCCGCCGCAACCCAAGCGGAGCGCGAGCGGTCCGCGGTCGCGGCGGCAGCATCGGAGCCGGGGCGTTTAAGATTTCCTGTTCCTTCGCGGGTGCGGGGCCGCTGCGGGCGGGGACCGCCTGCGCGCCGACAGGCTTGTCACATCGCCCCGTGCCGCTCCGCGAGCCGGCTGACCTCCGCGTGCAGTTGTTGCGCGAGTTGCTTGCGGTCGTCGCCACTGGGCACGGTCGGACCGAACGCGACGACAGCCACGATTTTCTCCAACGCGAGCAGGTTGAGAAAATGCGGACCGAAGACCATGTCGCGCCAGTAGCAGACTTCATCGGCGGCCGAACCACCAGGCACGCGATAGCCGATCCACGCCGTGCTCACGCGCCAGCCGCGCGCCACGGCCGGTTCGAGCAGCGCGGGACGAAACGGCAGCACGCGGTCGCCGCCCGTGCTGGTTCCTTCGGGAAAAATGCACAGCAACGCGTGTTGCCGCGCCACCGCCTCCAAGCCTTCGTTCACCGACACGACATCCGCCTTGCGACTGCGGTCCACGTAGATCGTGCCCGCGCAGCGCGTGAGCCAGCCGATCACCGGCCAGCGGCGCACCTCCGCCTTCGAGACGAACACCATCGGACTCGCCGCCGCCAGTACCGGGATGTCCACGTAGCCGAGATGATTGGCGACCAATAATCCGTCCGCTGGTGGTTCGCCGATGACGGTCACCTCGACGCTCAACACTTGGAGAAACCGACGCCCCCACCGCTGCGACCAGCGCGCGCGCCGCACATAATCAAATCCCTTTTCACGCGGCCAGATGAGGAGGAAATGCTCGGTGAGCGCGCCCGCAGCGACCACGAAAAAGGCCGTCAGCCGGAAGCCTGCCCGCAGCGGATGTCGCAGCCACCGCATCAGGTGAGATAGCGGCGGACCGTCGCCTCGGGCAGGGTTCGCAGATCGAGGAAGGTCAGGAAATCGATGGTCTTGAACTCGCGGTCAATCGCCGGCGGCCCGCAGATGCTCGCGCCGAGCGAGAGATACGCGGCGAGCAGCTTCGGGACTTTCGGCGCTTTCTCCAACGTCCGGTCCAGCGCGCAGGCCCAGGCCGGAATCGGATCCACCCGCCACGCCGGCGGCGCAAGATGCCGCGGACGCAGCGCCGCATACATCGCCGCGCCCACCGCCGGATCCTGCGAGGTGACCGAGCTGCAACCCATCACACAGCTCACGCCCGCCGCGCGCGCGTAATCCGAGATGCCTTTCCACAAGAGGCCGAGGACCGCGAGGTTGCGGTGCTCCTGATGCACACACGCGCGGCCCAGTTCGAGAATCTCGCCGCGCAACGGCTCCAGCGGCGTCAGGTCAAACTCCTGGCCGCTGTAATAGCCGCGATGCTCCGCCGCCTTCGCGCCAGTCTGCATCCGATAGGTTCCGACGACCTCGCCCGTGCGCACGAACTCGACCAGCAGGTGATCGCAGATTTCATCGAACGGATCGGCGTCCAGACAGGTGGCAAAGGACTGCTCCAGGCCCTCGTTCAACTCCAGATTGAACACCAGAAAACGCAGCGACTGCGCGGCCCGCACGTCCGCCGTGCCGGCCGCCAGCCGGAGCCGGTACGGGCTGTCCCCGCGCCCCCGCGCGAGCACCCGGTCGCCTACCGTGGACAATGTTTGCATGAATTCACCGACGCTCGCCGGCCCGCCTGCCTGCTGGATGTTTGCTGCCCGGCCCTGGTTTGGAACGCCGCATTGCGGGCGGCGCCCAATACGTGGGTCGGCATGGTTCTCAATCCACCCGAGGGTGTCAAACCCGCGCTGGGGCCGGTGGCGTTGCGGTGTTGCCTCGCGGCGGGCGCAGTACTCGGGAAAAACCTCGGCGATGATTACGGCTGGCCGCTGGTAACTTGAATCCCAGGGACGAGCTGGAGACCGGGCGGCCAAGTCGCAACTGAAGCGGGTGCGACAGGTTCCCGGTCGCGCCGGAAACACCAGTGGCGGAGCAGTTGGAAGTTTTTAGGAGAATACCGGGCCGGGGAATGTGGGGTGACACATCAACGGCTGATCGCCAGTCCGATTACGTCACCTCACCATTCCCCGCCCAGTTTCAGCCGCCAACTCACCTGTACTCACGACCGCCGTGTCCAGCACGGCTCCCAGCATCCGGAGAGCGTCGATCAGGCGTCCGATTTCGATCATCCACCTTCCCTTGTGCGTACTTCCGATCCCGGGGGTGTTCTGTTCTGCGCTAGGTCGTTTAACTCAACTCCATCGCATGGCGGAGCAATTCATCCGACATCCCTGTCGGCCGGTCGTCGCTGCGGCGCGGGGTTCCGGTTTATTTCCGCCGGATAGACTGGGCGCCGGGCTGCATGAGTCGCGCTCCGAAGTGCATCAATGAATTGGCCGACAGGCGGATTCGCAGCACTTCGCGCAGGTAGCCGCTCTCCCGGTTGCGATAGGTGAAAGTCTCCACGGCTCCCAGAAACTCCCGATAGGTTGTGACCTCGGCGACCTGGTCGATCAGTCGGAAGTCGTTGGCAAGCGAGCGGCGATGGAAGATCCACAGCATCCCGAGGAATGGCAGCGCCCACGGCGGCGCACAGCGGAAGAATAGGTGCCGGACATACGCGTTATGGTCGATCCCCTGCATCGCACAGTATTTGTTCCGAAATGGCAGGCGGGGCGCGGATGTCTGATGGGACGCTGGAATCAAAGCTGACTGGGCTGCGGCGTCCGGGGAATCGCACGTGGCGGGCAGCGGGCCTCCCGGGTGAGGCCGAGAATCAGGTTCGCGAACTTCCACCGCATCCAACTTCCGGCCGACAACGGAAGACCTACCCTCGGAGAAATCCTCGGGGACAGGGAGCAAATGGCCGACGTTCTCGGCGACGATTTTGTATTTTGGACGAACGGCGTTCGGGCCCGCCTGCGATTTGATCAGCGCTCCGAGGCCCTTCGGTCCGCGTCGTCCGGGAGGGCTGCCTGGCGGTTCAGGGTGGCTTGGACCCGCCGGTGGCATTACCGCGGATTCGGCGATCGGTGCATGGTTCGTTGGCATGGCGTGGATTTGTGCCGAAACGAAACTGCATCGGAGCGTGGCCTAAAACGGACCCTTGGGCAGCCGCCAATCGCGGTTGAACGGGCGCGGGGTCTTGGGCGGCAGCGGGTCGTCCGGCCAGTCACGGAGGTGGTGTTCCCGCTGTTCGTCGGTGGCGTGATAGCGGAGAAAAATTGCCTGATGTTCGTCGCTGCCGCTGCCGACGAAATCGTGGAACCAGCCGCCGTTGCGGGATTTTCCCGGCAGCAACGCCTCGTCGCGCAGCCCGCGTCGCCACAGTTCCGCGTAGAGTTCGGCGTCGCTGTGATGGTCGGAGTGCAGCACGTAGAAGCCGGTGCAGTAGAGATTGTGGAGGAGCTGCCAGAGTTGCGCGGTGAGGGTTTCGTCGGTGAGTTCGGCCGGCGGCAGCAGGGGGATTTGCGCGCTCTGGAGCTTGTCAACGGGGCGTTGCCAGTCGCCGGACTCCTCGCCCCCGGTGACGGCGGCAGATTCCTCGCGCCGTTTTTGCGCGCGGATGTCCGCGTCGGCCTGTTGCAAGCCCAGCGGATCATCTTCATCCGGGGCGTCCTCGTCCTCGTCCTCCAAGTCCTCGGGGCCGGGAAAATCCGAATCTCCCGCTTCGTCGTCGGGGCGGAAACCGGGCGGCTCGGGCAGCCAGCGGTCGCGGTCGTGGGGCGCGGGCTGGTGCGGCGGCAGGGGCGAGTGCGGATTCAGCGCGGCCCAGGCGGCGCGTTCTTTTTCGGTGGCGAAATAGCGCAGCCAGATTTGCGTTTCGCGCGCGTCGGCAATCTCCGGGTCGAGCACGCACACATGACAGTTCCAGCCGGCCGCAAACGGAATGTCCGCGACCTCCTCGCCAAACCAGCGGTCGTGCAACCAGACATACAGTTCGCGGTCGCTGAGATGATTGCTGTCACGCAGATAAAAACGTCGTCCGGCCAGCGCGTGGATGAACTCCCAGAGGCGTCCGCGCAGTTGAAAATCATCCACCGCCGCGGGCGGCAGCGGCTCGTAGCCGAGGCGGCGGAACAGCTCGCGCGCGGGCAGCCACGGGCACTCGTCGAACGGGTCCAAGAATTCAGGGGCTGGGTCGGGCATGTCCGGAGCGTAGCGAAATCGCGGGGGAAGGGAAGCCGACGGGCCGGAAAAAAAGCTCCAAGGACAAAGCTCAAAGCTCAAGGGAAGGAGCCAAGGGCCAAGGGCCAAACTTGCTCCGGCCCCGAGTGGTCGGGACGGGCACCGCCGCGCATCGCCCCTTGTAGCGCAGGTTTGGAAGCCTGCGCTACGCCGGGAAGATCGGGCCATGGCCCGAGCGCGTCCGCCACTGGTGCTTGCTGCTTGGAGTCTTCCCTTGAGCTTTGAGCTTTATCCTTTGAGCTTTCCTCCATGAGCGAATCCAACGCACCCACGCCCGCACCACGCTGTCCGCGTCAGGCCCGGCGACAGGCCGCGGCGGCGGGGCGGTCTGACACGCCGCGCGTGACGTTCGCCGATCTGCACGAAGAGCCGTTCCGGCTCTTTTTTCCCGCCGCCGTGCTGGCGGGCTTGATCGGTGTGCTGCTGTGGCCGCTGGTGCTGTCGGGTTGGATGACCGATTACCCCGGACTGCGCCACGCACGGCTGATGATCCAGGGCTTCTTCGGCGGGTTTCTTCTCGGTTTTCTAGGGACTGCATTCCCGCGTTTGGTCGAGACCGCGCCGCTGTCCGCGCGCTGCGTGTTGCCGCTGCTCGCATTGTTTCTGGCGAATGTCGCGGCGCACACGCTCGGCGCGACCGCGCTGGGCGATGGCTTGTTCGTCGGCGAAATCGCGCTGCTGGCGGTGCTGCTCGGCGCGCGGCTGCGGGCCCGACGGGATTTGCCGCCGCCCAGTTTTGTGCTGGTGGGATTGGGCTTCGCGTGCGCGGTGGCGGGGATTGCGGCGCAGAGCATCGGGACGCGGGCGGAGGCCGCGACGGCGTTGGAACTGCTCGGCCGGCTGTGGGGTTATCACGCGTTCATCTTGTTGTGCATCCTCGGTGCGGGCGGTTTCTTGCTGCCGCGTTTTCTCGGGCTGGGCGCGCGGCGGAAGTTTGAAACCTCCATCGCCACCACGCCGGAATGGCGGCGCGCCGTGTCTGTGGCGGGCGGCGCCGGCGTGCTCATCGTGGCGTCGTATGCGCTGGAGGCTGCGGGCTGGACGCGCTCGGCCGGGACGATTCGCGCGCTGACGATCGTCGCGTATTTATGGAACGAGATGCCGCTCGAACGGTTGCGCTGGTCGTGGAACGGCGTGCAGTGGTTTTTGCTCGTGGGCCTCGCGTGCCTGCCGCTCGGCGTCCTCGCGGCGGCATGGCTGCCGGGCATGCGGGTGGGATTATCCCACATCGAACTAATTACCGGCTTCGGACTCATCACGCTCGGGGTCGGGACGCGCGTGGTGTTCGGTCACAGCGGCGAACGCGAGCGGTTGGATCGCTTCCAACCGTGGCTCACGACGGCGGGGGTGCTGTTGTTTCTTGGGATGCTCAGCCGGGTGAGCGGCGATTTCCTGCCCAAGTCCATGCTCAGCCATTACGTGAGCGCCGCGTGGTGCTGGGTCGCGGGCGTGGTGATTTGGGCCGTGTGTGTGCTGCCCAAAATCCTCCGGGCAGATCGCGAGGGGTAGGCGGCGCGGCCCGCGAAGGCGCAGTCGGCGCGCGACCGGTCCCCGGTCGCAGCGTGTGGAATAGGAAGAGATCGACGGAATTTCCCGGCACCGCGGCAAGTGCGTGGCCGCTGCGGGCGGGGACCGCCCGCGCGCCATCCGCGCTTGGGGCGCGGCCTGGCGGTTTGGAGTGCGGTGACTTGTCACGCTTTTGCGCAGGCGACTGGTCGCCGTCGGGCCTCAGTGCGGCTCCGACTACGCGGGCACGCCACCGCTGGCGCGAGCTGTGATCGCCCCGTCACATGCTCACGCGCTCGGACCTCCGACGGCGACCGGCCGCCTCTGGAAAGCGGTGACAAGTCACCGCACTCCAAACCGCTTGGGTGAAGACCGCCGACGCGCCGTAGCCGCCGACGTGAGGAGGCGGATTTCCGCGGCATTTGCGTGTGTCGTTTCCACCTCGTCACCTCGGCGGCTACTTCGGTGCGTGTTCACACGCGGCTCTCCGCTCAAAACGTCGGCCCCAAAATCCACGGCGCAAACTCTTCATCGCCCAGCCCCGCGAGTTCGCTCTTGGTTTTCTCGCCGCCGGCGACGCTGACGATTTTCTCGAAGATGCGGTGCCCGACTTCGGCCACGGTTTCTTTGCCTTCCAAAATGGTGCCGGCGTTGATGTCCATGTCCTCCTCCATGCGTTCGTAGAGCGGCGTGTTGGTGGCGACCTTGAGGCATGGCGACGGCTTGCAGCCATAGACACTGCCGCGGCCGGTGGTGAAGACGCCGACGTTGCAGCCGCCCGCGATCAGGCCGGTCATGCTCACGGGATCGAAGCCCGGCGTGTCCATGTAGCAGAAGCCCTTGGCGGTGATCGGCTCGGCGTAGCGATAGACGGCCATGAGCGGGGCCTGGCCGCCCTTGGCCACGGCGCCGAGGCTTTTCTCGTAGATCGTGGTGAGGCCACCCTCCTTGTTTCCGAACGAGGGATTGTTGTCGATCGTGGCGTTGTGCAAGCGCGCGTGGGCTTCCCACCAGTGGATGAGTTCGATGAGTTTTTCGCCGACCTCGCGCGTGACGGCACGGCGGGTGAGAAGATGTTCCGCCCCGTAAATCTCGGGTGTCTCCGCGAGCACCGAGGTGCCGCCGAAGCGCACGAGTTCGTCGGACGCGACGCCGAGCGCAGGATTGGCGGTGATGCCGCTGTTGCCATCCGAGCCGCCACAATTCTCAGCGAGAATGATCTGGCTGAGCGGCTGTGGCGTGCGGCGATGGGCGTTGACCTGCGGCAGGAGTTTCGCCACGGCGGCCACGCCAGCCTCGACGGTTTTGCGGGTGCCGCCTTCGCTCTGGATGTTCAGGAAAATCGGCGCGGCGTCGCCGGGGCGGACGGTGTCGAGGGCGAATTGTTTGCGCACTTCCTGGAGCTGGTTCACCTCGCAGCCGAGGCCGATCATCACGTAGCCGCCGATGTTCGGATGCCGCGCGAGGCCCGCCAGCACGCGCCGCAGCACCTGCTGCGGCTCGCCGGGATCGTAGGCGCAGCCGCTCTTGTGCGTGAAGGCGATCACGCCGTCCACGTTGGGAAAATCGCGCTGAAACTCCGGCGTGCGGAAACGGTCGCGGACGTAGTTGGAAACCGACGCCGAGCAATTCACCGTGGAAATGATCGCGACATAATTGCGCGTGCCCACCGCGCCACCGGGCCGCGCGAAGCCCGCGAACGTGCGCAGCTCAGACGGCGCGTGCGGCGTCAGCGGTCGTGCGTCCGCGCAGAAGGCATAGTCCCGCGCGAAATCCCGCAGCGCGACGTTGTGCGTGTGAACGTGCTCGCCGGCCGCGATGGGCGCGGACGCAAAGCCGATGATCTGCCCGTATTTCCGAATCGGCGCGTCGGTGGGCAGCTCGCGCACGGCGAGCTTGTGCCCGGCGGGAATCGTGCGCGCGGCGGTGAAGGTGCGGTCGCCGAAAGTGAATTCAGCGCCGGCTTTGAGCGGGCGTTTGAGGACGACGACATCGTCGTTGTCGCGCAGGCGGAGGGCGATTGACTCGAGCTTGAGTGCGGGCATGTGGGCGGACGTTAGCATGACCGGCGCGCGCGGGGGAAGCACCGGGCGCTGGAAGCGGGGTGCTCGGGAAACGCAACCCGTTGACGATGGTCAATCCCGCACCTACGGACCGGGGTCCGAGCGGCGGTAGAGTTCGCGGTTCTTGAAGGATTTTCGCCGGCGATGCAGGGGCAGCCGGAACGGGTCCGCCACCAGCGCCAGGCGCGACATCCATTCGCGGCAGAAGGTTTCCGAGAAATGCCCGAGCAACCAGGCGATGACGCGGCGGCCCCAGCCGGATTGATGGAACGGGTCCACGGTGGTGCCGGTCTGCCACTGCGGCACGTAGTCGCTTTGTTGCGGGGTTTTCTGGAACAGCGGCACGTGCGCGACCTTCCGAGCCAGCACGAACAGCACGACCTCGGTGCGGTTGAGGAGGGTGACGCGTTGGCGGACCACGGCGGGATCGGGCACGTCGTACCACGGGCCTTCGATGGGGAAGCTGTAGTTGACACCGAACAGGCTGGACATGCCGTCGCCTTCCTCCCAGCCGAGCATGCGTTCGACGACGAAGCCGTTCTCCGGCGCGAGCACGCGGTAGAACAACTCCGGACTGAACTGGTAGAAGCCGTGGCCGAAATAATTGTTGGCCGGCGTGAACAGGATCAGGTGGCCGCCCGGTTTGACCAGCTTCATGCTGTTGGCCATCGCGACGGGGAAATTGAACACATGCTCGAGCGTGCCGCCGTCGATCACCACGTCGTAGCGCTGCTCCAGATCGGCGGGCACCGGCTGGTTCAAGTCATGGACGAAGGTGGCCTGTTCGTAGGCCGAGGCATCGCACGAGGAAACGTTTTTGGCCCCGAGCGCGCGGGCGAACAGCTCGAACCGCCAGCGGGTTTCGCGCAGCGCGCGGCGAAACGCCTCCGCGCCCTCGGGCGGTGGCCAGCAGCCATATTCCGTCAGGAGCGCTTCGATTCGTTCCGGGCCGAGCAGCATGTACTGCCGGCCGAGGGTGAGGGTTTCGTCGAAGCGCACGCCGCTCCGCTTCGCCTGCAGCAACATCTTGGCGGCGTTGAGGGCTATTCCCATGACAGGTTCCGGGACTGGTGGTGGTTGGACATGCTGAACAAACTAATGCGCGCGGAGGTTGCGACGCGGCCGGTGTCGGGTCAAGCGCAGCGCGGTAAAAGCGGGGCAAGCCGCCTCGGCGTTTGCGACTGAATGGCCACGGCTGGCTCTCGTCGTCCCATGCCAGCATGAAACCCGTCGCTCTGCTCGCACTCGCCACATTCTGCTCCGCCTCCGAGCTCTCCTTGTCGTCTGCCGCGGCGGCTGACGGAATGGTGAAACCGTTGGAAGTCCGCACGGTTTATGCGAACGGCAGGCACAATGCCTTCACGGCCCTGCGCCGCTTCCAGGGCGAGCTGTGGCTGGCCTTCCGCTCCGGTGATGCGCACAACTCGGCGACCGCCGATGTCCTCGTGCTGCGCTCCAAGGACGGCAAGGAATGGCGGCCGGCTCACAAGCTCGATGTGGCCAAGGACGACCGCGACCCGCAGTTCGTGGTGACGGAGAAAAGGCTCTTCCTTTACTGCCCGGCCATGAACGGCGCGACGCTCACGACCTGGCTCACCTACACCGACGATGGCAAGACGTGGAGCACACCGGTGACGGTCTATGAGCCGCAGTTCATCCTTTGGAAGCCCGTCGTGCATGACGGCACTTTCTACGCCGCCGCACACAAGAAAGACGAAACCGCTGCGGGCAAAGGCCGCGCCGTGCATCTGGTGAAATCCACCGACGGGTTGAAATGGGAGAAGATATCCACCATCCGCGCCGGCAACTGGGAGAGCGAGACGACGCTGTTTTTCGATGCCCGGCACCATGCCACGGCCTTTCTGCGCCAGAAATACGGCAGCCCACAGGCGCAGATTCTCGAGTCAGACCCGCCGTATGCCGAATGGAAGGCGCGTCCGGCGGACGTGCCGCACTTCAGCGGGCACAGTGTCCACACGTTCCGCGGCGTGACCTATCTCCTGTCCCGCGCGCTCGTGGCCGGCAAGGCCACTGGTTCGCGCATCTACATCTTCGCCGACGGGAAACTGACGCCCTACTGTGATCTGCCTTCCGGCGGAGACTGCGCCTATCTCGAAGCCGTGGAGGACGGCGCGAACATGCTCGTCAGCTACTACTCGACCCACGAGGGCACGACGAACATCTACCTCGCCGTCGTGCCGCTGAAGTGAGCGGCCGCGGGTTGCCTCAGCCGGCCTGGCCGTTCCGTGGATTTGCTTGAATCGACATTGCGTCGGCCCGAACTTCCCGTCCGATGATCGCTCAACTTCTCAGCCTGTCAGTCGCCGTGCTCGTGCTGGTGCCAGCGCCGCGCGCGCTCGGGGCGGCGGCAAAGGTTTCCGAGCGCGAGGCGTTTTTCGCGGCCACCAATGCGCATACGTTCGTCATCCAGATTCCACCGGAGGACTACAAAAAACTGCAGAAGGACAACCGCGCCTACGTGAAATGCGACGTGACGGTGGACGGTGCATTCCTGGCCAAGGACTGCGGCGTTCATCTCAAGGGCGGCGCGGGCAGCTTCCGCGGCCTCAATGACAAGCCCGCGCTCACGTTGAGTTTCGGCAAGTTTCAGGAGGGGCAGAGACTCGCAGGCATCCACAAGCTGCATCTCAACAACTCCGTGCAGGACCCGGGTTACATGACGGAAAACCTTTGCGGCTGGCTCTTCGACAAGGCCGGCGTGCCGGCGCCGAAAGTGACGTGGGGCCGGGTGAAGCTCAACGGGCGGGACCTGGGATTTTTCGTGGTGAAGGAAGGTTACGCGAAGGATTTCATCCATCGTTATTTCAAGGATGCAACGGGGAATTTTTACGACGGCGGCTTCTGCCAGGACATCGACGCCAAGAAACAAAAGACCGCCGGCGAGAATCCCGACGATCAGGGCGACCTGAAGGAACTCGCGCTGGCCGCGCGCGAGACCGATCCCGCGAAACGCTGGGAGGCGTTGAGCAAACGTCTTGATGTGGAGCGCTTCGCGGCCTTCACGGTGCTGGAAGTCTTCACCGCCCACTGGGACGGCTACACGCACAACCGCAATAATTACCGGATGTATCACGACCCGACGACTGACAAGCTGGTGTTCATCCCTTCGGGCATGGATCAGATGTTCGGTGGCGGCCAGCACGCGCGGCGGCCCGGCGGCCTCAATGGCATGGTCACCGCCGCCTTCATGCAAACGCCGCAGGGCCGTGCGCTTTACGAGCAGCAGGCGCAGAAACTCTTCACCAGCGTTTTCCAGCTCGAGGACCTGCTCGCGCATGTGAATGAGATCAGTGCGGTCATTCAGAGTGGTCTCACCGCCATCAGTCCGAACGTTGCACGGGAACATCAGGGCCAGGTGGCGAGTTTGCGCGACCGTATTACCGGGCGCCATCGCGACATCGCCCGGCAGCTTGGCGAGCCGCCACCGGAGCCGATCAAGTTCGCGGCGGACGGCACCACCCAGATCAAACGTTGGGAAGCCAAGCAGGACTCCGGCGAGCCGCAGCAAGACCAGCCGAAGGTGGACGGTCGTGCGACCTATCACATCCTGGCCAAGAGTGGCGGGACGGTGGCGTCGTGGCGCGCGCCGGTGACGCTGCCGCCCGGCAAATACCGTTTCACTGCACGCGCGAAATGTGCCGGCATCCAGCCCATCAGTGATCCTCCCGGCATCGGTGCGGGCCTGCGCATCTCTGGCGGCCAGCGCACGAACAAACTCGTCGGCAGCTCGGGCTGGACCACGCTGGAACACGTCATCGAAATTGCCGACACCGATGAAATCGTCCTGGTCGCCGAACTCCGCGCCAGCAAAGGCGAGGTTTGGTTCGACACGGAGTCTTTCAAAATCGCCAGGGCGAAGAATTAGCCGCGGGTCAGTCCCGGCGATTCGGTTGTACCTTCGAGGTGTTTTGCAGCCGGAGAAAGAGTCGCGCCATCTGAATTGGCGACCACCGTCTCACGGCTATGCAAATGCCTGGTCATCGACTAATAACTGTCCCGTGAAACTGTCGAAGCTTCCTGCGCCATGGTTCGCCTGCCTGCTTTGTGCTCCGGCCTCCCTGGTCACTGACGTCCGTCCTTCTCGGGATCGCGATGGCTCCCAATGACGCCCATGAAGAAAATATTGATCGTCGTCCTGCTGGCTGCAGCGATCGGCGCAGTCACCTGGCAGCAGCGGCAGGTCGTCGGGCTGCGCGTCGAGAACCAAGTCATTCGCGAACAGATTCAGCCCCTCGGCGAACAGGTGAACAGTCTCTTGCGCGAGCGCGAGCGTCTGCGCACGGAATTGCAGCAGGTCAAGACCGAGGCCAAGCGGGAGGAGGGCGACAAGGCCGAGTTGATGCGGCTGCGCGGCGAAGTGGGACCGTTGCGGCAGATGGCGCAGGAGTTCCAAGGATTGAAGGCATCTGCCGCCAGTGCCGCCCGCGCCGCCCAAGTGAGCCACAACGCGGCCGCCGCTTCCCGAATCGCTCCGCCCGCCAACCTGGAGGTGGACCACATCATCACCCTGCGGGCGCAGGATCTGTGGCAGCGATTGAACCAGTCCCCGACCAACTGGATTCCCGAGTTGAAATATTTGAAGGACGAAGACTGGCGCAAGGTGGCGCTCGGTCAGCGTTGGGAATCCGAAGAGGAGGCGCGCAAAGCCTTCGGGCAACTGCGCAACGCGGCCAAGGAGCGCTTCATGGACCGGTTGGGCAGCGCTCTCCAAAGCTACGGCAAGGCGACCAGTGGCCAGCTCCCGACCAAGTTGACTGACGTGGCCGGCTATTTCGATCCGCCGGTGGACAGCACTCTCCTGGATCGCTACGAACTGACCGCCCAGCGCAACATCACAACCGTCCGCCTGAGTCAGAATCCCGACGAACTGATCGTAAAAGAGAAGAATGCGCTCGATCCCGCGTCGGGAGAAACCCTGCAGCTTATCAACTTAAGAGGGAACCTCCGCGGCACGATCGGCGTCACTCCGCCCGCGACCGCGCCCAGGCCGTGAGGACAAGCGAATCCGCGCCGATCCAGCCACGCTCTCAGCCGTATCCATTCAGTCGAACCGAATCTTTTGGACCACAGAGACACGATGAACACAGGGCGGCCGGACCGCAGCCCAAGCGGAGCGCGACCGGTCCCCGGTCGCAGCGGCAACATCGGAGCCAGGGCGCTCGGGTTTTCTTGCGCCTTCGCAGGTGCGGAGCCGCTGCGGGCGGGGACCGCCCGCGCGCCAAAATCCTCGCGGGGCGCGAGCATTCTGCAGGGTTGTAGTACAGAGGAAAACCAAGGACTCGCGGGTCGTTCGGCCTTCACTAATTGGCGCCTTCCTGAAGCCGCCGCCGCCCCTCGTTCTTCTCTGTGTTCATCGTGTCTCTGTGGTCGAATTAAGTCGGATCGACTGAATAGTTACGGCTTAGTCATGACTATTCAGTCGGGCTGATTCAAATGGACCACCGGGACGCGATGCGCGCCGAGAAGCGGTGGAATTTGCCAGCCGGGGTTGGTTGACTGAGCGAGACTTCTTCGGCCCCCGAAAAATGAACTCCGGGGCGGTTGACGAAACCCACGGCAACACCTGACACTCCGTCGCGTGTTCTCAACTGTTCAACCCGCCATTCGGCGAACGCAGCCGAAGCTAACAGCGCAGGCCTGCCTGCTGACACCACGACTCCCCATGAAAAACAAACCTACTTCCCACCCATTCCTCCTCGCCTTACTGCTGCTCGCGCTCAGTGGGCGCGCCTTCGCCGCCAGCACGCCGCTGCCGCGCAGCACGCCCGAGGCGCAGGGCATTTCCTCGGCGGCGATTCGCGCTTATGTCGAGGCGGCGGACAAACAGATCAATACTCTCCACAGCTTCATGCTCGTGCGGCATGGGCAGGTCATCGCCGAGGGTTGGTGGAAACCCGAGACGGCGGAGAAACCGCACGTCCTTTGGTCGCTCAGCAAGAGCTTCACCTCGACCGCCGTCGGACTCGCGGTGGCCGAAGGGAAGCTGAATCTGGAAGACCCCGTGCTGAAGTTTTTCCCCGCCGACGCTCCCGCCGCTCCCTCCACGAATCTCAAGGCCATGCGCGTGCGCGACCTGCTCACGATGAGCGGCGGACACGATGTCGAACCAAAATTTGATTTCAGCGCCGGCCCGTCGGTGAAGGGCTTCCTTGCGCAGCCGGTCACGCACGAGCCGGGGACTTACTTCCGTTACAACACTCCCGGCACTTACACTCTGTCGGCGATTGTCACCAAAGCTACCGGTCAGACCGTGCTCGACTATCTCAGGCCGCGCCTGTTCGAGCCGCTCGGCATCGAGAATCCCGCATGGGGCGCCACCGCCGAAGGTTACAGTTTGGGTGGCTACGGTCTCTTCGTCCGCACCGAGGACATCGCCAAGTTCGGCCAGCTCTATCTGCAAAAAGGAAAATGGCAGGGCAAACAATTGCTCCCGGAAAAATGGGTCGCAGCTGCGACCTCCAAGCAGGTGGACAATGACAAAGCCCCGAGCGGACGGACGCCTGACTGGCGGCAGGGCTACGGCTTCCAATTTTGGCGCTGCCAGCACAACGCCCACCGCGGCGACGGCCGTGATGGTCAAATCTGCCTCGTGCTGCCCGAGCAGGACGCCGTCATCGCCATCACCGCGCAAACCGGCCAGATGCAGATGGAATTGGATCTCGTCTGGGAAAAACTCCTGCCCGCCTTCCGCCCCGATCCCCTGCCGGCCGACGCCGCCGAACTGGCGAAGCTAAAGCAAACGCTCGCCAACCTGACCGCCCATCCGGTGAAGAAGGCAAACTAAGTCGCTGCTCAAGCGGCGCGCGACCGTCCCGGTCGCAGCCGCATCATTGGAGTCTGGCCACCGGTTGGGGAGCGCACGCGGCCCGCGTGCCGGTTTGGATGGCCGCCCAAACCTTCGCTCCCCAGTCGGCCGCTGCTGCTTCGGGGAAAAGTGAGTGGAACGAAGTTCTCGGCTGGCCGCCGAAAACGGAACGCCAGCGGCGTGCGCACCCCGACGCCAGATGTGAGGGCGCATCCGGCGACACGCGAGGGCGCGTGTGCTCCCCGGGGAACAAGCCCGCGTGCAGCAGCCGCAGCTTGAACGCGGTTAAGACTTACACCTCGCTCACCACGCCCAATCGTTCGGTGGTGAGCCCAGCCCCGACCCCCGCGGGTTGCCAGCCCGCGATGGGAGCGAGCGTGCAGGCGGGGTTGAAGAGGATCATCGCGTTGGGACGTTCGTCGCTGCCGAAACCGCTGACCGTCCCGGTGGCGGCCGCGAGGTCCTTAGCCATTTGATGAGTTCCCCGATGACTTCCTGCGTGGCTGTGGTGCCTTCAGCCCCAAAGGGGCGTAAGATGCCAGCCCAGGGCAACGCCCTGGGATCGAACGTCAAAGATTATCCCAAGCCCTGAAGGGGCGAAACAATGGTTGTGCCGCCCCTTCAGGGCTTGACGATTTTGGGACGCATACCCAGGGCGCTGCCCTGGGCTGGCATGTGCCGCGCCGTTGGCGCTTAACTCCGAGGTGGTGAAGATGTCGATGATCAATGCCGAGACGCCGGGCATTTCCCCGGAACCAGGCGATGGCGCTGGGAAAGTGCGAATGCAGAAGTGCGAATGGCGAAGTTCAGTCAGTTCGACATTCGTCATTCGTCATTCGTCGTTCCACGTTTGCCT